>NZ_CP109017.1:973500-1298000 GCF_036226765.1 Streptomyces sp. NBC_00670
CCGGTGAACAGCGGTTTCCCGGTGTGCAGGGTGCCCGCCGTCACCGGCACCGGGCGCTGCCCGGCGAGCGCGCCGGCGAGGGCGAGGACGAACACCATCGGCAGGAACCGGCCCAGCAGCATGACGATGCCGAGGGTGGTGTTGAACCACTGCGTGTCGGCGTTCAGCCCGGCGAAGGCCGAGCCGTTGTTGTTGGCGGCGGAGGTGTAGGCGTAGAGAATCTCGGTGAAGCCGTGCGCTCCGGGGTTGAGCGGGGAGTTGCGCGGGGTGGGCAGCGCCATGGCGGCGGCGGTGAAGACGAGCACCAGCGCCGGGGTGACCAGCAGAGAGCAGGCGGCCGGCCGGATCTCGCGGATGCCGATCCGTTTGCCCAGGTATTCCGGGGTGCGGCCGACCAGCAGCCCCGCGACGAACACCGCGAGCACCGCCATGACGAGCATGCCGTACAGGCCCGAGCCGGTGCCGCCGGGCGCGATCTCGCCCAGCATCATGCCGAGCAGGGCGAGGCCGCCGCCCAGTCCGGTGAACGAGGAGTGGGAGGAGTCCACCGCGCCGGTCGAAGTGAGCGTCGTCGAGGCGGCGAACAGTGCGGAGCCGCCGACGCCGAAGCGGACCTCCTTGCCCTCCATCGCCCCGCCCGCGACGCCGAGCGCCCCCTCGTGGGCGCCGAACTCCGCCCACATCATGAGCGCGACGAAACCCGCCCACAGGGTGGCCATGGCGGCGAGGACGGCGTACCCCTGCCGCAGCGAGCCGACCATGATCCCGAAGGTGCGCGGCAGTGAGAACGGGACGACGAGGAGGAGGAAGACCTCGAAGAGGTTGGTGAACGGGCCCGGATTCTCGAAGGGGTGGGCGCTGTTGGCGTTGAAGTAGCCACCGCCGTTGGTGCCCAGCTCCTTGATGGCCTCCTGGGAGGCGACCGCGCCGCCGTTCCACTGCTGCGCCCCGCCGGTGAACCGGCCGACCTCGTGGATGCCGGAGAAGTTCTGCAGCACGCCGCACGCCACCAGCACCACGGCGGCGATCGCCGCGCCCGGCAGCAGAATGCGGACGACGCCCCGGACCAGGTCGGTCCAGAAGTTGCCGAGTTCGCCCGTGCGGCCGCGGGCCAAGCCCCGGACGAGGGCCATGGCGACGGCGATGCCGACGGCCGCCGAGACGAAGTTCTGCACCGCGAGCCCGGCGGTCTGCACCACGTGGCCCATGGTCTGTTCGCCGTAGTACGACTGCCAGTTGGTGTTGGTCACGAAGGAGACGGCGGTGTTGAACGCCTGGTCCGGGTCGACGGCCCGGAAGCCGGACGAGAGCGGCAGCAGCCCCTGCACGCGTTGCAGCAGGTACAGGAAGAGCACCCCGGCCGCCGAGAAGGCGAGGACGCCGCGCAGATAGGCGGGCCAGCGCATGGGGGCGTCCGGGTCGGCGCCGATGCCGCGGTAGAGCCACCGCTCCACGCGCAGGTGCCGGCCGGAGGAGTAGACCCGGGCCATGTAGGCGCCGAGGGGGACGTGGACGAGCGCCAGGGCGCCGACGAGGGCGAGCGCCTGGAGCGCGCCGGAGAGTACGGGACCCATGGGGCGGCTCAGAACCTCTCCGGGAAGAGCAGGGCGAGGACGAGGTAGCCCAGCAGGGCGACGGCCACGGCCAGGCCGATGCCCTGTTCGAGGGCGGAGGCGGTCACAGCTTCGTCACCCCCTTGGCAACGAGAGCGACCAGCGCGAAGAGGGCGAGGGTGGTGAGGACGAAGGCCGCATCGGCCATCGCGGGCTCCTGAACGGTGCGGAGGAGGGATCGGACAGGACGAGCAAACCTCCCGTCCGGCCCGGTGCGGCCGCCGTTGACGGCTCCCTGACGGCGGCGGGAGCGGCCTTGACAGCCCTCTGACGTGCGCTTGACGGGGCGCTGACACCGGCCGGGGACGTGCGGCACCCGCCGTTCACCGGACCGCCCGCAGGACTCATCAAACTTTGACTCCTCGTTTTCTTGAATCCATCGTGTTTACGGCTGTAGGTTCGCCCGCATGACCGCATCCCGGCCAGAGACGACCGCGGAGGAACTGCGCGGTGCGGGCCTGCGTGTGACGGCCGCCCGCGTCGCGCTGCTGGACGCCGTGCGCGAGGGCGACCACCTCGGTGTCGAGGCCCTGGCCTCCGGGGTGCGCGCACGCGTGGGCCACATCTCGCTCCAGGCGGTGTACGAGGCCCTGCACGCGCTCACCGCGGCGGGACTCGTGCGCCGGCTCGAACCGCCCGGCAGCCCCGCGCTGTACGAGGGGCGGGTCGGGGACAACCACCACCATCTCGTGTGCCGGTCCTGCGGTGTCGTGGCCGACGTCGACTGCGCGGTCGGCCACGCACCCTGTCTGACCGCCTCGGACGACCACGGCTTCACGGTCGACGAGGCCGAGGTCATCTACTGGGGCCTGTGCCCCCGCTGTTCCACCGCTCGCAGTTCAGCACAGTGATTCGCCCAGCTCGGAAGGATTTTCATGTCTGAGAACCACGACGCGATCGTCACGGACCCGAAGACGGAGGGCGAGAGCGGCGGCTGCCCGGTCGCGCACACGCGCGCCCCGCACCCCACCCAGGGCGGTGGCAACCGCCAGTGGTGGCCCGAGCGCCTCAACCTGAAGGTGCTCGCCAAGAACCCCGCCGTGGGCAACCCCATGGGTGAGGAGTTCGACTACGCCGAGGCGTTCAAGAGCCTCGACCTGCCCGCCGTGAAGCGGGACATCGCCGAGGTGCTGACCACCTCGCAGGACTGGTGGCCCGCCGACTTCGGCCACTACGGCCCGCTCGTCGTCCGCATGGCCTGGCACAGCGCCGGCACCTACCGGATCAGCGACGGCCGCGGCGGCGCCGGCTCCGGCCAGCAGCGCTTCGCCCCGCTCAACAGCTGGCCGGACAACGCCAACCTGGACAAGGCCCGCCGGCTGCTGTGGCCGGTGAAGAAGAAGTACGGCAAGAACCTGTCCTGGGCCGACCTGCTGATCCTCTCCGGCAACGTGGCCCTGGAGTCCATGGGCTTCACCACGTTCGGCTTCGCCGGCGGCCGCGAGGACGTGTGGGAGGCCGAGGAGGACGTGTACTGGGGTCCCGAGACCACCTGGCTCGGCGACGAGCGCTACACCGGTGACCGTGACCTGGAGAGCCCGCTCGGCGCCGTCCAGATGGGCCTCATCTACGTCAACCCCGAGGGCCCCAACGGCAACCCGGACCCGGTCGCCTCGGCCCGCGACATCCGCGAGACGTTCCGCCGGATGGCGATGAACGACGAGGAGACCGTCGCCCTGATCGCGGGCGGCCACACCTTCGGCAAGACCCACGGCGCCGGCCCCGCCGACAACGTGGGCGCCGACCCCGAGGCCGCCGGCTTCGAGGAGATGGGCCTGGGCTGGAAGAACGCCTTCGGCTCCGGCAAGGGCGGCGACACCATCACCAGCGGTCTCGAGGTGACCTGGACCAACACCCCGACGACCTGGGACAACAGCTTCTTCGAGATACTCTTCGGCTACGAGTGGGAGCTGTTCAAGAGCCCCGCGGGCGCCAACCAGTGGCGGCCGAAGGACAACGCCGGGGCCGGCACCGTCCCCGACGCGCACGACCCGGCCAAGAGCCACCAGCCGACGATGCTGACGACCGACCTCGCGCTGCGGTTCGACCCGGTCTACGGCCCGATCTCGCGCCGGTTCAAGGACAACCCGGACGAGTTCGCGGACGCCTTCGCGCGCGCCTGGTTCAAGCTGACCCACCGTGACATGGGCCCCAAGTCGCTCTACCTCGGCCCGGAGGTCCCCGAGGAGACGCTGATCTGGCAGGACCCGCTGCCGGAGCGGACCCACGAGCTGATCGACGCCGCCGACGTGGCCGCCCTCAAGGAGCGCATCCTCGCCTCGGAGCTGTCGGTGGCCCAGCTGGTGTCCACCGCGTGGGCCTCGGCGTCCACCTTCCGCGGCACCGACAAGCGCGGCGGCGCCGACGGCGCGCGCATCCGTCTGGAGCCGCAGCGCGGCTGGGAGGTCAACGACCCCGAGCGCCTGGCGACGGTCCTGCGTGTCCTGGAGGGCGTCCAGGAGTCCTTCAACTCGGCGCAGACCGGCGGCAAGCAGGTCTCGCTGGCCGACCTGATCGTGCTGGGCGGCGCGGCGGCCGTCGAGCGGGCGGCCAAGGAGGCCGGCTTCGAGATCGAGGTGCCGTTCACGCCGGGCCGGGTGGACGCCACGCAGGAGCAGACGGACGCGGAGTCGTTCGCGGCGCTCGAGCCGACCGCCGACGGCTTCCGCAACTACCACGGCAAGGGCAACCGGCTCCCCGCCGAGTTCCTCCTCGTCGACCGGGCCAACCTGCTGACCCTGAGCGCCCCGGAGATGACCGTCCTCGTCGGTGGTCTGCGTGTCCTGGGCGCCAACCACCAGCAGTCGCAGCTCGGCGTGCTCACCACCACGCCCGGCGCGCTGACCAACGACTTCTTCGTCAACCTGCTGGACATGGGCACGGCGTGGAAGTCGACCTCCGCGGACCAGACCACGTTCGAGGGCCGCGACGCGGCCACCGGCGAGATCAAGTGGGCCGGCAGCCGTGCCGACCTGGTCTTCGGGTCCAACTCCGAGCTGCGCGCGCTCGCCGAGGTCTACGCGAGCGACGACGCGAAGGAGAAGTTCGTGCGCGACTTCGTCGCGGCCTGGGACAAGGTCATGAACCTCGACCGGTTCGACCTGGCCTGATCCCGGCGTGCGGGCCGGCCGGTGTGTGTCACCGGCCGGCCCGCACGGCTGTTCCCCGCGCGGTGCGCGGCGGGAAAATCCCGATGACACTCCGCGTCCGGTGGCGTTACGCTCCCGGCGATGACCACTTACTCCGTTCACAGATGGGGGGTCCCGTCCGCGCAAGGTGAGTGCTGATGGCCACTCACCCCGCGACCGGGAATGTCCGCCTCTCCCTCTGGCGGCGCGTACGCGAGTACGCCGTGCCGCCCTCCATGATCGAGACCGCGACCGCGCGCCGCCGTGCCGGTGACTGGGCCGGAGCGTGTGCCGCCGCGGGCGTCGACGTCGATCTCGACCTGCGTGCCGTGGCCCGCGCCCACGGCCGTGACCTCGCGGCCCGCGTCCGGGACGATCTGCGCCACCTCGCCCCCGACCTGCTGCGCTGGCACCTGCCGAGGATCGCCCCCGACGGACTGCTGCGCCCGGGGCTCACCCTCGCACTGGCCCACTACGACACCCCGGGGACCGACGGCCCGGCCCCACCGCACCTCGTGGTGCGGACCCCGCCCGCGTGGGCGGACGGCGGCCAGCGGATCGGCCTGGCACTGTGGGACGGCACCCCCGCCACGGCCGACGCCCGGCACCATCCGCATCCCCGGCCCAGCCGGCGCTTCCGGCTGGACCTGCACCGTCATCTGTGGGACGCCCGCAGGGCCGGGGAGCTGCGGGTGCGGTCCGGGGCCGACCGGCCGCCGGACGAGGAGGTGCCCGAGCCGCTGCGAGCGGTGCCGGACGGCCACCGCTGTGCCGTCGGCCGGTGGGCGGCCGAGGCGGGGCTCCTGCTCGCCGCCGAGGGCCGCGACTCCGGTGCCGTCCTCGTACGGCTCGGGGGCGGGCAGCGGCTGCTCCTGGACGTCGTCACGGACGGCTCGGCCGCCCCGCGCATCGCGGCGGTGACGGCCCCGGCGGACGGCGGTGGCTTCTCCGGCATGCCCGTGCTGCCCGACGCGGCGACCTGGGTGCCGCCCGATCTGGAGCTGCTGCGGGCCGGTGAGCTCACCGCCGACCGGCTGCATCCGCTGGTCGCCGCGGCCCTCGTACCAGGCCGTGCTCCGGACTCCGCGCACGAGCGGCGGGCGCCCGCGAGCGGGACCCACGTCGTGCCGTGCCGGGGCGCCCGGCACCGGATCGGCCTGGTCGACGGGGTCCTGGCACCGCTGGACCACACCCCTGAGGAGATCCGCCGGGAGGAGCTGCTGGCCGCCCTGACCGGCGAACCGCTGCCCTGTCTGCGGATCGTCGACGCGTTCCACCGCAGCCCGGACTGCCTCCCCGACGTCCGCGAACGTCTGCACCACGGTGACGTCACCGGCGCGCTCGCCGTCGTCGAGGGCCTGCTGGGGCGCGAGGCGGTGCTGCGCGACGGGCCGTTGCGGGACGCGCTGGATGGCGCCGCACGGCGCCGGGTCGCGCACGGGATGTACCGGGCGGGCCTGGCGGACCCCGGCCCCGGACGCTTCCGTGCGGTCGCCGGCTCCGGGCACCGCAAGCGTCGGCGCCCACGTACGGACGCGCTTCCCACGAAGACCTTCTACTGAGCCCGGGCCGGCCACGAGCCGTGCCCCACCCTGCCTCCATCCGCCACGAACCCCCAGGTGATGCCACATGACCACGCTTGCCCCCGCGTCCCGACTCGACGTCGCCGCCGGCCTGTTGACCCTGCTGCGCGACACCACCACCGAGCCGCGCCCCGACGTCCAGTTGGAGGCCCTGACCCTGGCCGTCGCGGCCGATCTGCCCGTGCTGCTGTGGGGCGAACCCGGGATCGGCAAGACGGCCGCCCTGACCCAGCTCGCCGCCGCCCTCGATCTGCCGCTCACCACGGTCATCGCCAGCGTGCACGAGCCGTCCGACTTCTCCGGGCTGCCCGTCGTCGGCGACGACCCCGCGGCGCAGGGCGTGCCGATGGCCCCGCCGGACTGGGCGGTGCGCCTGGTGCGGGCCGGGCAGGGGCTGCTGTTCCTGGACGAGCTGTCCACCGCGCCGCCCGCCGTCCAGGCCGCGCTGCTCCGGCTGGTGCTGGAGCGGCGGGTCGGCGCGCTGCGGCTGCCGCCGGGGGTGCGGATCGTGGCCGCCGCCAATCCGCGCTCCTCGGCGGCCGACGGCTGGGAGCTGAGCCCGCCGCTGGCCAACCGGTTCGTGCATCTGCAGTGGGTCCACGACCACGAGGTGGTGGTCCGGGGGCTCGGCGGCACCTGGCCCCGGGCGACCCTGCCCCGGCTCGACCCGGCGGCGCTGCCCGAGGCCGTGGCCTTCGCACGCCGTGCGGTGTGCGGGTTCCTCGACGCCCGCCCCACGCTGGTGCACCGGCTGCCCTCCGGCGAGAGTCGCCGGGGCGGCGCCTGGCCCTCGCCCCGCAGCTGGGAGATGACGCTGTCCCTGCTCGCCTTCGCCACCGCGGCCGGTTCCTCCCGCGAGGTGCTGGCGCTGCTGGTGCGCGGCACCGTGGGTGACGGTCCCGGACTGGAACTCCTGGCCTGGCTGGACCGGATGGACCTGCCCGACCCCGAGATCCTGCTCGCCGACCCGGCCGTCGCCGGCCTGCCCGAGCGGGGCGATCTGCGGCAGGCCGCGCTGGACGCGGTGGTGGCGGCGGTCCGGGCCCGCCCGGAGCGGGCCCGCTGGGACGCGGCCTGGGCGGTGCTGGTGCGGGCGGCGGAGACCGGTGCGCCGGACGTGGTGGTGGTCCCGGCGACGACGCTCGCCTCGCTGCGCCGTGAGGACTGGGACGTGCCCGCCTCGATCGAACGGCTCACCGGGACGGTGGCCCTCGCCCGGCGCGCGGACCGGGCGGCGGCCCGGACCGCGGCGAAGATTTCCACGACCGCGAAGGCCGTCCGATGAGCGGGCCGACGGACGCGTCCTGGGTGCCGGACGGCGCCGACAGCGCCCTTGACCTCGACAAGTTGTTCGCCGCCCGGCTGCACGCCGCCCGGGTCCGGCCCTATCTCGCGGCGGCGCTGTTCGCGCTGCACCCCGTCGAGTCCCGCCGGGTGCCGACGATGGCCGTCGACCGGCACTGGCGCGTCTACGTCTCCCCCGCGTTCGTGGACGCCATGCCGGTGGAGGAGCTGGCCGGGGTGTGGGTGCACGAGGTGACGCACCTGCTGCGCGACCACCACGGGCGCAGCGACCGCGTCGCCCGCGAGCGCGGGCTGACCGGTCCGGCGGAACGGCTGCGCATGAACATCGCGGCGGACTGCGAGATCAACGACGACGTGTTCGGCGAGGGGCTGCTCCGGCCCGCCGGTGCCGTGCTGCCCGCGACCCTCGATCTGCCCGAGGGCAAGCTGATGGAGGAGTACCTGCACTGGTTCCAACTGGGCCCGCGGACCCAGGACTGGGCCTGGCTGGACTGCGGCAGCGGCGCCGACGGGCTGGACCGGGAGTGGGACCTCGGGCCGGACGGCGCGCACGGACTCAGCGCCCAGGAGCGGGACGCGGTGCGGTTCCGGGTGGCGCGGGGCATCACCGGCCGGCACGGGGACGTCCCCGGGGGGTGGCGGCGGTGGGCGGAGGAGGCGTTCCATCCGCCGCAGCCGTGGCGGGAGTTGCTGGGTGCGGCAGTGCGTGCGGCGGTCTCCGCGCCCGGTGCCGGTGAGGACTACAGCTACGGCCGGCCCTCGCGGCGGTCGGCCTCGGTGCCGGGTGCCGTGCTGCCGAGTCTGCGGCGCAGACCGCCGCATGTGGCGGTGGTGGTCGACACCTCGGGGTCGGTCAGTGACGCCGAGCTGGGCAGTGCGCTGCTCGAGGTGGCGGCGATCGCGCGGGCCGTGGGTGGGCGCCGGGATCTGGTGAGCGTGGTGTCGTGCGATGCGGCGGCGCAGGGCGTGCGGTCGCTGTGCCGGGCGGAGGGTATCGCGCTGGTGGGTGGTGGGGGGACGGATCTGCGGGCGGGTTTCGCCAGGGCGTTGCGGGGGTGGCCGCGGCCGGATGTGGTGGTGGCGCTCACGGACGGTCAGACGCCGTGGCCGAGCACGCGTCCGCCCTGTCGAACGGTGGTCGGTCTCTTTCCTCGGGGCGCGTACGGCTACGACGAGGACGACCCCGAGTACGTGCCGGAGCTGCCGCCGGCGTGGGCCCGTGTGGTGGAGATCGGGTGAGTTTTTTCGCCCCCGCCGCCCCTACCCTTCCCGTCCCTTCAAGGGGCTCCGCCCCTTGGACCCCGTTGGGTTCGTTGTCGGCTGGCCGCCGGTGGGGCTTCTCGCGCAGTTCCCCGCGCCCCTGACGGGGCACGGTGAGTGCTCGCGCACCCTCACACCGCCACCACCCCCCTGGGCCCGTTCAGCCGACGCGTTCCCAGCCGCGGCGTGGGGGCCGGTTGCCGAGGCGGTCGTCGCGGCTGCGGTAGACGATGTAGGGACGGGTCAGGTAGCCGAGGGGGGCGGTGAGCATGTGGACGAGGCGGGTGAAGGGCCAGAAGGCGAAGAGGAACAGGGCGCTGAGCGCGTGCAGTTGGAACAGCAGGGGCACGCCGGTCATCAGATCCGGGTCCGGCTCGCCGTAGGAGAGCGCACGGAACCACGGGGAGATGGTGTTCCGGTAGTTGTAGCCGCTGCCGACGATGTTGGCGACGACGGTCGCGGACAGGCCGAGCGCGATGGTCAGCGTGAGCGAGACGTACATCGCCTTGTCGTTGCGGGTGGTGGCGGAGAACACCGGGCCGACCGTGCGCCGCCGGTACAGCAGCAGGGCGAGCCCGCCCAGGGTGCACACCCCGGCGATCGTGCCGAGGACGACGGCGGCCACGTGGTAGGTGTGCTCGCTGATGCCGGCCGCGTCGGTCCAGCTCTCGGGGATGAGCAGTCCGCCGATGTGGCCGAGCAGGACGACGAGGATGCCGAAGTGGAACAGGGGGCTGCCGATGCGCAGCAGTCTGCTCTCGTAGAGCTGGGAGGAGCGGGTGGTCCAGCCGAACTTGTCGTAGCGGTAGCGCCAGACGTGGCCCAGGACGAAGAAGGCCAGGCTGAGGTAGGGCAGGATCACCCACAGGAAGACGCCGCCCGGCCCGGCCTCGGCGGCGGTGGTCAGGTGGGCCGGGGCGAGGGCGTGCGGGGGTGCGGTCATCGCGGGCCTCCTGCGGGGTCGGGCATGAACTGCGGGGGCGTGTACGGGGCGAGCCCGACCTCTTCCCCGGGCGGCCCCTCGGCGGCGAGCCGGGCGACGGCCTCCTCCTCGTCGCCCCCCAGCGGGGGCAGCGTGGCGGAGACGGACTGGAGCAGGTGGGCCCAGGGCGAGTCCTCGGCGCGCAGGGCGAGGCGGAGGAGTTCGAGTCCGGCGCGGTGTGCGGTGAGCAGCCGGTGTCCGGCGGGCGGGTCGACGCCGGCGAACTCCAGGACGACGGCGAGGTGGTCGGGGAGTTCGTCCTCGACGGGGCGCAGTCCGGCGGCGGCGTAGGCCTGCTTGAGCCGCAGCAGGGCGATGCCGCGCTTGCGGGTGTCGCCGTGGGCGTAGTAGGTGAGGTACGGGCAGCAGCGTTTGCGGTGGTCGAAGGTGGCGACGTAGGCGACGGCCAGGTCCTCGGCGGGGGTGCGCCCGGCGTGCGCGGTGAAGGCGAGCAGGGGGTCGCGGACGGGGCCGGGCAGGGCGGGGGCGGCGCGGCGGGCGAGGTCGAGGTGCCCGGCGAAGTCCGCGTCGGGGTAGCCGAGCAGCAGCGACTGCACCTGCCAGGCGTAGGGGTGCCAGGGCTCGGTGCGGGCGGCGGGGCGCAGCTTTCGCTTCGTGGTCCTCATGGCTTCGGCTCGACCTCCCCGTCGCTGTCGCCGCCCGGGGCGCCGTTCGTGTCGTCACCCGGTTCCGCCGGCGGGAACAGGCCGGGCGGTGAGCCCTTGCCGTCCCAGTTGAGGAGGTTGACGCGAGTGCCCTTGCCGGCGGGCGCGGCCGGGGTGTCGGAGAGCTGGCGGTCGCGCAGGGCGCGGTAGTTCTCCACGGCGATGGGTGCCGCGCCCCCGGAGGTCTCGCCGAAGGGTCCGGAGCCTCCCATGCCGGGGCCGCCCTCGTAGTCGAGGCTGCACTCGGTGGCCAGCTCCTCCAGGGAGTGCGCCTGTTCGGCGTGGGCGGGCGGGATGACGTACCGCTCGTCGTACTTGGCGAGCGCGAGCAGCCGGTACATGTCGTACATCTGCTCCTCGCCCATGCCGACGCGTTCGGGGATGGCGGGGTCGGGTTCGCGGCCGAGGTTGATGTCGCGCATGTAGGCGCGCATGGCGGCCAGCCGGCGCAGTACGGCGTCGACCGGGGCGGGGTCCCCGGCGGTGAACAGCTGGGCGAGGTAGTCGACGGGGATGCGCAGGGCGTCGACGGCGGCGAAGAGGTTGCGGTGGTCCTCGGCGTCCTGTCCGGTCTCGCGCACGGCGTCGACGACCGGGGAGAGCGGGGGCACGTACCAGACCATCGGCAGGGTGCGGTACTCCGGGTGCAGCGGCAGCGCCACCTTGTAGGTGTTGATCAGGGCGTGCACCGGGGAGCGCCGGGCGGCTTCGATCCAGTCGCGCGGGATGCCGTCCCGTTCGGCGGCGGCGATCACGGCGGGGTCGTCCGGGTCGAGGAGGACGGAGCGCTGGGCCTCGTAGAGGTCGGTGTCCTCGGGGGTGGTGGCGGCTTCCAGGACGCGGTCGGCGTCGTAGAGGACGAGGCCGATGTAGCGCAGCCGGCCGACGCAGGTCTCGGAGCAGACGGTGGGCAGGCCGACCTCGACGCGGGGGAAGCAGAAGGTGCACTTCTCGGCCTTGCCGGTGCGGTGGTTGAAGTAGACCTTCTTGTACGGGCATCCGGTGACGCACATCCGCCAGCCCCGGCACCTGTCCTGGTCGACGAGGACGATGCCGTCCTCCTCGCGCTTGTAGATCGCGCCGGAGGGGCAGGAGGCCGCGCAGGAGGGGTTGAGGCAGTGCTCGCAGATGCGCGGCAGATAGAACATGAACGTCTCTTCGAACTCCAGTTTGATCTTCTCGGAGATCTCGCCGAGGACGACGTCCTGCTCGCCGTGCTGTGCCGAACCGCCCAGGTCGTCGTCCCAGTTGGCGGACCACTTGATGCTCATGTCCTTGCCGGTGATCAGCGACTTGGGGCGGGCGACGGGGGTGTGTTCCTGGAGCGGGGCGTTGGTGAGCGTCTCGTAGTCGTAGGTCCAGGGCTGGTAGTAGTCGTCCAGGGTGGGCAGGACGGGGTTGGAGAAGATGGTGATCAGCTTCTTGAACCGGCCGCCGGCCTTCAGTTGGAGCCGGCCGCGCTTGTTCAGTTCCCAGCCGCCGCGCCACCGTTCCTGGTCCTCGTAGCGGCGCGGGTAGCCCTGGCCGGGGCGGGTCTCGACGTTGTTGAACCACACGTACTCGACGCCGGTGCGGTTGGTCCACGCCTGTTTGCAGGTGACCGAGCAGGTGTGGCAGCCGATGCACTTGTCGAGGTTCATCACCATCGCCATCTGGGCCATCACGCGCCCGATGGGGGCTTCGGCGCGGGGCATCAGTACGTCACCTCCTGGTTGGCGCGGCGGCGGACGACGGTGACCTCGTCGCGCTGGTTGCCGGTCGGGCCGAGGTAGTTGAAGGCGTAGGTGAGCTGGGCGTAGCCGCCGATGAGGTGGCTGGGCTTGACCAGCAGCCGGGTGAGGGAGTTGTGGATGCCGCCGCGGCGGCCGGTGGTCTCGGTGCGGGGCACGTCGATCAGCCGGTCCTGTGCGTGGTACATGTACACCGTGCCCTCGGGCATCCGGTGCGAGACGATCGCGCGGGCGGCGACGACGCCGTTGCGGTTGACCGCCTCGATCCAGTCGTTGTCGCGCACGCCGACCTTGGCCGCGTCCTGGACGCTCATCCAGATGGTGGGGCCGCCCCGGGAGAGCGACAGCATGAACAGGTTGTCCTGGTACTCGGAGTGGATGGACCACTTGTTGTGCGGGGTGAGGTAGCGCACGGTCACGCCGAGTTCGCCGGTCTCTCCCAGCCGTGGTTCGCCGAACAGGGCGTGCATGTTCAACGGGGGCCGGTAGACGGGGAGTTGTTCGCCGAGGGCGGCCATCCAGTCGTGGTCGAGGTAGAAGTGCTGGCGGCCGGTGAGGGTGTGCCAGGGCTTGCCGCGCTCCACGTTGACGGTGAACGGGGAGTAGCGGCGTCCGCCGGTCTCCGAACCGGACCACTCGGGGCTGGTGATGACCGGGACGGGGGCCGCCTGGGTGTCGGCGAAGGTGATCCGCTTGCCCTCGTGCTCGGCGGCCAGATCGGCGAGCCGGGTGCCGGTGCGTGCCTCCAGGGTGTGGAAACCCTGGGTGGCGAGGTGGCCGTTGGTGGTGCCGGACAGGGCGAGGATGCTTTCACAGGCGTGCACGTCGCGGGCGAGCGAGGGCCGGCCGTTCGCCGCTCCCCCGCGCACGGTGCCGTTCTTGTGCCGCAGGTACTCCAGTTCGCTGTCCAGCTTGAACGTCACGCCCTTGGTGGTGGCGCCGAGGGTGTCGAGCAGCGGGCCGAGGGCGGTCATCTTCTCGCCGACGGCGGCGTAGTCGCGTTCGACGGTGAGCAGTTTCGGCATGGTGCGGCCGGGCTCGGGGGCGCACTCGCCGGCCTTCCAGTCCCGCACCCTGCCGTGCGGGGTGGCCAGTTCGTCGGGGGTGTCGTGCAGCAGCGGGGCGGCGACGACGTCCTTGCGCACGCCGAGGTGGGTGGCGGCCAGCCGGCTGAAGGCGTGGGCGAGGGTGACGAAGGCGTCCCAGTCGGTGCGGGTCTGCCAGGGCGGGGCGATGGCCGGGTTGAAGGCGTGCACGTAGGGGTGCATGTCGGTGCTGGAGAGGTCGTGCTTCTCGTACCAGGTGGCGGCGGGGAGCACCACGTCGGAGAAGACGGTGGTGCTGGTCATCCGGAAGTCCAGGGTGAGCAGCAGATCGAGCTTGCCCGTGGGGGCCTCCTCGCGCCACACCACGTCCCGGGGCCGGGCCTCGGGCGGTGCCTCGGCGGCGCGGACGGAGTGGTCGGTGCCGAGGAGGTGCTTGAGGAAGTACTCGTTGCCCTTGGCGGAGGAGCCGAGCAGATTGGCCCGCCAGACGGTCAGGACGCGGGGGAAGTTCTCGGGGGCGTCCGGGTCCTCGCCCGCGAACCCCAGCCGTCCGGCGGCGAGTTCGTCCACGACGTGCTCGGCGGCGGGGCGGCCGGCGGCCTCCGCCTCGTCGGCGAGGTCGAGCGGGTTGCGGTCGAAGGTGGGGTAGGAGGGCATCCAGCCCATCCGGGCGGAGGCGGCGATGACGTCGGCGGTGCTCCGCCCGGCGAACGGGCCGCCCGGACCCGTGGGTCCGGCCGCGGAGAGCGCGTCGGCGGAGGACGGGTCGTAGCGGAACTGGTCGCCGTGCAGGTACCAGTAGGCCGTCTGGATCATCTGCCGGGCCGGGCGGTTCCAGTCGGAGGCGGTGGCGAGGGCGGAGTAGCCGGTGAGCGGGCGCACCTTCTCCTGGCCGACGTAGTGGGCCCAGCCGCCGCCGTTGACGCCCTGGCAGCCGGTGAGGGTGGTCAGGGTGAGGAAGGCGCGGTAGATGGTGTCGGAGTGGAACCAGTGGTTGGTCCCGGCGCCCATCACGATCATCGAACGGCCGCGGGACTCCTCGGCGTTGGCGGCGAACTCCCGGGCGATCCGCGCCGCCCGCGCCGCGTCCACGCCGGTGATCACGGACTGCCAGGCGGGGGTGTACGGCTCCTCGGCGTCCGCGTAGGACGTGGGCCAGCGGCCGGGCAGTCCCGGGCGGCCCACCCCGTACTGGGCGAGCAGCAGGTCGTACACCGTGGTCACCGCACGCCCCGCGATCCGCCGCACCGGGACCCCTCGCCGCAGCAGGCCCGCGCTGCCGTCGGGGGCGTCGAAGCGGGGCAGCAGGACGGTGACCGGCGTCTCGCCGCCGCCGTCGGCCGACAGCAGCGGGTCGGTGTCGCCCAGGTCGAGGTTCCACTTCCCGGCGCCGCCCTCGCCGAACCGGTCGCCGAGGGTGCCGCCCGGGACCACCGGGGTGCCGTCGGCATCCAGCAACACCGTGCGGAACTCGGGGTGTTCGGCCTCGGCGTGGGTGCCGCCGAGGTCGGCGGCGGTGAGGAACTTCCCCGGTGCGTACGTGCCGGGCTCGTCCGCCGCCTCGTCGAGGGCGACGAGGAAGGGCAGGTCGGTGAAGCGTTTGACGTAATGCTCGAAGTACGGGGTGCGGCGGTCGACGAAGAACTCCTTGAGCACCACATGCCCCATGGCCATGGCGAGCGCCCCGTCGGTGCCGGGCTGGGCGGGCAGCCACTCGTCGGCGAACTTCACGTTGTCGGCGTAGTCCGGGGAGACCGCGACGACCTTCTGGCCCCGGTAGCGGGCCTCGGCCATCCAGTGCGCGTCGGGGGTGCGGGTCACCGGCAGATTGGAGCCCCACATGATCAGGTATCCGGCATCCCACCAGTCCCCCGACTCGGGCACGTCCGTCTGGTCGCCGAAGACCTGCGGCGAGGCCACCGGCAGGTCGGCGTACCAGTCGTAGAAGGAGAGCATCACTCCGCCGAGCAGCGAGTAGAAGCGGGCGCCCGCCGCGTGCGACACCATCGACATCGCGGGGATCGGCGAGAAGCCGGCCAGCCGGTCGGGCCCGTACTCCTTGATGGTGTGCACATGCGCGGCGGCCACCATCTCCACCGCCTCGTCCCAGCTCGCCCGCACCAGGCCGCCCTTGCCGCGCGCGCTCTTGTACGTGCGTGCCTTCTCGGGGTCGCCGGTGATCTCCGCCCAGGCCGCCACCGGGTCGCCGAGCCGGGCCTTCGCCTCCCGGTACATCCGCAGCAGCACGCCCCGGACGTACGGGTAGCGGACCCGGGTGGGCGAGTAGGTGTACCAGGAGAAGGCGGCGCCGCGCGGGCAGCCGCGCGGCTCGTACTCGGGGCGGTCGGGGCCGACCGAGGGGTAGTCGGTCTGCTGGGCCTCCCAGGTGATGATGCCGTCCTTGACGTACACCTTCCACGAGCAGGAGCCGGTGCAGTTCACGCCGTGCGTGGAGCGCACCACCTTGTCGTGCGACCAGCGCTCCCGGTAGAAGTCGTCCGCCCGCCGGCCGCCCTTCCTGCGCAGGGTGCGCAGGTCCGGGGAGATCTCCGCCCGGGTGAAGTAGCGGCGGGAGCGCACCAGCGCGTCCGTCAGTTCGCCGTCCAGTCCGGGTCGTGCCGTTCCGCTTCCGCTGCCGCTCTTGCCGCCGCTCTCCGACGCCGGATCGGTCTCCGTGGCCACCGCGCCGCTCCCTCCCGGGTTCTCCCGTGGTCGCTCGCTCGTCCTGCTCGTCCCTGTGCTGATCTCCTGTCGCGCCACCCCCTGGCTTACCGCGTATCGGGCGGTCGACACATGCGAAGTCAGAATTCCATCGGACGCACCTCCGTGCCGCCCGGCGCGGGGGCACCGGACGGCACGGACGGACCGCCGGGCCGGTCAGGGCGACGATTCGGGCACCTGTCCGCCCACCCGGGCGCGTACCGCTTCGACGGCCTCCCACTGTTCGGTGCTCAGGAAGGCGAGGGCGGCGGGGAAGACGCCGTCCTGTTCCTTGAGGATGTGCGCGCGCAGCACGGCCAGGGCGTCGAGGAGACGGTCCGGCCAGGCGGGGTCCGCCGGGACGCCGGACGCGGCCTCGGCCAGCACCGCCTCGATCGCGCGGTGTTCCTCCTCCAGAGTGGCGATCTTCTCGGGGAAGTCGCCGGCCAGGGCGGGGAACAGTCCGTGTTCCTCCACCTGGGTGTGCGGAGCGAGCACGGCGGCGATGTCGCGGGCCAGTTCGGCCGTGCGGGTGAGGTCGCCGTCGCGGTGGGCGTCCCGCACCAGGCCGATCATGTCCACCACCGTGTCGTGCTCGCGGGTGAGCCGGCCGATCGACTCCACCGCCTGGCAGCCGCAGTACTCGCACATGGCTCGTGCCCTCCTCGTCCGATGCGTGCGTCGGGTGGTTCGGATGTGTCGCGTGTGGGTCTTCTCGTTTGCCGTGGGCCGCTCAGCGCGGCTGGGGCCGGGGTTGCGGAACCCGGGCGGCACGGCGGGTGACGGCGGTGCGCACCCCGGTGCCGG
The DNA here is from genome assembly GCF_036226765.1 of Streptomyces sp. NBC_00670. Lineage (NCBI taxonomy): Bacteria > Bacillati > Actinomycetota > Actinomycetes > Kitasatosporales > Streptomycetaceae > Streptomyces > Streptomyces sp. NBC_00670. The sequence goes on from NZ_CP109017.1 coordinate 990,320, forward strand.
TGAAGACGAGCGCCGCCGCGGCGACCAGACCCAGCAGGAGCAGGCCGAGCGCGTACGACCCGTAGGCGCCGTACAGCGAGCCCATCACCAGCGGCGGCAGGAAGCCGCCCAGTCCGCCCGCGGCGCCGACGATCCCGGTGACCGAGCCGACCTGCTCGGCCGGGGCCAGCAGGGCGACCAGCGCGAAGACCGCGCCGCTGCCCGCGCCGAGCGCGGCGGCCAGGGCGAGGAAGGCGAGCGTGCCGGTGGGGGCCAGCGCGGGGGTGAGGGACTGGACGAGCGCGCCGGCGAGCACCACGCCGAGCGACACGGTCAGCACCCGCACCGGGCCGAGCCGGTCCGACAGCCAGCCGCCCACCGGACGCATCGCCACCGCCAGCAGCACGAAGCCGGCCATCCGGTTGGCCGCGTCGGCCTGGGTGAGCCCGTAGCCGGTCTTCAGATAGGTGGGCAGATAGACCGAGAAGGCGACGTAGCCGCCGAAAGCCACCGCGTACAGGGCCGAGGCCTGCCAGGTCAGGGGCAGTGCGCAGGCGGCGGCGAGCCGGCGGCCCAGCGGCTGGGTCGGGACGGTCCGTCCGGGCGCGTCCCGCAGCAGCAGCGCGGCCAGTACGGCGTACACGGCGAGGACGGCGGCGGTGAGCAGGAAGGGGTCGGCCATGCCGTGCGCGTCGACCAGCTTGACCGTGGTGAGCGCGCTGATCGCGGTGCCGCCCATGCCCATGCCGAAGACGCCGATGGCCAGACCGCGCCGCTCGGGCGGGAACCAGGCGTTGACGAAGGGCACGCCGACGGCGAACGCGGTGCCGCCGATGCCGAGGAAGAACCCGCCGGTCAGCAGGGCGGCGAGCGAGGAGTGACCGGCCAGGCCGAGATAGAGCACCGGCACGATGGTCACCGCCGAGACCAGCGGGAACATCACCCGGCCGCCGAAGCGGTCGGTGAGCGCGCCGACCGGGACGCGGCCCAGCGAGCCGACCACGACCGGCACGGCCACCAGCAGCGACTGCTGGAAGGAGGACAGCTCCAGGCTGTCCTTGAGGCGCGGGCCGAGGGGGCTGAGCAGCGCCCAGGCCCAGAAGTTCACGGCGAAGCCGGCGGTGGCCAGCGCCAGCATCAGCCATGCCCGCCCGGGCACGAGCGCGGCGTCCGGCGCCGGGGAGGTGTCCTGCTCCGGGGAGGTGTCCTGCTCCGGGCTGTCGTTCTGCGTCCTCGACGGCTGAGGCATGCCGTCCGTCCCTTCGCTCACGCGGGTGTACGGCACCGGAGGGCGCCCGGGCCGCAGGGCCGCCGGTGCGGCAGCCCGGTGACCCGGTCCCACTGTCGGCGACGGTCCGCCCGCCCGGGGTGGGCCGAAGGGCCCCTCCCGACGGGCGGACCGTCCCCCTCGACGGGACCGGGTGGCCCGTCCCGCGGTCCGGCGCCCCCGGCGGACGAATGGGGGCCGACCGGCCCTAACGCACGTGGCGAGGGGCGGCGAACATGGAGGGATGTTGCGATACGACGTCTTCCGCGCGATGGACCGCCAGGAGTGCCTGCGGCTGCTCGCCAGGGTGCCGGTCGGCCGGGTCGTGTACACCCGGCACGCGCTCCCCGCGGTGCTCCCGGTGAACTTCGTCCTGGACGCGGACTCCTCGGTGCTGCTGCGCACCTCGGCGGGGTCGGACCTGGTCCGGGCGGTCGACGGCGTCGTGGTGGCCTTCGAGGCGGACGAGTTCGACGCGGCGAACCGCTCCGGCTGGAGCGTCGTCGTCACCGGGCCGGCCGCGGTGGTGACCGACCCGGCGGAACACGAGCGGCTGCTGCGCAGCGGGCCGCGGTCCTGGATGCCGATCCGGGAGGACGTCTTCATCCGCATCGAGTCCGCGATGGTCACCGGGCGTGAGCTGACGGATGTGCGCGGCACGGACTGAGCGGCGCGGAGGCCGTCCGCGAACGCCGCGACCGGCCCGCCCCTCCACACCCCGCTCCCGTTCCTACGGGACCGGGGTGTCGTCGTGCTCCCCATCCGGGCGGGCGGTGGCGCGGGGGGTGCGGCCGCCGTCCGGGCCGTAGCCGAAGCGGATCAGCAGATGCGGGGCGCAGCGCTGCCGGGCGCCGGTCGTCGCCGCCCGCAGGTCGGGCCACTCCATGGCCTGGTGCAGCATCGAGGTGCGCACCCCGTGCCGGGTGGCCACCAGCAGCGCGCGTTCCAGGGCCTGCCCGGCACGCAGCCAGTCCTCCCGCCGGTCGTGCGGGGTCCACAACAGGGCGACCTGGGCGTGCCGTTCGAAGCGAAGGGCGGGCGGCCGCAGGGTGGACAGCGGGCCGGTGAAGTCCCGCATGGGCATCCGGCCGTAGGCGTCCCGGGGGCCGAGGGAGGTGAGCGGGATGCCGTACGGGGCGCCCGCGCCCGGGGCGCTGACCCAGGCCCGGGCCTCGGCGGTACGGGCGGGGTCGGCGGCGTTGCGGTCCTCGGCGACAGCGGTCAGACCGAGCAGCCGCCGGGTGCCGGCGAAGTCGGGCATGTCCAGGTGCGCGCCCTCGGCGCGGGCCGCGGCGGTCATCTCCGCGACGATGTGTTCCGGCACGGGCCGGCCGGTGAACGGCAGCCGGCTGGTGTGCCGGCGGGCGACGGCGTCGTACAGCTGCCGGTACGCAGGCCGCGCGCCCGGCGCGGCGGCGCCGAGCCGGACGGTGGCGAGCAGATCGGGGTCGGCCGGGTCGGGCAGCAGGTGGACGAGGGGTTCCCAGCCGAAGTGCGCGGCGGCGACGCGAAGGTTGAAGACGGCGGCGCCGACGGAGAGGTGCTGCGCACGCAGCCGGGGGTCGGCGTGCGGCAGGGTGCGCGCACGGTCCACCCTGACCTGGATCGTCCGGGTACCGGCATCCATGCCGAAGCGCCACGGCTGCGTGTTGTGAATCGACGGCGCGGCGACGGCGGAGTACAACAACCGCTCCACCAAGGCCGCGTCAACCTCGGGCATCCGCATGACGGCTCCTCTCTCGGGGGCGCGGGGAACTGCGCACAACGGGACGAAGTCCCGTGCGGGGGGTGCAGGGGGCGCAGCCCCCGCCGGGGTCGAAGGGGCACAGCCCCTGGGGACGGGAAGGGCAAGGGCGGCCGGGGGCGAGGCAACGCGCTGTCACGTCGCCGGCAGGGCCGTCGCCAGCAGGACCACCCCCAGTGACCCCACCAGCGACCCCACAGCCAGTGCCCGCGCCAACTCCGGGCGCCCCTTCGCATGCGCCCACCCATGCACCACCGCCGTCAGCATCACCACCCCGAACAACCCGAGCTTCGCCGCAAGCACCCGCCCGTACCCCGGCTCCCCGAGCGACGCCCACGTCACCCCCTTGTGCCAGGCCATCGCCCACCCCGACCCCAGCTGCACCGGCAGGAACACCGCCCCCGTCAGCATCCCGAACCGCCGTCCCACCCGTGCCGCGAAGCGCCCCCGCTCCTCCTCCCCCAGCACCCGCCGGGCCAGCGGCAGCACCACCAACGACAGCGCCAGCTGCCCGCCCACCCACAGCACGGCCCCGGCCACGTGCAGAAAACGGACCACCTGCCACAGCCCGATCGCGCCCCCGCCCATCACCGCACCTCCACCACACCGTGCGCCCCCGCCTCCGCATGCCGCATGTCGTGATCGACGAAGGAGTAGTGCCCGGCCGCCGCGAACTCCGTCTCCACGAACCCGCCCTGAGCGGCGGCCAGATCAAGCACCTGAGACCCACCGGAACCGCCACCGCCCCGCGCCCGCAACGCGTACGCCCCCTCCTTGTACACGGTGTCGAACACCGCCCCCACCACATGGAAGGCGACCCCGTCGCTCGGCCCCGCGGCCACCACCCAGAACCGCACCCGCTCCCCCGCCCGCACCCGCAACGGCGCCTTCGCGTACTGCGCGGCGACCCCGTTGAACACCCAGGCGTCCGGCGTGTCCGCGCGCATCTTCGCGACCTGCGCCGCGCTCCCCGGCGTCCCCAGGTACAGCTCGGAGGAGACCAGCACGTACTCCCGGTCGACGGCGTCCAGCCCCGGCGGATCGACGATCACGGCGCCGTACATGCCGTTGCCCATGTGCTGGAGCATCGGCGCGGTGCTGCAGTGGTACAGCCACGCCCCGGCCCGCTCGGCCCGGAACCGGTACACGAGCCGCTCCCCCGGGTCGAGCGTGCGCATGGGCACGTCGGGCGAGAGCGCACCGGCGTGGAAGTCGATGCCGTGGCCCATCGTGGTGTCGTCGTTGACGAGGGTGACCTCGAAGACGTCGCCGACCTTCCCGCGCAGGGTGGGCCCGGGCGCACTCCCGCCGAAGGTCCACATCCGCTGCCGCACCCCGGGCGCGACCTCCACCGTCCGCTGCCGGACGTGCAGTTCGACCTTGTGCACGGTTGTGCCGGCCGCCGGGGCCAGGGCGGCGTCCCGGGCGTGCCACCCGGCGGAGAAGCCGGCGGAGAGGTCGAGTCCCGAGCCCTCCGAGGCGCTCGCGGAATGGCCGTCGTGGCCACCGGCGCTCCCGGCGGAGGCCCGCGTGCCGCCGGTGGCCACGATGGCCAGCGTCATCCCGGCGGCCCGGTGCCCCGGTACCGTGCACCATCCCGCGCGGTCGCCGGTGAGGGTGCCGAGGTCGAGGGTGCGCGACTGTCCGTCGGAGAGCAGCGAGGTGGCGGGGCCGTCCTCGATCCTCAGATCGTGCCGCTGCGCGTCGCGGTTGGTGACCTTCAGCCGCAGCGCGGTGCCCCGGGGAACCTCGATGCGGCTCGGGGTGATCCGCATGTCGTGCAGGGACACCGCCACGGTACGGGTTCCGGAAGCGGCGCCGCCGCCCGCGCCGGCGCCGGACGCGGTCGTCGTCGTACCGCCGCTCCCCGCCACGAGCACGGCCAGGGCCGTGACGACGGCGGCCACCGCCGTGCCGATCAGCACGGGCGCCCGGGGCGGCCCCGCCGCGGCGGCCACCCGCCGGCCGAGCACCGCAAGGACGAGCCCGAGGAAGGCCAGTGCGGCGCCCGCGGCGAGCACGGTGCCCACCGTGGCGGCGGGCCCGGGCAGCGGCAGGACGAGCAGGGCGACGGCCAGGTTGAGCGCGGCCAGCCGGGGCTGCCGGCCCCGTTCCAGTACGGCCCGCGAACCCGCCCGCTCCCTCGGGCCGTGCGACAGCACGACCGGCAGCAGATACGTCAGCGCGCCGATCAACACCTGGGCGACGAAGCCGAGCAGGAACAGCGGAATCAGGGACTCGACGCCGCTCTGGGCGTCGGCCGCCGTGTGGGTGGCGAACAGCACCAGGTCGCTGACGATCCCGGCCGCCAGCCACACCGCCGACGCCGCCAGCGACCAGGCGGCGGCGACCGAGACGGGCGTGTGCCCCCGTCGGACGATGCCCGCCCACACCCGTACGGCGAGGGCGACACCGGTGGCGTAGGCGGCGAACCCGGCGACGGTCACCGCACGCCAGGCGCCCGCCGGGCCCGAGGCCGGGTCCGGCAGGGCCGCCGGGCCCGCGAGCCCGGCCACGGCGAGCGCGAGTCCGCCCCCGGTGAGGACCAGCACGCGACGGGCCGTCCGGGTGGTGTCCTGGTGCATCCGGACACCGAGTGCGGTGGGCCAGAGCATGAACAGGGTGCCGAGTACGGGCAGTCCGATCCAGCCCAGCAGCATGACGTGCAGGTGCGCGAGCCGCAGCCCGGTGTGCCCGTCCGCGCCCACGGTCCCGGTGGCCAGCAGCCCGCCGAGGACCGTCCCGACGGCGAGGGCGGCCGCGGCGGCCCGGTAGTAGGCGGTGACGGGCGCGAGCCGGCCGCCCAGCGCGCCCCGGCCGAGGCGGACGAGCACCACGAGGTGCGCGACGGCGGCGGCGACCAGTCCCGCGCACGCCGCCGCGATCAGCGCCGGCAGGTCGGCCCACACGCCGAGGAGCACCCCGGCGACGGACACGTTCACCCCCGCGAGCCGTACGGTGCTCCACCGCCGGTCGGGGGCCCGGGCGTGCAGCATCGCGACGGCGAAGTGCTCGCTCCACACCACGAGCGCGGTGGTGGCGGCGCCGAGCAGGAAGAGATGGACCGCCAGCCAGCGAGCCACCGGCAGGGTGTCCCGCTCGGTGGCCGCGAGCAACGCGAGCCCGGCCCATCCGGCGACCACCAGATGCGCCCACATCTGCCATGCCCGCACCCCCTGTCGGGCGGGGTGGCCGGCCCGGATGCCGGGGCCGCCCGGGCCACCGGCGCCCGGCTCTCCGGGTCCGCCGGGGCCACCGCCCTCCTGGAGCAGCGGCAGCGTTCTGCGGCCGTCCGGCCGTGGCGCGTCGTCGGCCTCGCCCCCGCTCACGACGTCTCCCCTCCCCTCGGCGCCGTCCGCGCCCCCGTCCCGGACATCAGCGCGGCCAATTCCTCCTGGTGGGGGAACGACCCCGGCACGTACCCGCACCACGGCTCCTCCGCGTACGGGTCGCCGGTCACGCCGTACGCGCGGGAGCGGGAGCCGCCGCAGACCCGGCGGAACTCGCAGGCACCGCACCGGCCGCCGAGCCGGTCGGGGTCGCGCAGCCCGGTGAACAGCGCGGAGGTGCGGTAGATCTCGGTCAGCGGCCGTCGCCGCACATTGCCCGCGCCGAGCGGCAGGAACCCGCTGGGGTGCACGGTCCCGGTGTGCGAGACGAAGACGAAGCCGCGGCCGGCGTTGACGTCCAGCGGCGGCCGCCGGGCCCGGCGGCCCCCGGCGGCGAGGCCGAGCTCGGCCGTGCGCGCCCGCAACTCCCGGTACAGCGGCCCCAGTCCGAGCGCCTGCTCGTGGTCCTCGCCCAGACCGGCGAGGACGCGGCGCTGGAGGGCGACGCGGCGGAAGTGGTGGGCCTCGGTGGTCTTGGCGGGCACGGTCAGGCCGGCGTCGTACACGAAGTTCAGGACGTCCTCGGTCTCGGCGGGCGTCAGCGCGCCGAGGGCCGCGCCGCGTCCGGTCGGTACGAGGAAGAAGGCGCTCCACAGCATCGCGCCGTGGGTGTGCACGAGGCGGACGACGTCCGGCAGGTCGTGCAGGTTGTGCCGGGTGACGGTGGTGTTGATCTGCACCTTCATGCCGAGCGCGCGGGCGGCGTCCCAGGCGTCGAGGGTCCAGCGGTAGACGCCGGGCACGCCCCGGAAGCCGTCGTGCAGTTCCGGGGTGGAGCCGTCCAGGCTGAGCGAGAGGCCGACCGCGCCGGCCTCGTGCACGGCCCGCAGCCGCTCGGCGGTCAGCGTCGGCGTGCCGGAGGGCGAGACGGCGACGCGGACGCCCACCTCCGCGCCGTACGCGATGAGTTCGAGCAGATCGGGCCGCTGGAAGGGATCACCACCGGTGATCACGAACAACGGTGCCGGGCGGCCGAAGTCGGCGATCTGCCGCATCAGTTCCTTGGCGGCCCCGGTGTCCAGCTCGCGCGGATCCCGGTCCGGGACGGCCTCGGCGCGGCAGTGCACGCAGGCCAGCGGGCAGGCCCGGGTGGACTCCCAGATCACGAGGAACGGCCGCTCGCCCACGTTCTGCCGCTGCCGGCGCACGGCGGGTCCGCCGCCGGCCGCCGGAACGCCCGCGCTCACCGCCGCCCCCCGTGCGCCCGTCCGAGCCGGATGCCACAGGTGTGTCCGGCCGCCCGGGTGTCAGGGCGGACGTGGCCGGCGGCCGGACGCCGACCGGACCGGAGGGGGTGGCGGGACGGCCGCCGGGCGGGCCTCGGCCAGGGACGGGGGATGGGGCCGGGCCACCTGTGGGTGCGGTCGTACATTGCGCTGCCTCCGGTTCGGTCGGTGTCAGCCTGCACCTCCCGAGGTCCGCGCCCGGCCCGCCGAGGGGCCCTGCTTCCAGGGCCGTTGGTCCCTGGGGCGGCGGGCCGGGCAGGACCCTTGGGCGTCCGGCCGGGGGCGTTCGGCCCAAGGTCCCGGGCCCCTGCCCCGGCATACGTTTCCGGCCATGGAGAACGACGAGAAGGCACGGCGGCGGCCACCGCACACCGACCGGGACTGGCCGCTGGCCGGCCGCCGGCTGCTCACCCGCGACGAGGTCTCCGCCGACGGGCGCGCCGTGTTCGGCGAGAACGACGGCAAGTGGGAGGGGTTCTACCGGGACCGCTGGGCCCACGACAAGGTGGTGCGCTCCACGCACGGCGTGAACTGCACCGGTTCCTGTTCCTGGATGGTGTACGTAAAGGACGGCCTGATCACCTGGGAGCACCAGGCCACGGACTACCCCTCGATCGGCGCGGACTGCCCCGAGTACGAGCCGCGCGGCTGCCCGCGCGGGGCCTCGTTCTCCTGGTACACCTACTCCCCCAGCCGGGTCCGCTACCCGTATGTGCGCGGCACGCTGCTGAAGCTGTGGCGCGAGGCGCGCCGGAGGCTGGGTGACCCGGTGGCCGCGTGGGCGGAGATCACCGGCGATCCGGCGAAGGCGCGGGCGTACAAGCGGGCCCGTGGCAAGGGCGGCCTGGTGCGGGCGAGCTGGGACGAGGTGGCCGAGCTGGTGGCCGCCGCCCATGTGCACACCGTCAAGGCGTACGGCCCGGACCGCGTCGCCGGGTTCTCGCCGATCCCGGCGATGTCGATGGCGTCGTTCGCGGCCGGCTCCCGCTTCATGTCGCTGATCGGCGGCACGCTGCTGTCGTTCTACGACTGGTACGCCGACCTGCCCGTGGCCTCGCCGCAGGTGTTCGGGGACCAGACGGACGTGCCGGAGTCGGCGGACTGGTGGAACGCCGGCTATCTGGTGATGTGGGGCTCCAACATCCCGGTCACCCGCACGCCCGACGCGCACTTCCTCACCGAGACCCGCTACAACGGCACCAAGGTCGTCGCGGTCTCCCCCGACTACGCGGACAACGTGAAGTTCGCCGACGAGTGGCTCTCCCCGCACCCCGGCACCGACGGGGCGCTGGCGATGGCCATGGGGCATGTGATCCTGCGCGAGTTCCTGGTCGACCGCGAGGTGCCGTACTTCCGGGACTATCTGCGGACGTTCACCGACGCCCCGTTCCTCATCACCCTGCGCGAGGGTGCGCACGGCCTCGTCCCGGACGGGTTCCTGACCGCCGCCGACCTGGGCGGCGAGGCCGCGCGGGAGGAGAACGCGCACTCCAGGACGGTGCTGCTGGACTCCGCCACCGGAGAGCCCGTCGTCCCGAACGGTTCCCTCGGCCACCGCTGGGCGGCAGGGGACAAGGGCCGCTGGAACCTGGATCTGGGCGGTGTCGTACCGGAGCTGAGCCTGCTCGACCGGGCCGGGGAGCGCGTCGAGGTGGCGCTGCCCCGGTTCGACGAGGGAGCCACCGAGGGCGGTTCGGTGATGGTGCGCGGGGTGCCCGCCCGGCGACTCGGCGGGCGCCTCGTCACCACCGTGTTCGACCTGATGCTCGCCCAGTACGGGGTGGGCAGGCCCGGTCTGCCGGGCGACTGGCCGACGTCGTACGAGGACGCGAGCCGGCCGTACACCCCGGCCTGGCAGGAGACGATCACCTCGGTGCCGGCGGAGCAGGCGGCCCGGATCGCCCGGGAGTTCGCCCGCAACGCGGAGCGCACCAACGGCCGTTCGATGATCGCGATGGGTGCGGGCACCAATCACTGGTTCCACTCCGACACCATCTACCGCGCCTTCCTGGCGCTCACCACGATGACCGGCTGCCAGGGCGTCAACGGCGGCGGCTGGGCGCACTACGTGGGCCAGGAGAAGGTGCGTCCGCTGACCGGCTTCCAGCACCTGGCGTTCGCCTTCGACTGGCAGCGGCCCACCCGGCACATGGCGGGCACCTCGTACTGGTACCTCAACACCGACCAGTGGCGCTACGAGGCCTTCGGGCCCGAGGAACTGGCCTCGCCGCTCGGTGAGGGCCGGTTCAAGGGCAAGGCGTTCGCCGACTGTCTCGCGCAGGCGGTGCGGCTCGGCTGGACCCCGGGCCACCCCGGCTTCAACCGCAACCCGCTCGACCTGGCCGACGAGGCGGCGGCCGCGGGCCGGCCGGTCGCCGAGCACATCGTGGACGAACTCGGGTCGGGGCGGCTGCGGTTCGCCGCCGAGGACCCGGACGACCCGGCCAACTTCCCCCGTGTGCTCACCGTGTGGCGGGCCAATCTGCTGGGCTCCTCAGGGAAGGGCAACGAGTACTTCCTGCGCCATCTGCTGGGCGCCGACGCGGCGGTCCGCTCCGCCGAGACCCCGCCCGGCGAGCGCCCCGAGGAGGTGGTGTGGCACGAGGAGGCACCCGAGGGCAAGCTCGACCTGCTGGTCACCATGGACTTCCGGATGACCTCCACCGGTCTGCTCTCCGACGTGGTGCTGCCGGCCGCGACCTGGTACGAGAAGGACGACCTGTCGTCGACCGACATGCACCCCTTCGTGCACGCCTTCACCCCGGCCATCGCCCCGCCCTGGCAGTCCCGCACCGACTACGACACGTTCCTCACGCTCGCCGACCGGTTCAGTGAGCTGGCCGCCACGCACCTGGGCACCCGTACCGACGTCCTCGCCGTCCCCCTCACCCACGACACCCCGGACGAACTCGCCCAGCCGGGCGGGGTGGTGCGGGACTGGAAGACCGGTGAGTGCGAGCCGGTGCCGGGGCGCACCATGCCCAAACTCGTCGTCGTCGAACGGGACTACGCGGCCGTCGCACAGAAGATGCGCGCCGTCGGCCCGCTGCTCGACACGCTCGGCACCACCACCAAGGGTGTCACCGTCCACCCGGACCGCGAGATCGAGGAGCTGCGGCACCGCTGCGGCACCGTCCACGACGGGGTGGGCGCCGGCCGGCCCTCGCTGGCCACCGCGAGCGACATGTGCGAGGCGATCCTCGCGCTGTCCGGCACCACCAACGGGCGCCTGGCGACCGAGGGGTTCCGGGAGCTGGAGCGGCAGACCGGCAGCGAGGGCCTGGTGGAGCTGGCGGCCGAACGGGAGGCGGAGCGGATCACGTTCACCGACACCCGCACCCAGCCGCGCGCGGTGATGACGTCGTACGAGTGGTCGGGCTCGGAGACCGGCGGGCGCCGCTACTCCCCGTTCGTCATCAACGTGGAGCACAGAAAGCCCTGGCACACCCTCACCGGCCGCCAGCACTTCTTCGTCCAGCACGACTGGATGGCCGAGATCGGCGAGCAACTCCCGGTCTACCGGCCGCCGTTGAACGCGATCCGGCACTACGGGAACGAGCACCTGGGCGAGGACGGCCGGGCGGAGGTCACGGTCCGCTACCTCACCCCGCACTCGAAGTGGTCCATCCACTCCAACTACCAGGACAACAAATACATGCTCGACCTGTCCCGGGGCGGGCCGGTGATCTGGATGTCCGTCCCTGACGCCGAGCGGATCGGCGTCAGGGACAACGAGTGGATCGAGGCGTACAACCGCAACGGCGTCGTGGCCGCCCGCGCGGTGGTCACCCACCGGATGCCCGAGGGCACGGTGTACATGTACCACGCCCAGGACCGCAACGTGAACGTGCCGAGGACCGAGGTCAGCGGCAAGCGGGGCGGCATGCACAACTCGCTGACCCGGCTGCTGGTCAAGCCGACCCATCTGGCGGGCGGCTACGCCCAGTTCACCTACGCCTTCAACTACTACGGGCCCACCGGCAACCAGCGGGACGAGGTCACCGTCATCCGCCGCCGCAGCCAGGAAGTGGAGTACTGACGTGCCCCGTGGCGAAGCCACCATCGGCAGGGTCATGGCCCAGATCGCCATGGTGATGAACCTCGACAAGTGCATCGGGTGTCACACCTGTTCGGTCACCTGCAAGCAGACGTGGACCAACCGGACCGGCGTCGAGTACGCCTGGTTCAACAACGTGGAGACCAAGCCGGGCGTCGGCTACCCGCGCCGCTACGAGGACCAGGAGCAGTGGAAGGGCGGCTGGACGCTGGACCGCAGGGGGCGGCTGGTGCTGCGCTCCGGCGGCCGGGTCAAGCGGCTGCTGTCGCTGTTCTCCAACCCGGACCTGCCGGCCCTGGAGGACTACTACGAGCCGGTGACGTACGACTACGACAACCTGATCAGCGCGCCCGCCGGTCCCGATATGCCGGTCGCCCGCCCCCGCTCGGTCCTCACCGGCCGGCCCACCTCGATCACCTGGGGCGCGAACTGGGAGGACGGTCTCGGCGGCGCCCCGGAACACGCGGGCGGCGACCCGAACCTGAGCGGCGAGTGGGCCGAGAAGGTGAAGTTCGAGTTCGAGCAGACCTTCCTGTTCCATCTGCCCCGGCTGTGCGAGCACTGCCTCAACCCGGCCTGTGTCTCGGCCTGTCCGTCCGGCGCGATGTACAAGCGGGTGGAGGACGGCATCGTCCTGGTCGACCAGGACAGGTGCCGGGGCTGGCGGATGTGCGTGACGGCGTGCCCGTACAAGAAGGTGTACGTCAACCACGCCACCGGCAAGGCCGAGAAGTGCACGTTCTGCTTCCCGCGCATCGAGGCGGGGCAGCCCACGGTCTGCTCGGAGACCTGTGTGGGCCGGCTGCGCTACCTGGGGTTGCTGCTGTACGACGCCGACAAGGTGGGCGAGGCCGCGGCGACCCCGGACGAGAAGGATCTGCTGGATGCCCAGCGGAACGTGTTCCTTGACCCGTCCGACCCGGAGGTGATCGCCGCCGCGCGTGCCTGCGGCATCCCGGAGGACTGGCTGGAGGCGGCCCGCCGCTCCCCGGTGTACGCGCTGGTGTCGAAGTACAAGGTGGCGCTGCCGCTGCACCCGGAGTACCGGACCCTGCCGATGGTCTGGTACGTGCCGCCGCTCTCCCCCGTCCTGGACGCGGTCACCTCCGCGGGCGGCAACCAGGACGACCCGGACCACGTGTTCGCCGCCGTCACCCGGCTGCGCATCCCGCTGGAGTACCTGGCGGAGCTGTTCACCGCCGGGGACACGGACGTGGTGGGCGGGGTGCTGATGAAGCTGACGGCGCTGCGCTCGTACATGCGGGAGCGGACGCTCGGCGAGGAGGGCGACGAGGCCGTGCTGAAGGCCGTCGGCCTGACCGCCGCGGAGGCCCGGGACCTGCACCGGCTGCTGGCGGTGGCCAAGTACCAGGACCGGTACGTCGTCCCGGCCGCGCACAAGGAGGACGCGGCCGCGCTGACCGCGATGGAGGACCGCTGCCCGGTGGAGACCTCGGGCGAGCCGGCCGGCGAACGGAAGGTCATGCTCGGCATCCCCACCCTGCGCCGCACCTCACCCGGAGGACACGCATGAGCCCCCTGACCTTCGCCGGTGCCGGCCGCCCGGGGCCCGCCCCGGTCCGTACCCGGCTGCGGGCGGCCGTGCGGCGGCCGTCCCGGCTCACGCCCGCGCAGGCGCGGGAGAGGTCGCTTCTACTGCGGCTGGTGTCGCTGCTGCTGCAGTACCCGGACGCGGAGCTCGCCGCCGCCCGCGAGGACGTGGCGACCTGTGTCGCGGGGCTGCCGCCGTCGGAGTCCGGGGCCCAACTGGCCGCGTTCACCGAGTGGTTCAGTCACGCGGAGCCCGAACTGCTGGAGCGGACCTACGTCGAGACCTTCGACCTGCGCCGCCGCAGCAGTCTCTACCTCACCTACTACCTGCACGGTGACACCCGCCGCCGGGGCATGGCCCTGCTCACCCTGGCGCAGCGCTACCGGGCCGCCGGCCGGCAGGTCGACGGCGGTGAACTGCCCGACCATCTGCCGGTGGTGCTGGAGTTCGCCGCGCTCGCCGGGCCGGGCGCGGGCGAGGCACCCCTGCGTCAGCACCGGCGCGGACTCGAACTGATCCATCGGGCGCTGGCCGACGCGGACTCGCCCTACCGGCACGTGCTGGCCGCGCTGCTCGCGCTGCTGCCGCCGGCCACCGACGCGGACCTCGCGGCGGTGGCGGAACTGGCCGCACAGGGGCCGCCGAACGAGGACGTCGGCCTGGACCCGTACGCGGGCGGCACGTTCGCCCCGCCGAGCGTCTTCGCCCCGCCGGGGACCTTCGTCCCGCCCGAGCAGGCCCCGCCCACCCTCGCGTCCCCCTTCCCGTCGTCCGTGGATGGTCCCCGATGAACGCTTCAGGAACCGACCTGCTGCTGTGGGTCGCCCTGCCCTACATCTGTCTGGCCGTGTGCGTGGTCGGGCACGTCTGGCGCTACCGGCAGGACCAGTTCGGCTGGACCTCGCGCACCAGCCAGCTCCTCGAACACCACTGGCTGCGCTGGGGCAGCCCGCTCTTCCACGTCGGGGCGTTCATGGTGATCGGCGGGCATGTGGTCGGGCTCGCGGTGCCCGCCTCCTGGACCCGGGCGGCCGGGATCAGCGAGCACATGTACCACACGGGCGCCGTGTGGGCGGGCTCGGTCGCGGGCGTCGCCATGGTCGCCGGGCTCGGCATGCTGTGCGCCCGCCGGCTGCTGACCCGGCGGATCCGGCTCGGCACCGACCGCAGCGACAAGGTGCTCTTCCCGCTGCTGTCGGCCACCGTACTGCTCGGCATTGCCGCCACGGCCACGCACAACGTGTTCGGCGGGGGCTACGACTACCGGGAGACCGTCTCGGTGTGGTTCCGGGGCGTCTTCACCCTCCAGCCGCGGCCCGAGGCGATGTCCGGGGCGCCGCTGCTGTTCCAGCTGCACGCGCTGAGCGCCTGCCTGCTCTTCGCCGTCTGGCCCTTCACCCGGCTCGTCCACGTCTGGAGCGCCCCGGTCGGCTACCTCACCCGCCCCTACCTGGTCTACCGGCGCCGGGCCGCGACCGTGCCGCCGGGCAGGACACGTTCAGGCGCGCACAAGGCGGGCACCGGGCGCGCCGCATGAGGACGGCATACCCGGTACACCACCGGTTCCGGGGGCGGCGGATGGGGCTGCTGCTGACCCTGACCGGCGTCGTCGGCTGGCTCGCGGCGTTCCGGCTCGCGGTCGAGGACTGGCGGGTGCTGGAGAACCCGGACTACCAGGTGTCGTGCGACATCAGTCCGGTGGTGGGCTGCGGCAGCACGATGGCGAGCGCGCAGGGCAATGTGTTCGGCTTCCCCAACATGCTGCTGGGGCTCGGCGCGTTCGCCGCCGTCACCGCGCTGGGCGTGGCCGTACTGGGCGGGGCCCTGCTGCACCGCTGGGTCTGGCTCGGGCTGAACGCGGGGGCGCTGGCCGGTGTGGTGTTCGCGCACTGGCTGATCTACGAGTCGCTGTACGTGCTGGGCCGGATCTGCCCGTACTGCGCCGTGGTGTGGCTCGTGACGATCGCGCTGTTCTGGTACGTCACCCTGCGCAACCTGCGGTCCGGAACGATTCCCGTCCCGGCCGCCGGGCGGGGGCTGCTGATCCTGGTCCTGGACACGCACGGGCTGCTGCTGGCCGCCTGGTACGGGCTGATCGCCGTCCTCGTGCTGACCAGGTTCTGGCCGTACTGGAGCGGTCTGCTCTGACGCCGGCCCGACCGGCCTCCGCGAACCGCGCAGGAAGGGCCGGTCGGCCCTGGCGCCACGGCCCTTCCGGGCGGACGCTGAAGAGAGGGCCCCACCGGTGGGGAAGCCCATTGCTGGGAAGCCGCCGGCAGGGCCCCCGACCCCCTCCCGTTCTTCCCCTGATCGAAAGGAGCCGGTGCGATGACCTCCACCACCACCCTGGCCGCGGCCCTGCCGGTCGAACACCGCGAACGGCTGTCGGCCCTCGCCCGTGAGGTCTCCTTCGACGTCGGCACCCGGCTGTTCGAGGAAGGGCGGCGGGCCGACCGGTTCTGGATCATCCGGACCGGCACCGTCACCCTCGACCTGCACGTCCCCGGCCGCCGGGCCGCCGTCATCGAGTCCCTGGGCCACGGCGAACTGGTCGGCTGCTCCTGGCACTTCGGGCCGCACGTCTGGCAGCTGGGCGCCGAGGCGACGAGCCCGGTGCGGGCCCGGGAGTTCGACGCCGAGGCCGTCCGGGCGCTCTGCGCGGACGACCCGGAGCTCGGCCGGGCGGTCGCCTGCTGGGTCGGCCAGGTGGTCGCCCACCGGCTGCACGCGACCCGCGTCCGGCTCCTGGATCTCTACGCCCCGTACGGCAGCGGAACCCGGTAGGAACCGCCCCGCCGGGCGGCCGTCGCACCGGCACATGTAATTTCTCCAAGAGGCACATGTAATAATTGGTGCCGAACCGCAGCGGCCGCAGCGAGAAAGGCAGGCACCATGGCGCCGTCCTCCGAGATCTACATCGAGTCGACCGACACCGATCCGGCCGTCCGGGCACAGAGCGCCCTCCACCGGACGCAACAGCGGCTCCAGGGCCGGCTCGCCACGCTGACCGAGGTCGAACCCGAGGCCGCGGAGGCCGGCGAGTCGGTCCGGGCCGCCCTGACCGAGTTCTGCACGGGCGAGCTGCGGCCTTACCTGGGCGCCGCCGACCGGACCCTGTACGCGACGGCGTCCGGCGCCGCCGAGACCCGGCTGCTGGTCCGCGGGCTGCGCACCACCGGCGGCGTGCTCGACAGTTACGTCGACCGGCTGTCGGCGGCCGGGGACGCCGCCTCGGCCGCCACGCTCGCCCGGGCGATCGAAGCGGTGCTGCGGGCTCACCTGGCGGTGGAGCGGGATGTGCTGCTGCCGGCCCTCGTCGGTCTGCCCGGTGCCGATCTGCCCGCGCTGGTCGGGGATCTGGACACCCTCCTGGCCGGCGGCACCCTGGAGGACCCGGCGGTCGTCGACGTCCGGGAAATCCCACACGGCCGGCGTCACCCGCGGATCTTCGCCCGGTTCGCGCGGCTGGCTCCCGGCGAGTCCTTCACCCTGGTCAACAACCACGACCCCAAGCCGCTGCGGCGGGAGTTCCAGGCCGCCCATCCCGGCGCCTTCACCTGGGAGTACGTCGAGTCGGGGCCCGAGCGGTGGCAGATCCGCATCGGCCGGGAGGCGGGCGCGGACGCCTGAACCGGCACCGTCACCCGTCACCCGGCGAAGGCGCACGCCCACGGCGCACGACGAAGGCCCCCGGCAGACCGCCGGGGGCCTTCGCGTACGCCGTGGGCGCCCGCGCACGCCGCCGTCGTCGTCCGTGCCCGCGCACCGCCGCCGTCAGCGCCCGCGCACCACCGTCGTCACCGTCCCGCCCCGCTCACCGGCGCCTGCCACACCAGCCGGGTCCCGCCGTCCTCGGGCGTGCTCCACTCCAGGTCGCCGCCGAGTTCCCGGGCCCGGGCCGCCATGTTGGCGAGGCCGCTGCGGCGCCCCTCGGCCGGGATGCCCACGCCGTTGTCGCGCACGGTGAGGCGTACGGTCCTGCCGTCGGTCTCCAGCGTGACCTCGGCGCGGTCGGCGTGCGCGTGGCGCGCGATGTTGGTGAGGGACTCGGACAGCACCGCCACCACGTGGTCGGCGGTGTCTCGGGGCACGTGCGTGTCGAGCAGCCCCTCCATCCGCACGCTGGGCGCGAACCCCATGACCCGCGTGGCCTCCCCGACCACCCGCACCGCGCGGGCCCGCAGTCCGGGCGCCGCCTCGTCGTCGTGCGTGCGCAGGCCGAAGATCGTGGACCGGATGATCTTGATGGTCTCGTCGAGGTCGTCCACCGCCCGCAGGACGCGTTCCTTGGCGCCCGCGTGGTCGACGAGGCGCCCCGCGCTCTGCAGGGTCATGCCGGTGGCGAACAGCCGCTGGATGGCCAGGTCGTGCAGGTCGCGGGCGATCCGGTCGCGGTCCTCCAGGACGGCGATCTGTTCGGCGTCCTTGCGGCGCTCGGCCAACTCCATCGCGAGGGCGGCCTGCGCGGCGAAACTCTTCAGGGGCTCCACGTCCTTGCCGGAGAAGCCGGGGGCGCCGGTCCCCCGGGCCAGCAGGAGCACTCCGCGGATGCTCTCGCCCGCGCCGATCGGCACCGCCATCGCCGGGCCGAGGCCCGCGAACCGCGGCGGTCCGGCCGTGACCCGGTCGTCGGTCCCGACGTCGTCGCTGGTCACGGGCGCGCCTCCGGCGAACGCGCGGCCCGTGAGGGTGCCCTCCACGGGCAGCACGAGGCCGCGGTGCGCCTCGGCCTGTCGGCCGATCGCCAGTTCGACGGTGAGGGTGTCGGTGTTCCTGACGGGCGTGGACATCACGGCGAGGGCCGAGCCGGTGATCTCGCGCGCGCGTTCGGCGATCAGGCCGAGCACCTCCGCCTGCGCGGCGCCGGACATCAGGCCGTGGGTGATCTCCGCGCTCGCCCGCAGCCAGCGCTCGCGCAGCCGGGACTCCTCGTACAGCCGGGCGTTGTCGATCGCGACGCCCGCCGCCACGGCCAGCGTGGACAGGACCGACTCGTCCTCCTCGTCGAACTCCAGTCCGCCGCGCTTCTCGGTGAGGTACAGATTGCCGAAGACCTGCTCGCGGACCCGGATCGGGACGCCGAGGAAGCTGTTCATCGGCGGGTGGTGGGCCGGGAAACCGTATGACGCCGGGTGCTCGGAGAGTTTGGCCAGGCGCAGCGGCTCCGGGTGCCGGATCAGCTCGCCGAGGATGCCGTGACCCTCCGGGTAGGGGCCGATGCGGGCGATCTGCTCCTCGCTGACGCCGACGGTGAGGAAGGCCGAGAGGCGTTTGCCGTCGGGGCCGATGACGCCGAGGGCCGCGTACTCGGCGTCGACGAGGGTGGCGGCGGCGTCGACGATGCTGTGCAGCACGTGTTCCAGGTCGAGTTCGCGGCCGACGGAGAGCACCGCCTCAAGGAGGCTGTGCACCCGGTCGCGGGTGCCGCGGGCGGCGTCCAGCCGGGCCTGGAGCTCTTCGAGCAGCTCGTCCAGCCGCAACTGCGGCAGCCGCACGACAGCGGCCTCCGCCGCGCCTCCCGACACCCCGGAGCTCTCCACGCCCAGCCCTCCAAGCCCCGATGACATCCCGCCATCCGCGCACAACACCCACGCCCGAAACAGCACCCACCCGCAACAGTAGCGACCCGACCACGACCGGGCACGGGCTCCCCCGCCCCAGACGGACTGGGAGGCCGACGGGAGCCGGGCAGCCGACGCGGCGACGGCCCGGCGCGGCCTCCCCGCCCTACGGGTGCGCGGAGGGCGCCGACGGGGCCGGCGGCCGACGCGGGCCGGCAGGCCACCCCGGGCCGGGAGGCCGGCGCACGCCGGCGGGATCAGCGGCTGTCGCCGCGTAGCCGGTCGCGGGCCTCCGTGGCGATGACGGCTGCCTGGATGCGGCGCTCCACGCCGAGCTTGGCGAGGAGCCGGGAGATGTGGTTCTTCACGGTCTTCTCGGCGAGGTAGAGGCGCTGCCCGATCTGCCGGTTGGTCAGCCCCTCGCCGATCAGGGCGAGGATCTCGCGCTCGCGGTCGGTCAACCCGGGCAGCGCGTCGGGCTCCTCCGGCTTCTCCTGTCCCCCGCGCAGCCGCGCCATCAGCCTGGTGGTGGCGCTGGGGTCGAGCAGCGACTGGCCGCGGGCGACGGTGCGCACGGCCGAGACCAGGTCGGAACCCCGGATCTGCTTCAGCACATACCCGGAGGCACCCGCCATGATCGAGTCGAGCAGCGCCTCCTCGTCGTCGAACGAGGTGAGCATCAGACAGGCCAGCTCCGGCAGCCGGGAGCGCAGCTCGCGGCAGACGGTCACCCCGTCGCCGTCGGGCAGACGCACATCGAGGACCGCCACGTCCGGACGGAGCGCGGGCACCCGCACCAGCGCCTGCTCGACGGTGGCCGCCTCGCCGACCACCTCGATGTCCGCCTCGTCGTTCAGCAGGTCGTGCACTCCGCGCCGCACCACCTCGTGGTCGTCGAGGAGGAAGACCCGGATCGGGCGCTCGGTCCCGGCCTGCTCGCGGTCCGTCATCGGTCGCTCCTTGTCGCGCTGGGTACGGCTGTACGGGCCATCCTTCCCGGCCACCGGGCTCCCGTGCCAGGGCCGATCGGCCCTGGCACGCCCCGCGCGCGGACGGCCGCCGAAGCGTCCCTGCCCGCCGACGGACCCGGTCCCACCCCTTGACCCCGGCCCCCGCACTCCCTATGGTCCTCCCACCTCCCGAGGTACATCGATTAACCAATCGTTAACCGCTTGGTTGGAGACCCCGCTGTGCGCTCCTCGCTGACCCGGCGCGACCTGCTCGCCGCCGGTACCGGTCTGGCCGCGGCCGCCGCCCTGCCCGCCCTGTCCGGCTGCTCGGCACTGGCCGCGGCGGACTCCGATCCCGACACCCTCGTCGTCCACACCCAGCTCGGCACCACCGCGCCGGGCTCCCCCACCTACCTCGATGCCGTCGACCGCTTCCAGGACGAGAACCCCGGTCTGAAGGTCAAGAACCTCATCAACGGCGACGACCTGGGCCAGGTCTACGAGACCTCCCGGCTGGCCCGCAAGGAGGCCGACGTCGTCATGGTCAACCTCTACGACAAGACCCTGGCCTGGACGGACGTGAACGCCACCGTCGACGTCATGCCCTACCTGGACGACTGGGGGCTGCGCGAGCGGGTGCTGCCCGCCGCGCTGTCCGCGTGGACCGACGACAAGGGCAGGCTCCGTGCCTTCCCCTACTTCGCCACCAACTGGCCCGTCGCCTACAACCGCTCCCTGCTCGACAAGGCAGGCGTCGACGAGATCCCCACCACCGGCGACGCCCTGATCGCCGCCGCCCGCAAGCTCCGCGCCAAGGGCATCGCCCCCGTCACCGTCGGCGGCAACGACTGGACGGGCCAGAAGCTGCTGGCACAGATCATCCAGACGTTCCTGTCCCAGGACGAGGCCCGGCACGTCTACTCCACCGGCGACTTCGGCGTCCGGGGCGCCCGCGAGGGCATCGAGTACTTCACCACCCTGCGCGACGCGGGCGTCTTCGCGGACAAGGCCCAGGGACTGACCTCCGACACGATGACCACGCAGTACAACACGCAGGCCGCGGCGATCGAGTCGGCGATGTCCTCCGCGCTGGCCAAGGTGCCGGACAAAGCGGCCCGGCACACCGAGGTGGGCGGCTGGCCGCTCGCCGACGGGGCGGCGCACGAGCGCCCCACCATCATCCGGGCGTTCACCCTCATCGGGTTCTGGATCAGCCCCAACGGCGTCCGCAAGATCGGGCACGTCGAGAAGTTCCTGCGGTTCATGTACCGGCCCGACACCGTCTCGCGCTTCATCACCGAGAGCGGCCGCGACATGGCCGTGCGCTCGGACACCGTCAGCAAGGACTTCCCGCTGGTGGCGGCCGCCCAGCGGCTCGGCTCCGACGTGAGCGAGGTGCTGCTGCCCGACGTGTACGTGCCGCCCGCCGCCACCCAGCCGCTGATCACGGCGACCAGCACCTCGTTCACCAGGGGCACCGGCCCGGCGAAGGTCCGTGCCGCCCTCGAGTCCGCGTACCGGTCCGCATGACCCGCCGGACCCGCCCCTCCTCGCCGACCCGACCTCCGGGAGTCACCGCATGACGACGCTGACGACGACACCGGACGGCACCTCCGCCCGCCGCCCCGTCCCGCCCTCCTCGCGCGCCTCGGCCCCGCGCACGCTCCGGCAGGGCGGCACCGTCCTCGCCGTGCCCGCCCTGGTGTGGTACCTGCTCTTCATGGTCGGGCCGCTGCTCGCCATCTTCGTGATCGCGGCCCTGCACTGGCCGGGCATGCTGCAACCGGTGTCCTACGCCGGTCTGGACAACGTCCGTACGGTCCTGGACGACCCGGTGTTCTGGGACTCGGTCGAGAACACCGCGATCCAGCTGGCCGTCGCGCTGCCGCTGATGATCGTGTGCGCGTACATGCTCGGCTACTACGTGGCCCAGCGCCCGCCCGGCCACCGCGTCCTGCGCTATCTGCTGTTCATCCCGGGGCTGATCTCGACCCCGGCGAAGGCCATGGTCTTCTACGCGGCGCTGTCCCCGGACGGTCTGGTCAACGGGGCGCTGGAGGGCGTCGGTCTGGGCTCGCTCACCGACGCCTGGCTGGCCTCGCCGTCCACCGCGCTGGCCTGTCTGATCGCCCTGGACGTCTGGAGCGGCATCGGCTTCACGGCCGTCCTGTTCGCCGCCCGGCTGAGCAGCGTGCCGGACGAACTCGGCGAGGCGGCCCAGCTCGACGGGGCGGGGCACTGGCGGACGATGTGGACGGTGCACTTCCCGGTGATCCGCGACTACGTCGGCGTGGTGACGATGCTGCAGTTCCTGTGGACCCTGTTCGGCTCCGCGCAGCACGTCCTGCTGCTCACCCAGGGCGGCCCCGGCACGTCGTCCACGACGCTGTCGTTCCTCGTCTACCAGAAGGCGTTCATCGCCGCGGACCTCGGCTACAGCCAGACCGTGGGCGTCTTCCTCTTCCTCGTCGGGCTCGCCGGGCTGCTGACGATCCGCCGCGTCTTCCGCCAGACCTACTGATCGATCGGAGCGACAACGATGAAGCTCGGCAAACGCTGGCTGCCGGCCCACCTCCTGGTGTGGACGTACGCGGTGCTGCTCGTGGTCCCGCTCTACTACTTCCTCGCCTCGGCGTTCAAGTCGAACGACGACATCTTCGCGCACCCCTTCGCCCCGCCGTCCTCCCTCGGCCTCGGCAACTTCCGCACCGCCTTCGACAACGGCGACCTGGGGCTCGCGGTCGTCAACTCGGCGCTGGTGACGGTGTTCTCGCTGGTGCTCACCCTGCTGCTGGCGATCCCCGCCTCGTTCGCCCTGGCGCGGTCGACGGGGCGCCTGGCCGGGCTCATCGAGAAGGTGTTCTCGCTGGGCTTCCTGATCCCCACCTTCGCCGCCCTGTTCCCCACCTTCCTGCTCGCGGCGGCCACCGGGCTGTTCCACACCCGCACGTTCATGGTGCTGTTCCTGCCCGCCACGGCGCTGCCGCTGTCGGTGGTGATCCTCGTGCAGTTCATGCGGACCATCCCCGCCGAGATGGAGGAGGCAGCCCGGCTCGACGGGGCGTCCACGTTCGCGGTGCTGCGGCACGTGTACACCCCGATGTGCCTGCCGGGCATCGCCACGGTCCTGCTGCTGAACTTCCTGACCTTCTGGAACGAATACCTGTACTCCCTGGTCATCATCGGCCCCGACCCCTCGCAGCGCACGGTCCAGGTGGCGCTGCCCACGCTGAAGTCGATCACCGGCACGGACTACGGCGTGCTCACCGCGGGCACCGTGCTGACCCTGATCCCGGTCTGGGTGGTCTACACGGTGCTCCAGAAGCGCATGCAGCAGGCCCTGGTCAGCGGCGCGGTGAAGATGTGAGCGCGCCCACCGGACGGGCGGCCCGCCGCCCCACGATCAAGGCGGTCGCGGCGGCGGCCGGCGTCTCCACCGCCGCCGTCTCCCAGGCCTTCAACCACAAGGGCCGGCTCTCCGAGGCGACCCGCCGCCGCATCCTCGACGCGGCACTGGAGCTCGGCTGGTCCCCCAGCGCCCCCGCCGCCGCCCTGCGCAACGCCCGCACCCGCAGCCTCGCCCTGGTGGTGCGGCGCCCCACCGACGTGCTGGGCTCCGACCCGCACTTCAGCGAGCTGATCACCGGCATAGAGGGCGAACTCGCGCCCCGCGGCTACGGTCTGCTGCTGCACCTGGTCACCGGCCCGCCCGAGGAGCACGCGCTGTACGAGCGGCTCGCCGCCGAGGGCCGGGTGGACGGCGCCGTCCTCACCGACGCCCGCGACGACGACCCCCGGCCCGCCCTGCTGGCCCGCCTCGGCCTGCCCGCGGTCCTGCTCGGCTCGCCGGACGGCACCGCCGTCGTCCCCCGGATCGGCCTCGGCGACCAGGGCGCCGGGGTCACGGAGGCCGTACGGCACCTGCTGGGCCTCGGCCACCGGCGCATCGCCTACGTCGCCGGACCGCCGGAGCTGCAGCACACGCGGGTGCGCCGGGCCGCCTTCGAGGACGCCCTGCGCGAGGCCCGGCTGCGCCCGTTCGCCGTGCTGCACACCGACTTCAGCGAACGGCGGGCGGTCGGCGCCACCGAGGCACTCCTCGACGCCGCCGACCGGCCGACCGCGCTCGTGTACGCCAACGACTCCATGGCCGTCTGCGGCATTGGCACCGCGCAGCGCGCCGGGCTGACCGTCCCCCGAGACGTGTCCGTCGTCGGCTACGACAACCTGCCGCTGGGGAGCTGGCTGCATCCCCGGCTCACCACCGTCGACCAGCAGGTGCAGCGGGTCGGCGCCGCCGCCGCGCGCATGCTGCTCGCCCTGTGCGGCGAGGACGTCGAGGAGCCCGCCCTCACCGGACGGCCGCGGCTCGTCGTCCGCGAGTCCACCGGACCGGCACCCGGCTGACCCGCACGGCCCTCACGACCACCCCGCACCACCCGTACCCGATCCCCTCCCCGCGAGAAGGACCATGCGACGCCACAGCGCCCAGCTCACCCACCAGTCCGACGTCCTGCCCTGGCTCGGCGCCAACTTCTGGTCCCGCACCGGGGGTCCGCTGATGTGGCGGAACTACGACCCGAAGACCGTCCGCGAGGAGCTGCGGGTACTCGGCGAGCACGGGCTGACCATGACCCGGTCCTTCTTCTACTGGCCCGACTTCCACCCGGAGCCGCACCGGATCGACGAGGAACTGTGCGCGCGGTTCGAGGACTTCCTCGACGCGCACCGGGAGGCGGGCATGGGGACGGTGCCCACGTTCATCGTCGGGCACATGTCCGGGGAGAACTGGGACCCGGCCTGGCGCGGCGGCCGGGACCTGTACGAGGACGTGTGGATGGTGGGCCGGCAGGCCTGGTTCGTGCACCGCATGGCCCGCCGCTTCAAGGACCACCCGGCGGTCACGGGCTGGCTGATCACCAACGAGATGCCCGGCTACGGGCGGATCTACCAGGTCGACCCGCCCTCCTCCGACGTGGTGACGGCGTGGGCGCAGGCCATGTGCCACGCGGTGCGCGCGGCCGGCGCCACCCAGCCGGTGTCGCTGGGCGACGGGGCGTGGGGCATCGAGGTGACCGGCCGCGACAACGGCTTCTCGCTGCGGGAGACCGCCGAGTACGTCGACTTCGTGGGCCCGCACGTGTACCGCTCGGACACCGACCGGCCACGTCAGCACTACCGCGCCGCCTTCGAGTGCGAGCTGGCCTCGGTGACCGGGCAGCCGGTCGTGCTGGAGGAGTTCGGCCTGTCCACCGACACCGTCTCGGCGGCCAACGCGGGGGTCTTCTACCGCCAGACCCTGCACAACTCGCTGCTCGGCGGCGCCACCGGATGGATCGCCTGGAACAACACCGACTACGACGACCTGTGGGACCGGTCCCCCTACGACCACCACCCCTTCGAGATGCACTTCGGCATCACCGACTCCACCGGCGCACCGAAGCAGCCGTTGCGTGAACTGGCCGCTTTCGCCGAGGTGTTGCGGGCCGTCGACTTCGCCCGCTGCACTCGCGCCGACGCCGACGCCGCCCTGGTGGTGCCCGCCTTCCTCGAACGCGGCTACCCCTACAGCCGCCCCGCCGACCGGCCGCTCATCTTCACCTCCCTGCACCAGGGTTACGTCACCGCGCGCGCCGCCGACCTGCCGGTGGCCCTCGCCCGCGAGGCCGACGGACTGCCCGGCGACGCCGCCCTGTACCTGCTGCCGGCCACCCGCCAGCTCACCACCCGCACCCGCCGCGAGCTGGCCCGCCGGGCGGAGGCGGGCGCCACCGTCTACCTGTCGTTCTGCTCCGGCGAGCACCCGGCCACGCGGGGCCCCTGGTTCGACGACCTCGACGGACTGTTCGGCGTGGAGCTCCAGTTGTCCTACGGCGTGGCCGAGCCGATCGAGGACGACGTGCTGGAGATGACGTTCACCGAGGACTTCGGCGGACTGCGGGCGGGCGAGGTGCTGCGGTTCCCGGTCGCCGGGAACGAGGACAGCCGCGCCTATCTGCCCGTGGTGCCGCGAGCGGCCCGTGTCGTGGCGGTGGACGCCCACGGCCGGCCGGCGCTGCTCGTGCACGGGACGGGGGCGGGGCGCACGGTGCTGGCCACGTACCCCCTGGAGCACATGGCGGCCCGCACCCCGCGCGCCAACCCGGACGCCACGCACCGTCTGTACCAGGCGCTGGCGGAGGTCGCGGGCATACGACGGCCGGTCACGGTCACCGATCCGCACGTCTCGGCGGATGTGCTGGTGCACGCCGACGGACGGCGTTTCGTGTGGCTGGTCAGCCAGAGCGCCGCGCCGCTGACCGTCACCCCCGCCGCCGAGGGCACACTGCACACGCTGGAGGGCGGCGCCCCCGTCGCGGACGTGGCGCTCGACGCGTACGGGGTCGCCGTGCTGGAACTGCGATGACGCTCCCCCGCTATCGGGATGCCGCCGCCCCGGTGGCGGACCGGGTCCGCGACCTGCTGGGCCGGATGACGCTCGCCGAGAAGGTCGGCCAGGTCAACCAGCGCATGTACGGCTGGCACGCCTACGCGCGCGCCGGGGACGGCCACCGCCTCACCTCCGCCTTCCGCGCGGAGGTCGCCGCCTTCGACGGCATGGGCGCGCTGTACGG
Organism: Streptomyces sp. NBC_00670; assembly: GCF_036226765.1. NCBI lineage: Bacteria > Bacillati > Actinomycetota > Actinomycetes > Kitasatosporales > Streptomycetaceae > Streptomyces > Streptomyces sp. NBC_00670. The sequence continues at coordinate 1,016,659 of NZ_CP109017.1, forward strand.
GCTCCAGCGGGCGGACCCCTGGTCCGGCGTCGGCTTCGCGGACGGGCTGGACGCGCGGGACGGCGCCCGGATGGCGGCCGAGGTGCAGGCTTACGTCCGCGAGCACACCCGGCTCGGCATCCCGGTCCTGCTGGTGGAGGAGATGCCGCACGGCCACCAGGCCCTGGACGGCACCGTGCTGCCGGTGAACCTGGCGGTCGGCGCCACCTGGGACCCGGAGCTGTACGCCGAGGCGGCCGCGGCCGCCGGTGCCGAACTGCGCGCCCGGGGCGCGCACGTGGCGCTGGTGTCCGCGCTCGACCTGGTGCGCGACCCGCGCTGGGGGCGGGCCGAGGAGTGCTTCGGGGAGGACCCGTACCTCGCGGCCCGGCTGACCGGGGCGCTGGTCGAGGGGGCGCGGCGGGCCGGGGTGGGCGTGGTGCTCAAGCACTTCGCCGGCCAGGGCGCCACGGTCGGCGGCCGCAACAGCGCGGCGACGGAGCTGGGGGTGCGGGAACTGCACGAGATCCATCTCCTGGCGGCACGGGCGGGCGTCGCGGCGGGCGCGGCCGGGGTGATGGCGGCGTACAACGAGTTCGACGGCCTGCCGTGCGCGGCGAACAAGTATCTGCTGACGGAGCTGCTGCGGGAACGCTGGGGCTTCGACGGCGTCGTCATGGCGGACGGCACCGCCGTGGACCGCCTGGTCCGGCTCACCGGCGACCCGGTGTCGGCCGGCGCCCTGGCCCTGGACGCCGGCTGCGATCTGAGCCTCTGGGACGACTGCTTCACGCGGCTGGGCGAGGCGGTGGAACGCGGTCTGGTGTCCGAGGCGGCGCTGGACGCGGCGGTGGCCCGCGTCCTCACGCTGAAGTTCCGCCTGGGCCTGTTCGAGGCGCCGGTGCCGTCGGCCGGAGGTGAGAGCCTGCCGCTGCCGGTTCTGGGCGAACGCCTCGCCCGTGCCTCGGTGACACTGCTGTCCCACGAGGGCGGGGTCCTCCCCCTGTCCCGCGCGGTACGGCGGCTCGCGGTCCTCGGCCCGAACGCCGACTGTCTGGCGCAGCAGCTCGGCGACTACACGGCACCGCAGCGGCCCGGCGCCGGCATCACCGTCCTGGACGGCATCCGCGTGGCGGCGGCGCCCGGTACGGAGGTGGTGCACGCGCGGGGCTGCGCGCTGGTGGGCGACGACGTGTCGGGCGTCCCGGCGGCCGTCTCGCTCGCGGCCGGTTCCGACGTGGCGGTGCTGGTCCTCGGCGGCTCCAGCGCCCGCTCCGCCGACACGGTCTTCGACGCGAACGGGGCGGCGGTGACCGGTTCCGGGGCGCCGTCCGGCATGACGTGCGGGGAGGGCGTCGACCTGGCGGACCTCGCGCTGCCGGCCGGTCAACGGGCGCTGCTGGAGGCGGTGGCGGCGACCGGCACCCCGGTCGTCGTGGTCCTGGTCCAGGGCCGCCCGCACGCCGTACCGGACGTCACCGCCACCGAGTCGGCCGTACTGAGTGCCTGGTACCCGGGGCCACTGGGCGGACGCGCGGTGGCCGACGTCCTCTTCGGCGTCTGCGAGCCACGCGGCCGCCTCCCGGTGTCCGTCCCCCGCTCGGCCGCCCAGCTGCCGGTCTTCTACAACGCCAAGGACCACCGCTACCGGGGCTACGTCGACCAACCCGCCCTGCCCCGCCACGCGTTCGGCCACGGCCTGTCGTACACGACCGTCGAGTACGGCCCGCCCCGCCTGTCGGCGCACCGCGTGGACGCCGGCACCCCGCACCTGACCTGCCGGGTCACCGTCCGCAACACCGGCCCCCGCCCGGCTTACGAAACGGTCCAGCTCTACCTCCGCCGCCTCACCGGTGCCACGTCCTGGCCCCGCGTCCGCGAACTGCGCGGCTTCACCCGCCTGACCGTCCCTCCCGGCACCGAGGCCGAGGCGGTCTTCACGATCGACGGCAACACCCTGGCCTCCGTGGACCGCGCCCTGCATCTCACGGTGGAACCCGGAGAAGTGCTCCTGGAAACGGGCCCGGCGTCGGACCGGACGCAGGGGGTCCGATTGGAGATCACGGCAACCGCCACGGATGCCGGCGGACAGGCTCCATCATGGGGCGATGGTCTCGACGAACGGCATTGAGCGCACGGCGGGTGTCAGCCTCACCACGATGCGGGAGAAGGCACCCGACCTGGTCGATCTGTACAAGGCGGCGGGCTCCAGCGTCCGCAGACACGGACTGGAGGACGTGCGGGCCGCGGTGTACCTCGTGCTGGACCGCTCCGGGTCCATGCGGCCCTACTACCGGGACGGCACCATGCAGCACCTGGCCGAACAGGTGCTGTCCCTGTCCGCCCACCTGGACGACGACGGGACCGTGCCGGTGGTGTTCTTCTCCACCGACGTCGACGGCTCCACGGACCTGGCCATCGGCGGACACCGGGGCCGGATCAACAAGCTGCACGAGAACCTCGGCCACATGGGACGCACCAACTACCACTGGGCGATGGACGAGGTCATCGACCACTACCTGGAGTCCGGCAGCGACTGCCCCGCCCTGGTCGTCTTCCAGACCGACGGTGGTCCCACCAGCAGACAGGCCGCCGAACGCTACCTGTGCAAGGCCGCCCGTCTGCCGCTGTTCTGGCAGTTCATCGGCTTCGGCGACCCCGACGACAACGAGTTCGCCTTTCTGCGCAAGCTGGACACCCTCGCCGTTCCGGCCCGCCGCGTCGTCGACAACGCGGGCTTCTTCCATGCCGGACGGACGCCGCGGGCCCTCGCGGACCAGCGGCTCTTCGACCGGTTGCTGCGGGAGTTCCCCCAGTGGCTGACCGCCGCGCGGGAGGCCGGGGTCGTGCGGTGAGGAGTCGCATCGCACCGTGCCGGTTCCGCGCCGCGCGGAACGTTCCGGTCAGCCGCGCGGGCGCTCGAAGGTCAGCAGCAGCCCCTCGACGGCACCGGGGCCTATGCGCCCCTTGACGTCGGCGGCGGTGAGGGCCTTGAGCTGCCAACCGTCCTCGGCGTGCTTGTTCAGGACCTTCTCCAGCTTGTCGCTGTCCAACGCGTCCCCGACCAACGACTCCCGGAAGGTGACGACCTTGTACTCGTACGCGTAAGAGCTGCTCATGGTTGCGCGGTCCTCCTGCCGGCCAGGCCGGATAGGCGTCGGATTGCCGGGGCCAGCCAATCATCCCCGGCCTTCCCCACGCACGGCCGGGCACCAGCTCCGCTCGGCACGGAGCGCTCACCGGGCCGCCCCTCACCCGCGGACGGTCACCCCAGGAAACTCAGCCGGACCTGGCGGTCGGGATTGTCCTCGTTCGTGTCGACCAGGCAGACGGACTGCCAGGTGCCGAGCTGGAGGGTGCCGTCGACGACCGGGAGGGTGGCGTGGGGCGGTACGAGGGCCGGGAGGACGTGGTCGCGGCCGTGGCCGGGGCTGCCGTGGCGGTGCTGCCAGCGGTCGTCGGCGGGCAGCAGCGTGTGCAGGGCGGCGAGCAGGTCGTCGTCGCTGCCGGCGCCGGTCTCGATGATCGCGATGCCCGCGGTGGCGTGCGGGACGAAGACGTTCAGCAGGCCGTCGCGGCCCGCCGCGGTTTCGCGCAGGAAGGCCTCGCAGTCGCGGGTGAGGTCGACGACCCTCTCCGAGCTGCCGGAGGACACGTGCAGAACATGGGTGGCGAAGGCATCGGGCATGCCCCCATCCTCACCCGCGCGCCCGCTTTCACACCTCCCGGCTCGCCCGCCGGGGCGGGGCGGGAAGAGCGGCACCCCGAACGAGGTTAGTAGAAACATGAACGACACTGGGGTGCGCGAGGTCGAGGTCGTGGTCGTCGGTGCCGGGCAGGCGGGGCTCTCGGCCGCCTACCACCTGCGGCGCACCGGCTTCGAGCCGGAGACCGGTTTCGTGGTCCTGGACCACGCCCCGCGCCCGGGCGGCGCCTGGCAGTTCCGCTGGCCCTCGCTGACGTACGGCAAGGTGCACGGGATGCACTCGCTGCCGGGCATGGAGCTGACGGACGCGGACCCGGGGCGCCCCTCCTCCGAGGTGATCGCCGACTACTTCGCCGCGTACGAACGCACCTTCGATCTTCGGGTGCGGCGCCCGGTCGACGTCCGCGCCGTACGGGAGGGCGTGGGCGGCCGGCTGCGCGTGGAGTCCTCCGCCGGCGTCTGGTCGACGCGTGCGCTCATCAACGCTACCGGCACCTGGGACCGGCCGTTCTGGCCGCGCTACCCGGGCCAGGAGACCTTCCGCGGACGGCAGTTGCACACCGCCCAGTACCCGGGCCCCGAGGAGTTCGCCGGACAGCGGGTGATCGTGGTGGGCGGGGGCGCGTCCGGGACCCAGCACCTGATGGAGATCGCCCCGTACGCCGCCGCGACCACCTGGGTCACCCGGCGTCCGCCGGTCTTCCGCGACGTTCCGTTCACCGAGGACCTGGGGCGGGCGGCCGTGGCGCTGGTCGACGAGCGGGTGCGCCAGGGGTTGCCGCCGAGAAGTGTCGTCTCGGTGACCGGGCTGCCGCTGAACGACGCGATACGGCAGGCGCTCGCCGACGGCGTCCTGAACCGCCGGCCGATGTTCGACCAGATCACGGAGAGCGGCGTGGAGTGGGACGACGGGCGGCGCGTGGACGCCGACGTCATCCTGTGGGCAACCGGGTTCCGGGCCGCGGTCGGGCACCTCGCCCCGCTCCGGCTGCGCGAGTCGGGCGGCGGCATCCGCGTCGAGAACACCCGCGCGGCGGCCGACCCCCGCGTCCATCTCGTCGGCTACGGCCCCTCGGCCAGCACGATCGGGGCCAACCGGGCCGGCCGGGCGGCGGTACGCGACATCCGTCGGCTGCTGGCGGCGGAACCGGCGGCAGCCGCCTGAGCCGCCCCTTCGGGGCCGGCACGGGCCGGGTGGTCCGGGCGCGGGCCGGGCGTGTGCCCGGCCCGCGGGCGGTCGCGTCAGTGCGGCGCGGTGGACGACGGCGTGCCGCTCGCCCGCAGCCGGTTGAGGTCGGCCACGTTCCGCCGGTGTTCCTCGTAGCTCGCGGTGAAGCGGGTGTCGCCCGGCTTGACGGTGACGAAGTACAGCCAGTTCCCGGGCGTCGGGTGCAGCGCGGCCCGCAGCGCGTCCTCGCCCGGGTTGGAGATCGGGGTCGGCGGCAGCCCCATCCGCCGGTACGAGTTGTAGGGGCTGTCGATCTTCGTGTCGGCCGTGGAGACGACCGGTGCGAAGCGGTGCAGCGCGTAGTTGAGGGTCGAGTCCATCTGCAGGGGCATGCCCCGCTGGAGCCGGTTGAGGACGACCCGGGCCACCTTGCCCATGTCCGCCTTCCGGTCGGCCTCCGCCTGCACGATGCTCGCTACGGTGACCGTCCGGTAGGCGGTGCTCGCGGTGGGCCGCGCCCCGGCGGTGCTCGGGCCGCCGTCGAACTTGTCGTGGGCGGTGTCGACCATGAACCGCAGCAGGGACCTCGGCGTCGTCCTGTCGTCGATCGGATACGTCGCCGGGAAGAGGTAGCCCTCCGGGTTGCCGTGCGCCTCCGCCGGCAGCCTCAGGTCCGCCTTGGGTACGGACTTCGCGGTGCTGCCCGCGGGCAGTCCGAGTGCCTTGTCGACGGCCGTGTAGACCTGGCTCGCCCGCCGTCCTTCCGGGATCAGGAGTGTCCGGGGCCGGTGTTCCCGGTCACCGCCGCCCAGGGTCAGCAGCGGTACCGCCACGGCGGCGGCCGCGAGGACGGCTCCGGTCGCGACGAGGGCGGCACGGCCGCGGCGGGTCAGACGGACCGTGCTCCTCGTCTTCCATGGCGGGATGTGCGTCGGCATACGGGCACCGTAACGCGGGTACCGCCACAAACCTGGCATATCGTCATCCTGTCGGCTCCAGTTGGGCGTCCCGGTGGACGAGTGCCGCGTACCGGCCGCCCCGGGCCAGCAGTTCCTCGTGCGTCCCGCGTTCGACCGCGTGCCCGGAGTCGAGGACGACGATCTGGTCGGCGCCGCGGATGGTGGAGAGCCGGTGGGCGATGGTCAGCGTGGTGCGGTTGGCCGACAGCGCGTCGATGGCCTCCTGCACGGCGTGCTCGGTGCGGGTGTCCAGGGCGCTGGTCGCCTCGTCGAGGATGAGCACGGGCGGGTCGCGCAGGATGGTGCGGGCGATGGCGAGGCGCTGTTTCTCCCCGCCGGAGAACCGGTGGCCGCGCTCGCCGACGACCGTGTCGTACCCGTCGGGCAGGGACGCGATGTGGTCGTGGATCTGTGCCGCCCCGGCCGCCGCGTACAGCTCCTCGTCGGTGGCGTCGGGCTTGGCGAATCTGAGGTTGTCGGCGACCGAGGCGTGGAAGAGGTACGTCTCCTGGGAGACGACGCCGACCGCGCGGGCGAGCGTGTCGAAGTCGAGGTCGCGCACGTCGACGCCATCCAGGGTGACCCGGCCGCCGGTGACGTCGTACAGCCTGGGCACCAGGTAGCTGAGCGTGGACTTGCCGGAGCCGGTGGGGCCGACGACGGCGAGACTGCCGCCCGCCGGAACGCGGATGTCGATGTCCCGCAGGACGGGTCCGCCCTTGTCGTCGTAAGCGAAGGTGACGTCCTCGAAGCGGATCTCGCCCCTGACCTTGTCCAGGTGGACGGGGTTCTCCCGCTCGGTGATGTCGATGGGCAGGTCGAGGTACTCGAAGATGCGCTGGAACAGCGCCAGCGAGGTCTGGATCTGCACACCGGTGGCGAGCAGGCTGACGGTCGGCCGGAACAGGCCCTGCTGCAGCGAGACGAAGGCGACCAGCGTGCCCAGGGAGATCGACGGTCCGCCGATCTGGAGGGCGATGCCGGCGACCCAGTAGATGAAGGCGGGCATGGCGGCCATGACGACGCTGATGACGGCCATGCGCCAGCGCCCGGCCATGTTCGACCGCACCTCGAGGTCGACGAGTCCTTCGGACTCCTTGGCGAACGAGTGGGTGAGGGAGTCGGCGCGGCCCATGGTGCGGCCGAGCAGGATGCCGCTGACGGAGAGCGACTCGGTGACCGTGGCGGCCATGGCGGCCATCTGCTTCTGGCGCTGGGTGGCGATCCTCTTGCGTTCCCTGCCCACCCGGCGGCTGATCCAGACGAAGACCGGCAGCAGGAGCAGCGAGGCGACCGTGAGCCGCCAGTCGAGGGCGACCATGGCGATGACGGTGGCGACGACGCTGGTGACGTTGGAGACCAGAGACGTCGCGGTGGAGGTGACCGTCGCCTGCATGCCGCCGATGTCGTTGGCGATGCGGGACTGCACCTCACCGGTGCGGGTGCGGGTGAAGAACGCGAGCGACATGCGCTGCAGCCGGCCGTAGACCTCGGTGCGCAGGTCGTGCATGACACGCTGGCCGACGGTCGTGGAGACCAGGGTCTGCAGGACGCCGAAGACGCTGGTGACGACGGCGCTGAGGATCATGCCGAGGGCCAGCAGGCTCAGCAGTCCGGTGCGGCCCTGCGGGATCGCGACGTCGAGGATCTCCCTGAGCAGGAAGGGGGTCGCGACGGCGACCAGCGAGGAGGCGCCGACCAGGAGGCCGACGACCGCGAGCCGGCCGCGGTAGGGCTTGAAGAGTCCGAGGATGCGGCGCACCTGCCGGGGCTGGTCGGTCGAGGTGCCGGGGGACGGGGTCCAGGTGATGTCGTCGTGGGGCATGGCTCCTACGGGTGGTGAGACGTCGATGACAGACGGAGCATAGCTCATTGTTACCTATACTCACAATGAACTTGGTCCTGATATTGTTTCCGTCATGACCACGTCCGGCCCCGCCGACCACGACGCCCCGTCCCACCACCACGAGGGCCCGTCCGACCGTTCCGATGCCGAAGGGCTGCTCGCCGAGCATCTGATGCGGCTCACCCGCCGGGTGCACCGCATTCAGAAACATCATCTGCAGGAGCGCAATCTGGGCATCACCCCCGCCCAGTCCAGGCTGCTGCGCACTCTCGCGCACTACGGTGAGCCGCCGCGCATGGCGGACCTCGCCGCCCGGCTCGAGGTCGTGCCGCGGGCCGTGACGACGCTGGTCGACGGGCTGGAGGCGAGCGGCAAGGTGCGCCGGGTGCCCGATCCCACGAACCGCCGGGTCACCCGGATCGAACTCACGGACGACGGGCTGGCGTCGCTGCGCGAACTGCACGCGGCACGGCGGTCGGCGGTGGAGGAGATCCTCGCCCCTCTGACGGGCGATCAGCGCACGGCGCTGGAGGATCTGCTGGACGCGCTGGTGGAGGGCCGGCACGGTGGCGGCGCACCTGCCGCGCCGCCGCCGGGGGACGCCCGTTAAGCGGCCTTCAGATCGGCCTTGTCGCCCATGACCACCACCGGGTGCTGGGCCGGGTCGAGCGTGCGCAGCAGGTACTCCATGCCGGACTTGGACAGGCTGACGCACGCGGAGGTGCCGCTGCCGTGGTCCATGTGCAGCCAGATGCTGCCGCCCTTGGACTGTCCCTCGGGCCGGGTCGGGTCGTTCGGCGAGGTGCCCTTGACGCGGTTGTAGTCGATGGCGATGACGTAGTCGAAGTCGTGCCAGTGCGACTTCGACCAGTAGTGCGGCGCCTGGAAGGAGCCGGACTGGGTGTACGGCAGCTTGGCGCCCGGGTCCGCGAGGACGCCGCCCGCGTCGCTGAGCGTGAACACCCCCACGGGGCTGCGGTTGTCGCCCTCGTGGTGGTCGGTGGTCCAGCCCTTCTTGCCGTTGTGTCCCTGCCAGGTGCGGGTCTGGTCCCACGTCGAGCCGTGCTTGGTGTACAGAACGATCGTGGAGCCGATCGCGTTCCGGCCGTCGCCGTAGACCGCCACGACCTGGCGGGAGGCGGCCGGGATCTGGCTCCGCAGCCGGTCGCCGACGTCCGGGATGGCCTTCAGATCGGTCGTACGCGCCTTGGCCCGATCGGTGCGGGCGGCCGCGGCGCCGTCGGCCTTCGCCTTGCCCCCGCCGTCCGAACCGCCGCATGCCGACAGGGACATCAGCAGGACACCACAGGCCGCGGCCGCGACCCCGGCCCGTACCGCATCCTTCACACCGCCTATTCGCATGCGGTCCATCGTCCCACCGTCTTGCGGACGATTGCGCACGCCCCCTCGTTTGTCGGCCGATTGGGGACGCCTTGTGACAGCTTCGGGAAACAGCGGGGCCCGGGACGCGGAAAAACCCCTTGCTTTCCGGCACTCCGCGCGGCGAACCTGGCACGGTTTGCTGCGGACCCGGCCACCGGCCCGCCCCGGCCCGTCCACCGCGGCGGACCGGAGCCGGGACCGCGTCCCGAGCACCACCCGCCCCGCCCGAGCCAGACCCGAGCCGCACCCGAACCGCTGGGACGTCATGCAGATCCAAGACCTTCCGTATTCCGATCCGGGCGTGCCGGACGCTCGTTCGGGTCCCCGCTTCCTGTGGTGGCTCTTCCGGAACCAGCTCGGTGGGCAGGTGCGGAGCCTGCTGTGGGGCCTGCTGCACTTCCTCTCCGTCTCCGGGCTGTCCTTCTGCGTCGGCCTGGCCGTGCAGGCCGTCGTCGACCGTTCGGGGACCCGGCTGGCCTGGACGGGCGGTCTGCTGGCGCTGTGCGGCGCGGCCATCGCCCTGGGCGACACGATGCTGCACCGCACCGCGGTGACCAACTGGATCACCGCGGCCGCCCGCGTCCAGCAGCTGCTTGCCCGCAAGGCCGCCCTGATCGGCTCGGCGCTGACCCGGCGGGTGGCCGCCGGCGAGGTCGTCGCGGTCTCCACCGGTGACGTCGAGAAGATCGGCTGGCTGGTCGAGTCCGTCTCCCGGTTCACCGCCGCGGCGGTCACCGTGGCCGCGGTGTGCGTGGCCCTCGTGGTCTACCAGCCGGCGCTCGGCGTGATCGTCGCCCTCGGTGTGCCCGTGCTGGCCCTCGCGGTGCTGCCGCTGCTGCCGCGTGCCACCCGGCGCGCCGACGTCCAGCGCGAGAAGGCCGGCCGCGCCACCGAGCTGGCCTCCGACACCGTCGCCGGGCTGCGGGTGCTGCGCGGCATCGGCGGCGAGGAGCTCTTCCTGGACCGCTACCGCCGGGCCTCCCAGGAGGTGCGCAGGGCGGCGGTGCACAACGCCCGTATGTGGTCGCTGATCTCCGCCATCCAGGTACTGCTGCCCGGACTGCTGCTGATCGCGGTGGTCTGGCGGGGCGTGGCCCTGGCGCGGGAGGGCCGGATCGAGGTCGGCGAGCTGGTCACCGTGTACAGCTCGGTGCTGCTGCTGACGTATCCGCTGCAACACTTCGAGGAGTTCGCGATGGCGTACTCCTTCTCCCGGCCCTCCGCGCAGCGGGCCGCCCGGGTGCTGGCCCTGGAACGGGCCACCGACGCCGGGGGCAAGGGCGGGACCGTCGTGCCCTCCGGTGATCTCTGCGACCCCGCGACCGGACTGCTCGCCCCCTCCGGCCGGCTGACCGCCGTGGTGTGCGGGGACCCGGACGCGGCGGGCCTGCTCGCCGAACGGCTGGGCGGACACCCCGCCGAGAAGAGCACGTCGGTGCTGCTGGGCGGCGTGGCGCTGGACGAACTGCCGCTCGACGTCGCGCGCACCGCCGTCCTGGTCCAGGACAAGGACCCGGTGCTGCTCTCCGGCACGCTGCGCGAACTGCTCGACGTGCCCGCCTCGGGTCTCGTGGGCAGCGAGGAGGCGCTCGCCGCCGCCCAGTGCGGTGATGTGCTGGACGCCCTGGCGCAGGCCTCGCCGTCCGCCCGGGAACCGCTGGAGACACTGATCACCGAACGCGGGCGCTCCCTCTCGGGCGGGCAGCGCCAACGGCTGGCCCTGGCCAGGTCGCTGCTCACCGACCCGGAGGTACTGGTACTGGACGAGCCGACCTCCGCCGTCGACGCGCACACCGAGGCGCGGGTCGCCGAGGGTCTGCGCTCCCTGCGGGCCGGCCGCACCACCGTCGTGTTCACCTCTTCTCCCCTGCTGCTCGACCGGGCGGACCGGGTGGTCCTGGTGCACCGGGGCGAGGTCGCGGCGGTCGGTGTGCACCGCGAACTGGTGTCCACCGATTCCCGGTATCGGGCGGTCGTGACCCGCGAGACCGAGGAGGAGACCGCCGCCGCCCAGGCGGACGCCGGTGCCCCTGACGAGGCCGGACCGGGTGCGGGTGACGCCTCCCTGCGGGCGGACGGCGTACGCGAAGAGATCGAGGAGAACGCATGATCGGCGTGGCGCCCCCGGCGTACGACCCGGCGGCACCGACGACGGCGCACACCCTGCCCGTCGGCGCCCCGGCCACCGTGCGCGCGTACGTCTTGGAACTGTTCCGCCGGCACCGCCGGGCCTTCTTCCTGCTCATCACGGTGAACACGGTCGCCGTGGTCGCCTCGATGGTGGGCCCGTACCTGCTGGGCGGGCTGGTCGAACGGGTCTCGGAGCACGCCGGTGACATCCATCTGACGCGTACCGTCACGCTGTTCGTGGTGGCGCTGGCCGTCCAGGCCGTGTTCGTGCGGGAGCTCCGTCTGCGCGGCGCGGTGCTCGGCGAGCGGATGCTGGCGGACCTGCGCGAGGACTTCCTCGTGCGGTCCGTCGGGCTGCCGCCCGGCGTCCTGGAGCGGGCCGGGACCGGCGACCTGCTCTCCCGGATCACCACCGACATCGACCGGCTGGCCAACGCGATGCGCGAGGCAGTCCCCCAGCTCGCCATCGGCGTGGTGTGGGCGGCGCTGCTGATCGGCGGCCTCGCCGTGACCGCGCCGCCGCTCGCGCCGGCCGTGCTGCTCGCCGTGCCGCTGCTGGTGGTCGGCTGCCGCTGGTACTTCCGGCGGGCGCCGTCCGCCTACCGCTCCGAGGCCGCCGGCTATGCCGCCGTCGCCGCCGCGCTCGCCGAGACCGTGGACTCCGGCCGCACCGTCGAGGCACACCGCCTGGGCGGACGCCGGATCGCGCTGTCGGAGCTGCGCGTCAAGCAGTGGACCGCATGGGAGCGGTACACGCTCTGGCTGCGGTCGGTGCTCTTCCCGGTCGTCAACGTCACCCATACGACGGTTCTCTGCTCGGTGCTGATGGTCGGAGGCGTCTTCGTACTCAACGGCTGGATCGACGTCGGGCAGCTGACCACCGGAGCACTCATCGCCCAGATGCTGGTCGAACCGGTGGGACTGATCCTGCGCTGGTACGACGAACTGCAGGTGGCCCAGGTGTCCCTGGCCCGTCTGGTCGGTGTCCGCGACATCGAGCCGGCCACGGGCGACCGTTCGCTGTCGCCCGAGGGCCGGGACATCCGGGCCGACCGGGTGCGCTTCGGCTACCGGGAGGGCGTCGACGTTCTGCACCAGGTCTCGCTGGCGGTCGCGCCCGGAACCCGGCTCGCCCTGGTCGGCCCCTCCGGCGCCGGCAAGTCCACCCTGGGCCGGTTGCTCGCCGGGATCTACGCCCCCCGCGAGGGAGCGATCTCCCTCGGCGGCGCCGAACTGTCCCGGATGCCCGCCGAGCGGATCCGTTCCCATGTCGCCCTCGTCAACCAGGAGCACCACGTCTTCGTCGGCTCCCTGCGCGACAATCTGCTGCTCGCCCGCGCCGACGCCCAGGACGCGGAGCTGTGGGCGGCGCTGGGCGCGGTCGACGCGGACGGCTGGGCGCGGGCGCTCGCCGAGGAACTGGACACCGAGGTGGGCTCCGGCGGTCTCGCCCTCACACCGGCCCAGGCCCAGCAGATCGCCCTGGCCCGGCTGGTCCTCGCCGATCCGCACACCCTGGTCCTGGACGAGGCGACCTCGCTGCTCGATCCGCGCGCCGCCCGCCATCTGGAGCGTTCGCTCGCCCGGGTGCTGGACGGCCGCACCGTCGTCGCCATCGCCCACCGGCTGCACACCGCGCACGACGCGGACGTCATCGCCGTGGTCGAGGACGGCCGGATCAGTGAGCTCGGCAGCCATGAGGAGCTGGTGGCCGCCGACGGGGCGTACGCGGCCCTGTGGCGTTCCTGGCACGGGTGACACGGGGGCCGCCTTTCGCCGGTGGGACGGGACCGGAGGGGAGGTGCTTGGGCGGTGCGAGGCGGTCTGGGGCGACGGTACGTGCCGCTCAGCGCGTGGTGGTGCTGTTGAACAGGGAGCGGCACCACACGTAGCCGACCAGGGCGATACCGGCGCACCAGGCGAGGGATATCCATCCGTTGTCGCCGATCGCCGTGCCGGAGAGCAGCCCCCGCAACGTCTCGGTCATCGGCGTGAAGGGCTGGTTCTCGGCGAACCAGCGCAGCCCCGGCGACATCGAGTCGGCCGGCACGAACGCCGAACCGAGGAACGGGAGGAACTGGACCAGCAGCGGCTTGTTGCTCGCCGACTCGACGGTCTTGGAGATCAGTCCGAGCGCCGCCGACAGCCACGTCACCGCGAACGCGATGGCCGCGAGGAGGCCTGCGGCAGCCAGCCACTCGAGCGGGCTCGCGTCGGGCCGGAAGCCGACTGCGAGTGCGACGCCCACGACCAGGACGAGGCACATCATCGTCTGCAGAACACTGCCGAGGACGTGTCCTGTCATGAACGACGAGCGTGTGATGTTCATGGTGCGGAAGCGGTTGATGATGCCCTCGGTCATGTCGGAGCAGACCGCGATCGAGGTCGACATCGATCCGGCGGCCACGCCCATCACGATGATGCCGGGCGTCAGGTAGTCGAGATACGCGTCCCTGCCGCCGCCCATTCCGGCGCCGAGGGAGTCGCCGAAGGCGTACACGAACAGCAGCAGCATCAGGATGGGTGTCATGGCGCTGCCGAACCCGACAGCCGGGTAGCGGATCGCGTGCTTCAGGTTGCGCCGCAGCATCGTCATCGAGTCGTGCACGGCGTAGCCGAGGGTGCTCATCGCGAGGTCTCCTTCACGGAAGTCGGCGTGCTGGTGTCGGTGTCCGTCCCGGTGGTGCCGTCGCCGGTGAGGGCGAGGAACACGTCGTCGAGGTCGGGGGTGTGCACGGAGAAGTCGGCGGCGCGGACCCCGGCGGCGTCGAGCCGGTCGAGGAGGGCGCGCAGCGCGTCGAGCCCGCTGTCGCCGGCCACGCGCAGGGCGAGGTTCTCGTCGTCGGGGGCCGCGCCGGGGAAGACGGCGGCCGCGCGCTCGTACTCGGCGAGGTCGTTGAACCGCAGCCGTACGTGGCTGCCGGGGATCTGCGCCTTGAGTTCCTCGGCGGTGCCCTCGGCGACGATGCGGCCGCCGTCGAGCACGGCGATCCGGTCGGCCAACTGGTCGGCCTCTTCCAGGTACTGAGTGGTGAGGAAGACCGTGGTGCCGCCCGCGACCAGCGAGCGCACCGTGTCCCACATGGTGCGCCGGCTGCGCGGGTCGAGCCCGGTCGTCGGCTCGTCCAGGAAGATCACCTGCGGGTCCCCGACCAGCGTCATGGCCAGGTCGAGGCGGCGCCGCATACCGCCGGAGAAGGTCGCGGCCCGCTTGTGCGCGACGTCCGCGATGCCGAATCGCCGGAGCAACTCCCCTACGCGGACGCGCCCTTCCCGTTTGCCGAGGCGCAGCAGGTCGGCCATCAGGAGCAGGTTCTCCTCGGCGGTGAGCAGATCGTCGAGCGCGGCGAACTGCCCGGTGACGCCTATCGCGGCGCGCACTCCGTCCGGTGACGTGGCGACGTCGTGCCCCGCGACCTGGGCCTGTCCTCCGTCGGCGGCGATCAGCGTGGAGAGGATCTGCACGGTGGTGGTCTTGCCGGCGCCGTTGGGGCCGAGCAGAGCGAAGACGGATCCGGCCGGGATGCGCAGATCGATTCCGTCGAGCACGGTCTTGTCGCCGTACGACTTGCGCAGACCGAGGGTGGAGACGGCGGCGGCCCGCTGGGGACCATTCGGCCGATTGGACGTGGGCATGACAGATGAAGGCATCGAGTTCCCCGTTTCGAGGGCTGGAGCAGCCGGCGGGATCCGGGCGGCCGGCAATGCTGGGCGAGCTGACGAGTGGGTGAGGCGTGGGCGGCCCCGTACTCAGACCTGGGCGCGGCGGATGTCGATGTTGCCGTAGCGGGTCCGGGCGCGCACCTCGACGGTGTCCTCGGCCTCCGCCGGAGCGTCGGAAGCGGTGAGCGTATTGCGCACCTGACCGTGGCCGGAGCTGACGTCCAGCCAGGCGGCGGTGCCCTTCCGGATGCCGATCTCGATGGCGCCGGCGGACGTCTCCAACTGGACCGAGCCCCTGGCGACCTCGGAGACACGCAGGGTGCCGTGGGCGGTGGTGGCGGTGACCGAGCCCTCGGCGCGCGCGATGTCGATGTCCCCGTTGGCGCCGTTCACCCGGAGGTCACCGGTCACGACTCCCACGGTGGTGGTGCCGTGCGAGTTCTTCAGGACGGCCGCGCCGCTGACGGCGCCGATCCGCATACTGCCGGAACTGGTGGCGATCTCGGCCGCGCCCTCGACCCGGTCGACGCTGATCGACCCATGGGAGGTGGTCAGTTGCAGCGGACCGGTGGTGTCGAGGCGGACGTCGCCGACGGAGGTCTTCACCCGGACTTCGCCGAGCCGGCCCTCACCGGATACCTGGATCCAGGAACCGTTCGCATCGACCTGCGAGCCCATGGGCAGTTCGACCGTCACGTCGACGACTCCGGAGGGCCCGATCACGCGGCGCTCCTTCGTCCGGACGGTCAGCGTGCCGTTCGCGTACGTGACCTCGGTCTGCTCGGCGGCCTTCGCGTCCTTGGTCCGCTTCGGGTCGCGGGGCAGTACCTCGACGACCGTCTCGGGGCGGTCGCCCGCGGCGAACCGGATGGATCCGGCGCCGACGTGGGCGGTGACGGCGATGGGCTCGGGGGTGTCGAAAGAAGGCATGGCTGTTCCGTCCTCTTGGTTCGTCGGGTCGTCCCGCTGGTGGGACGTGATGCGGGTGTCGCGCTTTTCCTCTGGTGCGAGCGGCTGCGGCTAGCGCACCCAGCCCGTGAAGCTCTGTCCGACGGCGTGGGCCCTCTCCGACGTACGCGGCCGCGCGCCGCCGTCGACCGCCGCCGACACGGCCCGGACCAGCCAGGCGTTGACCGACAGCCCCTCGTGGGCCGCGGCCTCCTCGGCGCGCGCCTTGAGGTGGGCCGGCAGGCGCAGGTTGACGCGGGCGGTGCCACCCTCGTCGCCTTCCACGGGCGCCGGCGCCTTGAGCGGTTCGGCATGGGTGAAGGCCGACTTCGCGGCGACGACGTCGACGGGCGGCGGCGTGACCACGAAGTCGGGATCCAGTCCGCGCAGCCGTACGTCGACCGAGCCGGGGGCGAGCTCCCGTGTGATCTCGTCCATCGCGGCCGAGAGCACGTTGAGCATGGTCAGACGGGTCGCCGACTCCAGGGGAGCGGTGAGCCGCTCGGCCAGCTCGCGGGCGTCTTCTCCGCCGGCCTCGGCGGCCACCGCGAGTTCACGGCGGAGAGTGTCGACGTAGGGAGTGAGGTCCATGACGCCATCATGGCATCACTATGGCGCCACGCACAAGCCCGATTGGCACCCGGCATGTCCGACCTCCCTCGAAGGCAGCCCTGACCTGCGAGAACCCAAGGAAGGTCAGCCTGAGCCACGTTGACACCATCCACCGCCACACGCCGATGACACCGCACCCTGGCACCCCGTGGCACCGCATGGCGCCATGCGGTGCCACGGGGTGCCACTCGGCGCCACCCGGCGCCGCCGGGGCTTGCGGCAGCCCCGCCGGACCGGCCGTTTGCGCCGTGTCGAGCCGGGGTGGAACGCTGGAGGTGTCACGGGTCGCGGAGGCCGCCGCAGCCGTACGGTCACCGGCGTCCTGGCCCGTGCCGGGCACGTGCGCTCCTCCGGCCGCACCGGGCGGCCCGGGCGTGCGGCCCCTCCCCTTGGAGGTACCCGTGTCCAGCGCCGACGGATGGGGGGACGACGTCTACCAGCCCGACGGATCCGAGATCCAGGAGGACTCGGGGCTCCTCGACGTCGAGGACACCCTGGAGACCGACGGAGTGGACGACCCGCTCGACCGGGGCTGGTCGCCCCCGGAGCGGCCCTGGGCGGTGGAGCACCGGGGAGTGACCGCGGCGGAGCGCCGGCGGGGCGAGACGCTGGAGCAGCGTCTGGCCGAGGAGCTGCCCGACCCGGTGCCCGTGGACGGCGACGGCATCGGTGACGCACCGGACAGCGACGGTGAGCCCGTCGACAACGAGGTGGGCACTGCCCGTTCCGGCCGGCTGGTGGCGCCCGACGAGGGCGCGCACGAGGACGGGGAGAGCGGGCTGATCGCCACGGACGTCGGCATCGACGGTGCCGCGGCGTCCGCGGAGGAGGCGGCGGTGCACGTCGTCGACGAGGACTCCGCCCCGTATGCCTGACGGCGGCCCGTGGCCCGTGGGCAGATGCGGACCAGGGGTCAGATGTAGTTGAGTGCCGCCGCGCCGCCGACCCCGCCGAGCACCATGAACGCCGGCATGAGCACCTTCAGCTCCACCCAGCTGCCCGCACGGAACCGCATCGCCTTCGGCGGACCCACCGGATACCAGCGCTTGCGGCCCACCGGTATCGGCCACAGGATCGGGCAGCCGGAGACCGTCAGGGCGTCCCCGATGTCGTGCACCAGCGCGCCGAGCACGATCGGCAGTCCCAACCACAGGTACTCCTGGCCCGGCGCCGTGAACAGCCAGTCCGAGCCCTTGCCCGGCTCGTCGAGGATGCCCGCGAGGATCCACGCGCTCGTCGCGGCCAGCAGCCACACCAGGACGTCACTGCTGGACCCGCGCGCCGCCCGCCACAGCAGGCCCTCGATGGCCAGCACCATGTGCACGAAGAGGATGCCCAGCACGGCCCAGCGACCGCCCGTGATGGCGAGGACGGAGGTGCCACCACCGATCAACACGGCCCAGAGCCAGGTGTGCGTCAACGTGCGGTGACCGCCCGAGCGCCTCGGGTCACCCTTCTTCCTCGTGCCCTGGTAGACGGTGTGGGACAGCGTGTCGACGATTTCGCACAGCCAGCGGGACAGGGGGCCGAACGCCCTCGAGATGGTGGCCGCCTTGTGGTCCAGATCGGGGGCCAGCGCGGCCCCCGCGCAGATCAGGGCGCCGACCAGCAGCACCGGCCAGGGCATCGGATGCCCGGCCGCGGCCGTCGCCGCGCCGACGCCGAGCCAGGCCGCCGCCCCCGACAGTGAGTGCGCTGGTCCCATCATGGCCGTGTCCCGCCCCATTTCTCGTTCGCCGTTGCCCAGTTGGTGCGTGCGCCGCCACCGCACCGGCGCCACAGCGTAGCGTTCGCGATCTTCGGGCCCGCAGCCGATTCCCCCTACGGCGCCGTCGGCAGGCAAGATGGAGGGCGTGACCCTTATCGATCAGCTCCCGCGGACCGCCGACCCCGATGCCCTCTACGAAGCCTTCGAGTCGTGGGTCGGGGAACGGGGTCTGACCCTCTACCCGCACCAGGAGGAGGCGCTGATCGAGGTGGTCTCGGGTGCGAACGTGATCGTCTCCACCCCGACGGGCTCGGGCAAGAGCATGATCGCCGCGGGGGCGCACTTCGCGGCGCTCGCCAAAGACGAGGTCACGTTCTACACCGCGCCGATCAAGGCGCTGGTGTCGGAGAAGTTCTTCGAGCTGTGCAAGCTGTTCGGCACCGAGAACGTCGGCATGCTCACCGGTGACGCCTCCGTCAACGCCGACGCCCCCGTCATCTGCTGCACGGCCGAGGTGCTGGCGTCCATCGCGCTGCGCGACGGCCGGCAGGCGGACGTCGGCCAGGTGGTGATGGACGAGTTCCACTTCTACGCGGAGGGCGACCGCGGCTGGGCCTGGCAGATCCCGATCCTGGAGCTGCCGCAGGCCCAGTTCATCCTGATGTCGGCGACGCTCGGCGACGTCTCCTTCTTCGAGAAGGACCTCACCCGCCGCACCGGCCGCCCCACCGCGGTGGTCCGTTCGGCGACCCGTCCGGTGCCGCTGTCGTACGAGTACCGCTACACCCCGCTGACCGAGACGCTCACCGACCTGCTGGCGGGCCGGCAGGCGCCGGTGTACATCGTCCACTTCACCCAAGCGCAGGCCGTGGAGCGGGCGCAGGCGTTGATGAGCATCAACATGTGCACCCGGGAGGAGAAGGAGCAGATCGCCGAGCTGATCGGCAGCTTCCGTTTCACCACCAAGTTCGGCCGCAACCTCTCCCGCTATGTACGCCACGGCATCGGTGTGCACCACGCCGGCATGCTGCCCAAGTACCGGCGGCTCGTCGAGAAGCTCGCCCAGGCCGGTCTGCTGAAGGTCATCTGCGGCACCGACACCCTGGGCGTGGGCGTCAACGTGCCCATCCGGACCGTGCTGTTCACGGCGCTGACGAAGTACGACGGCAGCCGGGTGCGGACCCTGCGCGCACGTGAGTTCCACCAGATCGCGGGCCGCGCGGGGCGGGCGGGGTACGACACGGCCGGCTTCGTCGTCGCGCAGGCGCCCGAGCACGTCATCGAGAACGAGAAGGCGCTCGCCAAGGCCGGTGACGACCCGAAGAAGCGCCGCAAGGTGGTGCGCAAGAAGGCACCCGAGGGGTTCGTCAGCTGGACCGAGAAGACCTTCGAGAAGCTCATCGACTCGCAGCCGGAACCGCTCACCTCCCGCTTCCGGGTGACGCACACGATGCTGCTGTCGGTGATCGCCCGTCCCGGCAACGCGTTCGAGGCGATGCGCCATCTGCTGGAGGACAACCACGAGCCGCGCAAGCAGCAGCTGCGGCACATCCGGCGGGCCATCGCCATCTACCGGTCGCTGCTGGACGGCGGCATCGTCGAGAAGCTCGACGAGCCGGACCCCACCGGGCGGATCGTGCGGCTCACGGTCGACCTTCAGCAGGACTTCGCGCTCAACCAGCCGCTGTCGACGTTCGCGCTCGCCGCCTTCGAGCTGCTGGACCCCGAGTCGCCGTCCTACGCGCTCGACATGGTCTCCGTCGTGGAGTCCACCTTGGACGACCCGCGGCAGATCCTCGCCGCCCAGCAGAACAAGGCGCGCGGCGAGGCCGTGGCGGCGATGAAGGCGGACGGCGTCGAGTACGAGGAGCGGATGGAGCGGCTCCAGGAAGTGACGTACCCCAAGCCGCTGGAGGAGCTGCTCTTCCACGCCTACCACACGTACCGCAAGAGCCACCCGTGGGTGGGCGACCATCCGCTGTCGCCGAAGTCCGTCGTCCGGGACATGTTCGAGCGGGCCCTCTCCTTCACGGAGTTCGTGTCGTTCTACGAGCTCGCCCGCACCGAGGGCATCGTGCTGCGCTATCTCGCCAGCGCCTTCAAGGCCCTCGACCACACCGTCCCCGACGATCTGAAGTCCGACGACCTCGAGGACCTGATCGCCTGGCTGGGCGAGATGGTGCGTCAGGTCGACTCCAGCCTGCTGGACGAGTGGGAGCAACTCGCCAACCCCGAGGAGATGACCGCCGAGCAGGCCCAGGAGAAGGCCGACCAGGTCAAGCCGGTCACCGCCAACGCCCGCGCCTTCCGGGTGCTGGTCCGCAACGCCATGTTCCGCCGGGTCGAACTGGCCGCGCTGGACCAGGTCGAGGAACTGGGCGAGCTGGACGCCGAGACCGGCTGGGACGCGGACGCCTGGGGCGAGGCGATGGACAAGTACTGGGACGAGTACGAGGAGCTGGGCACCGGTCCCGATGCCCGCGGCCCCCGTCTGCTGATGATCGAGGAGGACCCGGGTGCCGGGATCTGGCGGGTCCGCCAGGCCTTCGCCGACCCCAACGGCGACCACGACTGGGGCATCAGCGCCGAGGTCGACCTGACGGCCTCGGACGCCGAGGGCCGCGCCGTCATCCGGGTCACCGACGTCGGCCAGCTGTGAGCACGGAAAGGCGCGTTCCATGACCACGAACCCGGCGGAGCGACTCGTCGACCTGCTCGATCTGGAGCAGATCGAGGTCAACATCTTCCGCGGCCGCAGCCCCCAGGAGTCCCTGCAGCGGGTCTTCGGCGGCCAGGTGGCCGGCCAGGCGCTGGTCGCGGCGGGCCGCACCACCGACGGCGAGCGCCCGGTGCACTCGCTGCACGCGTACTTCCTGCGCCCGGGAATTCCCGGGGTGCCGATCGTGTACCAGGTCGAACGTTCCCGTGACGGGCGGTCCTTCACGACCCGCCGGGTCACGGCCGTGCAGCAGGGCCGCACGATCTTCACGCTGACCGCCTCCTTCCACAAGCCGGAACAGGGAGGTTTCGAGCACCAGCTGCCTCCGGCGCGCGAGGTGCCGGACCCCGAGTCGCTGCCGACGGTGTCGCAGGAGGTCAGGGAGCACCTCGGCGCGGTGCCCGAGACGCTGGAACGGATGGCCCGGCGGCAGCCGTTCGACATCCGCTACGTGGAGCGGCTGCGCTGGACGTCCGAGGAGGTCAAGGACGCCGAACCGCGCAGCGCGGTGTGGATGCGGGCCGTCGGGCCGCTGGGTGACGACCCTCTCGTGCACACCTGCGCGCTGACGTACGCGAGCGACATGACGCTGCTGGACGCCGTCCGCCTGCCCGTCGAACCACTGTGGGGGCCACGCGGCTTCGACATGGCGTCGCTGGATCACGCCATGTGGTTCCACCGTCCCTTCCGCGCGGACGAGTGGTTCCTCTACGACCAGGAGTCGCCGATCGCGGTGGGCGGCCGGGGACTGGCCCGCGGGCGCATCTACGACCGTCAGGGGCAGATGCTGGTGTCGGTGGTCCAGGAAGGGCTGTTCAGGGCGTTGTAGCCGGTGCGCCGCTCCGTTCCCTCCCCCGGGGCACCGTCCCGTCGGGACGGGCGCGGCCGCGCCCCGGCCAGCGCAGCAGCTGCCGTCGCCGCGCCTGCTCCGGGTCGTCCGGACGCCGCCCGTGCCGGGCTTGCGGTGGCGTCCCGTGCGGCTGTGCGCGCGGCAGCGACGCAGCGGGACGGGGGGCGGGCCGGTGGCGCCGCGCGGCGGCGAGCTCCTGCTCCAGGCAGGCCCGGAGCCAGTCGATCTCATCGGGATCGCCGGCGGTCATGACGTCCGCGGTGATGCGGGCCGCCGGCGACTCCGCGACGACAGGGGCGGACCGGTCGGGCCGGTGGCGGTTGAGGTGCGCCCGTTCGTAGGGGTCCGGCACCAGCTCCGCCACGAGGAGGGGATCGAGCAGGGAGGCCATCGCGGCCGCCCGCCGCCACGGGTTCTCGGTCCGGCGCAGCAGGAACCCGAGGTGCCTGCCGCGCCAGTTGCGGGGCCGCAGGTCCAGGCCGGCCGCCAGTTGGTCGCGCAGTCCTTCCGGAGTGCGGCCGGTCAGCAGCGGGGCGTGGGCCTCGTCGGCGGCGAACCGCCGGATCTCCTCGGCCAGGTACAGCCAGACCACGGCCCGGTAGCGGTTGAGGTAGAACGTCACCGGGACGACCAGGCCCAAGCGGGCGAACCGGGTGAACCGCGCCACCGTCACCCCCATCAGTGCGGCGCCCTCACGGGTGCCGACGGCGCGTACGCGTTCCCGCAGCGCCTCGGGGAAGCCCGGCTCGGCGCGCAGCCGCTCGATCTCCTCCCGGGGCACCCGGCGGTCCTCGCCCCCGCCTCCCTCGTCGGGCGCGGTGCGGATGCGTCCGAGCCGCACGGCCAGGTCGAACTCGCCGCGCCGCAACTGCAGTTCCCGGGCGGCCCGGGCGAACGTCACGGTGGTGCCCGGTGCTGCGGCAAGTGCGCGTTCCGGGTGCGCGTGTGAGACGGACGTGGGCGTGTCGTTGAGCGTCATGGTTTTGCCGGACATGATGGTTCTCCCCCGTGGAGCCGGTGCTCGCGTCGGTGTGCGCTCGCTTCGGGAAAAACCGTAGCCGGATTCGCGGATCGCCGAGCGGGCCTGTGGACAACTCGGCCGCGCTCGTTGTTCCCGCAAGGTCAGGGGCGCAGTGGTGACGGCCGGCAGGCGACGTTCGGGGGCGCTCAGTACGCGGTGTCGGGCGGGCGCTCCGGCCCCCGGGTGTCGACGCCGAGGTGTTCGCCGACGCGGTTGACGAGCAGCGTCATCTCGTAGGCGAGGCGCCCGACGTCGGCCTCGGCGGCGCTCAGGACGCACAGGCAGCTGCTTTCGCCGGCCGAGGTCACGAACAGGACGGCGTCGTCGAACTCGATCACGGTCTGCCGTACACCGCCCGCACCGAAGTACCGCCCGGACCCCTTGGCCAGACTGTGCAGCCCCGAGGACACTGCCGCCAGGTGCTCGGCGTCCTCCCGTCGTAACCCCGTGCTCGTACTGGTCACCAGCCCGTCGTTGGACAACACCAGTGCGTGGCGCACGTATTCGACACGTTGGGTCAGGTCGTCGAGCAGCCAGCCGAGCCTCTTGTCGTACGCCATGGATCGCTCCCCCCGTCCGGCTCCCCCTCTCCGGGGTCCGCTCGGCCAGCCTTCCCCACGGGTGGCGCACGGGCAAGCGGATGCGGGACACGGCGCGGAAGATGACCGAGGACCGACGGCGGCCGGTGGCCGGACCGGGGACGGCGGCGGGGCCGCGGGCGGGGTGCGCGCGAGCGGCGGGCCCCTCCTCCGTGCGGGATCATGCCGTGCATGAGTGACGACCACACACGCGTAAGGGAGTTCTTCACCGCTCGGGCCGCCGACTGGGACCGCCGGTTCCCGGACGACGCTCCCGCGTACGCCGCCGCGGTCGCCGGCCTGGGTCTGCGGGCCGGTGACCGGGTGCTGGACGCCGGATGCGGCACGGGGCGGGCCCTGCCACCGCTGAGAGCGGCGGTGGGTGATACGGGGACGGTGGTGGGCGCCGACCTGACCCCCGCCATGCTCGGGGCCGCCGTACGGGCCGGGCGGGACCGGGCGGGGAGGCTGCTGCTCGCCGACGTGGCACGGCTGCCGCTGCGCGACGCCTCGTTCGACGCCGTGTTCGCCGCGGGCCTTGTCGCACATCTGCCGGATCCGGCTGGAAACCTTCGGGAGTTGGCGCGTGTGGTGCGCTCCGGTGGCGTCCTCGCGCTCTTCCATCCGATCGGCCGGGCGGCCCTCGCCGCACGGCAGGGCCGCCGGATCACGCCCGGGGATCTGCGTGCCGAGGCCAACCTGGGGCCTCTGCTGGGGGATTCCGGCTGGCGCATGACGTCGTACGTCGACGAGGACGCGCGATTCCTGGCGCTGGCCCTGCGCGAGGACTGACCAGGACCGGGACGGCGGTGCCCGCGCAGGTCCGGGTGTGCTTCGCAGTCGTGACAACCGGGTCGCGTGCGCATTAGGGTGCGCGGTGCGCCGAGGGGCGAGCAGAGAGGAGGAGGGCAATGGCCGGGACGGACGAGGACGTCGTGACTGTCGAGGACGATGCGCTGTATGTGCTCACGGCGATCCTGTTGACGCCTGCGAACTTCCCCAGTGTGCTGGGCGACGACTACCCGGCGGCCTGCGCGGCGCTGGAACTGGCGCCCCTCGTCGACGGGTACGGTCTCGTGCTCGGTCAGGACAGTGAGGGCGCACGGTGGACGGTCGTCGTCGACGACGTGTCGCTGGTCGCCGTCGCCATCTCCTCCTGGGACTGCGGGATGGAGTACGACCTGTCGCCCGACGAGCGGTCGGTCGTCACCGCGCTGCCCGGCTGGCCCCTCGCGGTCGCCGTGGCCGCACCGGGCGTGCCCGCGCCGCACGATCCGCCGCCCGAGCTCACGGACCGGGCACCGCTCGTCCCGCCGGACACCACCAGTTGGGGTCCCGCGCAGCGCCGGCTCGGCGCCGACGAGATCGCGCTGCAGTGGGCGGCCTGGCGCGCGCAGATCGACGAGGCCTTCTCCGCGCCGCCGGGGGCGCGCACCGCGGCGGACGACTCCGGGACGGCCGGGGAAACGCCCGGCGCCGAAGAGGACACGCCTCCCGGTGCAGCCGTGACCGAGGCCGAGCGCGTGCACGGCGACGCCGGCGCCCCCGCCGGGAGCGAGGCGCGGACGGCCCCGGGGAGCAGGTCCCGTGAGATCCGCCGTGTTCTCGCCGAGGCGCGTGCCTATGTGGACACTCCCCCGCCGCTGGGCCGGGTCCGGTCCTCCTTCGCGTCCGACGACGCGCGTACCCTGCGCGCCGACGGTCCGGGATGGTCCCTGGTCGCCCGCACGGACGACATGGCGTTCCTGCTCCTGGACGACGAACCGGGAGAGGTTCTCCCCGTGGGACGCGGCCCCGAACTGCCGGATCTGCTGGAGGCCCTGGACAAGATGGCCGTCCGCCCGGCCTGAACGTCAGGCGCACGGCCCGGGCCCCGGCCCGAGAAGGCCCGGCCCGGGCGCCGGCACGCATCCCGCGCCGGCCGTCACCGGGTGTCCGTCAGCGCCCGAGTTCCTTGCGCGTCACGCGGCGCAGCCGGCGGCGCTGGGAGGGGTCCAGGGCCAGATACGCGGCCGCCGGTATGCCCAGGACGATCAGCAGGGCGGCCCACCAGGGCAGCCAGATCCACAGGATGAGGCCGACGAGCACCCCGCCCACGGCGATCTTCGCGTTTCTCGACATGTGTCGCCTCCTGCGCGGCAGCCGCCGCTTCCTGTCCTTGAGGACCGCGTCCGGACGCCTTGTCCGGAGCTGCCTTCGGATGTCTGCTCCAGCTCTCTGTCCGAAGAACGGGCGCGGGCCTCGTCCGGTTCCTTCCGCGACCCTGACACGTCCCTGATCGCACCCCTGAGACGTCCCTGAGCCGCGTCCCTCAGTCTCCCCTGATACGCACGCCGGTCACCCCGTCGTGCGCCGGTCCGGACACGGCCGGGGCGGTCCGACGCACCCCGTGCGTCGGACCGCCCCGCTCCCCGGACGTGCGCGGTCAGCCGCGCGCACGCAGCAAGTGGTCCATGGCCAGCTGGTCGAGACGCTCGAAGGCCATACCGCGTGCGGCGGCCGCCTCCACGTCGAACTCCTCGAAGGCGGTCCGGTCGGCGAGCAGCGCCTGGAGGCCGTCGGCCGCGGTCTGCTGCGTCAGCTGGTCGAGACGCGAGGCGCGCAGGGCCTCCTGGACCTCCGGGTCGGCGCGGAAGGCGGCCGCGCGGTCCTTGAGGATGAGGTAGTTGCGCATGCATCCGGCGGCGGACGCCCACACCCCGTCGAGGTCCTCGGTCCGCGGCGGCTTGAAGTCGAAGTGCCGCGGGCCGTCGTAACCGGCGCTCTCCAGGAGGTCGACCAGCCAGAAGGCGGCACGCAGGTCACCGGCGCCGAAGCGCAGGTCCTGGTCGTACTTGATGCCGGACTGGCCGTTGAGGTCGATGTGGAAGAGCTTGCCCGCCCACAGGGCCTGGGCGATGCCGTGCGGGAAGTTCAGGCCGGCCATCTGCTCGTGGCCGACCTCGGGGTTGACGCCGTACATCTCCGGGCGCTCCAGGCGCTCGATGAACGCCAGGGCGTGGCCGACCGTGGGCAGCAGGATGTCGCCGCGGGGCTCGTTCGGCTTGGGCTCGATGGCGAAGCGGAGGTCGTAGCCCTGGGAGACGACGTACTCGCCGAGGAGGTCGAACGCCTCCTTCATGCGGTCGAGTGCGGCGCGCACGTCCTTGGCGGCGCCCGACTCGGCGCCCTCGCGGCCGCCCCAGGCCACGTAGGTCTTCGCGCCCAGTTCGGCCGCCAGGTCGATGTTGCGGATCGTCTTGCGCAGGGCGTAGCGGCGCACGTCGCGGTCGTTGGCGGTGAACGCGCCGTCCTTGAAGACGGGGTGCGTGAAGAGGTTGGTGGTGGCCATCGGCACCTTCATGCCGGTGGCGTCCAGGGCCTGCCGGAAGCGCTTGATGTGGGACTCGCGCTCGGTGTCGCTCGATCCGAAGGGGATGAGGTCGTCGTCGTGGAAGGTGACTCCGTGGGCCCCGAGCTCGGCGAGGCGCTGCACGGACTCGACCGGGTCCAGGGCGCGGCGGGTCGCGTCCCCGAAGGGGTCCCGTCCCTGCCAGCCGACGGTCCACAGGCCGAAGGTGAACCTGTCCTCGGGGGTGGGCTGGTAGTTCATGCCACGGCTCCTTGCTTGCTGGGACTATTCGTCATGGCGCTTTACAAATTAGTATGCGATCGCAGCTCTGGGAAGACACCCGGGGGTGCCGTCTCCGGTACAGGGGTCCGGAGACGCCGGACATCCCCCGGGCCGACACCGGTCCGGGGCACCTTGACAGCCAGGTCAGGTCAGGTCGGATCCCGCGAGCCGCGGGAAGAGGGAGAGCCCGATGTCAGCAGCCGAAGGACCGCTCGTCGTCGGTGTGGACACATCCACCCAGTCCACCAAGGCGCTGGTCGTCGACGCGTCGACCGGACGGGTGGTGGCGAGCGGCCAGGCGCCGCACACCGTCTCCTCCGGTGCGGGCCGTGAGAGCGACCCGCGTCAGTGGTGGGAGGCGCTGGGCGAGGCGCTGCGCCAGTGCGGGGACGCGGCCCGCGAGGCCGCCGCCGTGTCGATCGGCGGGCAGCAGCACGGCCTGGTGACACTGGACGCCCGGGGCGAGCCGGTGCGTCCGGCGCTGCTGTGGAACGACGTGCGCTCGGCGGCCCAGGCCGGCCGCCTGGTGGAAGAGCTCGGCGGCCCCAAGGCCTGGGCCGAGCGCACGGGCAGCGTGCCCGGCGCCTCGTTCACCGTCACCAAGTGGGCCTGGCTCGCGGAGCACGAGCCGGAGGCGGCCGCCGCCACCGCGGCGGTGCGGCTGCCGCACGACTACCTCACCGAGCGCCTCACGGGCGAGGGCACCACCGACCGCGGCGACGCCTCCGGCACGGGCTGGTGGGCGTCGGCGACGGAGGACTACGACGAGGAGATCCTCGCGCGCGTGGGGCTCGACCCGGCGCTGCTGCCCCGCGTGGTGCGTCCCGGCGAGGTGGCCGGCACCGTGCGTGACGGCCACGACCTGCCGTTCGCCAAGGGCACCCTGGTGGCCTGCGGCACCGGCGACAACGCGGCGGCCGCGCTGGGCCTCGGCCTGCGGCCCGGCACCCCGGTGCTGAGCCTGGGCACCTCCGGAACCGTGTACGCCGTCTCCACGCGCCGTCCGGCCGACCCGACCGGCACGGTGGCGGGGTTCGCCGACGCCCGCGGCGACTGGCTGCCGCTGGCCTGCACGCTGAACTGCACCCTCGCCGTGGACCGGATCGCGGCCCTGCTCGGCCTGGACCGCGAGGCCGTCGAGCCCGGCACCGGCGTCACCCTGCTGCCCTACCTGGACGGCGAGCGCACCCCCGCGCTCCCCCACGCCTCCGGGCTGCTGCACGGGCTGCGGCACGACACGACGCCCGGGCAGCTGCTCCAGGCGGCCTACGACGGCGCCGTCCACGCGCTCCTCGGCGCGCTGGACCTGGTCCTGGACGACGACGCCGACCGCGACGCCCCGCTGCTCCTCATCGGCGGCGGCGCCCGGGGCACGGCGTGGCAGCAGACGGTACGCCGGCTGTCGGGCCGTCCGGTCCAGGTGCCCGAGGCCAGGGAACTGGTGGCGCTCGGCGCCGCCGCCCAGGCGGCCGGGCTGCTGACCGGCGAGGACCCGGCGGCCGTCGCCCGGCGCTGGGACACCGCCCGGGGGCCCGTTCTAAAGTCCGTGGAGCGGGACGAGGCGACGATGGAGCGGATCACCGGGGTACTCTCCGACGCGGCTCCGCTGCTGGAGAAGGAGTCGCGCTGAACGACCGGGGCGCGTACCCGTCCGGCGCCGTGCGGTCCGGACGGGCGGCCGTGCCGTGCGGTGCGGCGACCGCCGTCGGACCGGCGGTGCGCGCGCGGGAGGGGCCGGGCGTGAGCGTGACCGGCAGACCGACGAAGTGACGAGGGAGGCATGACCGCACCGCTGCACGAGGCCCATCCGACCAGTCCCGGCCGTCGGCTGCCGGACACGCAGGCGGGCATGCGCCGGCGCAATCTGGCGCGCGTGATGCACACCGTGAGCGCGGAGGGACCGCTGTCGCGCGCCGCCGTCGCCTCGCGCATCGGTCTGACCCGCGCGGCCGTGTCCACGCTCGTCGACGAGCTCATCAGGACCGGACTGCTGGAGGAGCTGGGTCCCGAACGCCCCGGCCGGGTGGGCCGTCCGGGCTCCGCCCTGGCGGTCAGCGGACGCGGTCCGGCCGGCATCGGCGCGGAGATCGGCGTCGACCACCTCGCGGTGTGCGCGGTGGACCTGCGCGGCGAGGTGCGGGCCCGGGCGATACGTCACGGCACCAACCGCGGCCGTCCCGCGGAGCCGGTGCTCGGCGAACTGACCGCGCTGGTGCGGCAGGTTGTGGCGCAGGCCGAGACGGAGGGGCTGTGGGCGGCGGGACTCGCGGTCGCCGTGCCGGGTCTGGTCGCCCCCGACGCCCGTACCGTCGTCCGGGCCCCCAACCTGGGCTGGCGGGAGCTCGATCTCGGTCCGCTGCTGCCCGCCGGGCTGCCGCTGACCGTGGACAACGAGGCCAACTTCGGCAGTCTGGCGGAGCTCTGGCTCGGGGAGGGCACGCCCCGCGACTTCCTGCACGTGTCCGCCGAGATCGGTATCGGTGGCGCGGTGGTCGTGGACGGGCGGCTGCTGCGGGGCACGCGCGGGTTCGCCGGGGAGCTGGGGCATGTGCCGGTGCGGCCGGAGGGGCCCGCCTGTGTCTGCGGCGGGCGCGGCTGTCTGGAGCAGTACGCGGGTGAGGAGGCGGTGCTGCGGGCGGCCGGGCTGGAGCCGCGGGAGGACCGGGTCGGGCTGCTGGGCGAGCGTGCGGCCGCGGGGGACGCCGCCGTACGGCGGGCGCTGCGCGGGGCGGGTACCGCGCTCGGCATCGCGCTGACCGGCGCGGTCAATCTGCTCGACCCGCGGACGGTCGTGCTGGGCGGGGCGCTGTCCCATCTCGCGCCCTGGCTGCTGCCCTCGCTGGAGCGGGAACTGGACCGCCGCACGGCGGGATCCGCGTGCCCGGTGGCCGTCTCCCGGCTCGGCCCGCAGGGCCCTCTGCTCGGGGCGGCGCACTCGGTGGCCAGGGCGGTCCTCGACGACCCGGCGGCGGTGGCGGAACGCGGGTAGGCACACGCCAAAGGCACCGGCTGTGCGCCTCGTTCACTCGTGTGAGTGGCGGAGTTATCCACAATTCGCGGGTTGTCCACCGATTCCCGTGCCGTTCCCCTGTCCTCCCGGGAAGCGCCGTACCGTGATGTCACGCGAGGCGCCCGGGCCCGGCAGGGAACCGGTCGGGCGGGCCTCGCTCCCGCATCCTTCGCCCCTCACGGAAAGGGACCCGACCATGGAACGAGGCCTTCCGCTCGTCGGCAGGCGGCTCTTACTGAAGAGCGCCGCGCTCGCCGCCGTCTCCTGTCCGCTGCTCCCCGCGCCGCCGGCGGGCGCACGCGTCCGGACCGTCGACTACCCGGACGCCGAATGGGTTCCCGCGAGCACCTCCAACTACACCGCGTCCGGCCGTCCGACGAGTTACCCGGTCGACCACGTCGTCATCCATGTGACCCAGGAGACCTACGCCGACACGCTGAAGATCTTCCAGAACCCGCAGAAGCAGGTGTCCGCGCACTATGTCGTGCGGTCGGCCGACGGACACGTGGCGCAGTGCGTACGGGAGCACGACATCGCCTGGCACGCGGGGAACTGGGACTACAACACCCGCAGCATCGGCATCGAGCACGAGGGCTGGGTGGACCAGCCGGCGTACTTCACCGACGCCCTGTACGAGGAGTCGGCGCGCCTCACGGCCGCGCTGTGCGACACGTACGGCGTCCCGAGGGACCGCTCGCACATCATCGGACACTACGAGGTGCCCGGCACCGACCACACCGATCCCGGACCGCACTGGGACTGGACGCGCTACATAAGACTCGTCAACAACGCCTGACACCCGTCGTCCACCCGGCGGGGCCGGATCCCGCCCGTTCGGACGGATGCGCGTCGAAACGGTTGTCGGGGTCCGGTCGGGGAGTGACGATGTGCCCAGCCGCACCGTCCCGTTGTCTCCCCGCACCACGCCGTACCGCCGCGCATCGCCCTCCGGGAGGCCGAGTTGACCGATCCCTGGGTGGCCCTGGAACCGGGTGCCGACCCCGTCGAGCGGGTCCGGGCGCTGCGCCGGGCCCATGAGACGTTCACGCGGGCCGGCACGGTGCCGCAGCCGGTGCGGTCCGTGGTGGCCGACTCGTGGCGGCGCTCGGCGCGGGCCGGGGTGGGGCCGGACGGCACGGCGGACGTGGAGCTGTCCGGAACGGACCTCGGGGCGTACCGCGCGGAGCATCCGCTGGCGGTGGTGATGCCACTGATCCGGGAACTGCTGGGGTCGTTCGCGGCGGACGGCGAGCACTTGCTGGCGGTGTGCGACGCGCAGGGCAGACTGCTGTGGGTCGAGGGGCACCCTGTGACGCGGCGGCGGGCGGACCGGATGAACTTCGTCCCGGGTGCCCGCTGGGCGGAGAGCGCGGTCGGCACCAACGCACCGGGGACGGCGGTGGCCGTCGACCGGCCGGTGCAGGTGTTCGCGGCCGAGCACTTCAGCCGGCGGGTGCAGCCGTGGACGTGCGCGGCGGCGCCGGTGCACGATCCACGGACGGGGCGGGTGCTCGGCGCGGTCGACATCACCGGTGGGGACGGGCTGGCGCATCCGCACAGCCTGGGCTTCGTACAGGCGGTGGCCCGGGCGGCGGAGTCGCAGTTGTCGCTGCTCCAGCCGCCGGGACCGGCCGCCGGCACGGCCGAGTTGTCGGCGCTGGGCCGGGACGAGGCGCGGTTGCGGGTACGCGGGCGGACGCTGCGGCTCAGCCGGCGGCACAGCGAGATCGTGCTGCTGCTTGCCCGGCATCCGGAGGGGCTGAGCGGCGACGAGCTGCTGTGCGCGCTGTACGAGGACGAGTCGGTGACGCCGGTGACCCTGCGCGCCGAACTGGCCCGGCTGCGCCGGATCCTGGGACCGGGGCTGCTGGCCTCGCGTCCGTACCGGCTGACGGCGGCGGTCGAGTCCGACGTCACCGTCGTGGAGCGCCGGTTGGAGACGGGAGCGGTGGCCGGTGCGGTGCTGGCCTACGTCGGCCCGCTGCTGCCCGCCTCGCAGGCACCGGCGGTGGTCCGGCTGCGGCGCCGGCTCGCCGACGGGCTGCGCACGGCGCTGCTGGCCCGGCGCGACCCGGACCTGCTCGCCGGCTGGGCCCACGCCGCGTGGGGCGAGGACGACCTGGAGATCTGGCGCGCACTGGCCACGCTGCGCCCGACCCCGACGGTCCGCGCCCATCTCCACCAACTGGAGACGGAACTGGCGGTGCCGGGGGGTTGGGGCGGGGTGGGGATGGGGTGAGGGGGCGGGGAGGGGGAAGCCCCCCAGGGAGGAAGCCCCCCGGGGAAGGAGCCCCCCGGCCCTCGGCCACACCCCAAAGCCGCGCCCGGCGTCAGGATCCCGGCACCATGGCACGGTGGCCGATCTGCTGTGGGACGACGTCAAAGGCTTCTTCGATCCGGAGGTGATGGGAGCGCTGCCGGACATCCGTGTGCCCGGCACGTCGGTGGAGGACTGGCAGGCGGTTCTCGACCTGGTGGCGGAGCGGGGCTGGCAGTGCGAGTACGTCGAAGGTGAGACAGTCCTCCCCGTGCCTCCGGCAGGGGTCGTGCTGTCGCGGCCGCCGGATGCCGAGTGCCCGAGCCTGCGGGTCCGGCCGGACACCGCTGTCCTGGCGATCTTCCGGTTCGGTTCCGACGACGAGATCGACTTCGACGTCGATCTGCGGGAACTGCAGGGCCAGGCGCGACTCGATGTGTTCTGCGGCTTCGTGCGCGAGATCGGACGGCGGCTGGGCAAGCCGGTGTTCATGGACCCGGAGGGCGACCACGGCCATCCGGTGCTGGGCTTCGATGTCGGAGCCGATCGGGTCGTCCTCCTCGCGCAGCCACCCGTCCGATGACAAGGGGACGGCGGCCACACCGCGCGAGAGGTGCCGCAGCGGTGCGTCCCGCAACCTCCCTGCAACCCCCCTCCTCCTAGTCTCCGGTCGGGAGCTGCCCGGTGGTGGGTGGTGGTTGGTTCGGGAGGGTGAGGGGTATGACGCGTTACGCGGCGCCGGGGAGCGAGGGGGCGGTCGTCTCCTACCAGGCGCGGTACGACCACTTCATCGGCGGCGAGTACGTGCCGCCGGCCCGGGGGCAGTACTTCGAGAACCCGAGTCCGGTGAACGGGCAGCCGTTCACGGAGATCGCGCGGGGCACCGCCGAGGACGTCGAGCGTGCCCTGGACGCCGCGCACGCGGCGGCGCCCTCCTGGGGGCGCACGTCCGTGGCCGCGCGGGCGGAGGTCCTGCTGCGGATCGCCGACCGGATGGAGGCGAACCTGGAGCGGCTGGCCGTCGCGGAGAGCTGGGAGAACGGCAAGCCGGTGCGGGAGACGCTGGCCGCGGACATTCCGCTGGCCATCGACCACTTCCGCTACTTCGCGGGCGCGCTGCGGGCGCAGGAGGGCTCGCTCGGGGAGATCGACGACGACACGGTGGCGTACCACTTCCACGAGCCGCTGGGCGTGGTCGCCCAGATCATCCCGTGGAACTTCCCGATCCTGATGGCGACCTGGAAGCTGGCGCCGGCGCTGGCCGCGGGCAACGCGGTGGTGCTGAAGCCCGCCGAGCAGACCCCGGCGTCGATCCACTACTGGCTGAGCCTGGTCTCCGACCTGCTGCCGCCAGGTGTGGTGAACGTCGTCAACGGCTTCGGGGTCGAGGCGGGCAAACCGCTGGCGTCCAGTCCGCGGGTGGCGAAGGTGGCGTTCACCGGTGAGACGACGACCGGCCGGCTGATCATGCAGTACGCCTCGGAGAACATCACCCCCGTCACGCTCGAGCTGGGCGGCAAGTCGCCGAACCTCTTCTTCGACGACGTGTCGTCCGCGCGGGACGACTTCCTCGACAAGGCGCTCGAGGGCTTCACGATGTTCGCGCTCAACCAGGGCGAGGTGTGCACCTGCCCGTCGCGCGCGCTGGTGCAGCGCGGTCACTACGCCGAGTTCATGGAGGCGGCGGTGGCCCGCACCGAGCGGATCGTCACCGGGCATCCGCTGGACACCGACACGATGATCGGCGCGCAGGCCTCCAACGACCAGCTGGAGAAGATCCTCTCCTACCTGGACATCGGCCGGCAGGAGGGCGCCCGTGTCCTGACCGGCGGGGAACGCATCGAGTACGACGGCGAGTTGAAGGGCGGCTACTACGTCCAGCCGACGATCTTCGAGGGTGACAACCGGATGCGGATCTTCCAGGAGGAGATCTTCGGTCCGGTGGTGTCGGTGACGTCCTTCGACGACCTCGACGACGCGATCAAGATCGCCAACGACACGCTGTACGGGCTGGGCGCGGGCGTGTGGACCCGGGACATGAACACGGCGTACCGGGCGGGCCGCGCCATCCAGGCGGGCCGGGTGTGGACCAACTGCTACCACGCGTACCCGGCGCACGCGGCGTTCGGCGGCTACAAGGGTTCCGGCATCGGCCGCGAGACGCACAAGATGATGCTGGAGCACTACCAGCAGACGAAGAATCTCCTGGTCTCCTACTCGCCGAAGAAGCTCGGCTTCTTCTAGAGGAGAAGAGGGCTGGAGGGGAAGAAGTACCCCCTCACCCCCGCGGCGCCCCCGTGGACGCCCGTACCACCAGTGCGGTGGCGAGTTCGACGTGGTGGGACTCGATCTTCTCGCCGTTGGCCAGGCGGAGGGCGGTGCGCAGGGCCGCGCCGCCCATCTCGCGCAGGGGCTGGCGCACGGTGGTCAGCGGGGGTGAGGCCATCTGGGCGAGGCTGGTGTCGTCGAAGCCGACCACGCTCAGGTCCTCGGGGACGCGCAGTCCCCGCGCGCGGGCGGCCTCGACGGCGCCGACGGCGATCTCGTCGTTGCCCGCGAAGATCGCCGTTGGGGGTTGCGGCAGGTCGAGGAGCGCGCCGGCGCCGAGCAGTCCGGTCTCGTAGGTGAATTCGCCGGGCCGGACGTAGGCGTCCGGTACCGGCGCCCCTTCCGCCTCCATGGCGGCGCGGTAGCCGTGCATGCGTGCCTGGTTGCACACGGCCAGGGCGGGCCCGCCGAGGTAGGCGATGCGGCGGTGCCCCAGGGAGAGCAGGTGCCGGGTCGCGGCCAGGCCGCCGGCGAAGTTGGTCGCGCCGACGCTGTTGACCCGGCTGTCCGGCAGGTGCAGGGGGTCGAGGACGACCAGTGGCAGCCCGGACCTGGCCAGTTCGTTCAGGTGTGCCGCGGTGTGCACGCTGGTGACCGCGATCAGGGCGCGGCGCCCGGCCGAGACCAGGTCCCGGGCCCAGTGCGGGGCGAGGGTGGCCTTGCTGATCACCACCGAGGCGCCCAGTTCGGCCGCGGCGTCGACGATGCCTTCCAGTGTCTCGGCCACGTACGCCTTGAGACCGCCCTGAAACTGCACCTCGATGGTCGGGCTCTCGACGGCCTCGGTGTGGCGGAAGACAGGTGCGAGGTAGTCGTGCAGGTGCAGCAGTTCCTGCAC
Source organism: Streptomyces sp. NBC_00670 (assembly GCF_036226765.1). Classification (NCBI taxonomy): domain Bacteria; kingdom Bacillati; phylum Actinomycetota; class Actinomycetes; order Kitasatosporales; family Streptomycetaceae; genus Streptomyces; species Streptomyces sp. NBC_00670. The sequence goes on from NZ_CP109017.1 coordinate 1,051,975, forward strand.
CCGGGTGCGGGTGCCCGGCGCCACGTCACCGCGGCCGTTGACCACTTTGGACACGGTCGCCACGGACACTCCGGCCGCTTGGGCGATGTCCGCCAACGTGGTGCGCCTGGCGTTCGGTCGCATCGGTTCCTCTCAGCATCGGGTCCACCGGAGCGGTGTGAGCCGCGGTTCGCGCGGGTGGAGCCGGTCAACGGTACGGCAATCCGGCGCCCCGCCCGTCCGGGGACGGCACCCCGCCCGTCCGGGGACGATCCACCACCCCGCCCGCCCGGACGCGGTCCGGTACGGGCGGCGGCGGGCCGTGCCGGGTCGTCGCGGCATGACCTGCACCGACGGCGCGTCGGCCCCAGCCCGCCCGTCGGCCTGCCTTTCGCCAAGTCCTTTCGAAACAGTTTCGGGCCCTGCCCAGAATACTCGTACGTCACCCCGGCCCGGCACCGCGAGTCCGAACTCCACTCTGAGAACGCCTCTGCACATACCTTGACAGGGCTTCGGCCCGGTACCTAATTTGCGTGCACCGAGTTCGCGGACACGTTCGACGATTGCTGTTTCGAAAAGTTTTCGACACGACTCCCCGAGTAACCGACGACTCACGAGCAGCCGACGGCTCACCAGCGGCCGACGGCCCTCGAGTGCGGAGAAGCACATGGCGAACCCCCTCTCTCGACGTACCCTCCTCGGCATGGCGGCCGCCGTCCCGGTCTCCGCGGCGCTGTCGGCGTGCGGCTCGTCGGGTCCCGGCAAGAGCGACAAGGCCTCGTACTGGTACCTCAGCGGCCAGCCCCAGGAAGGCGTCAGGACGAAGGCCCTGGACGCGTTCAACGAGGCCCACTCCGACGAGCGGATCAAGGGCACCACCTTCCAGAACGACGCCTACAAGACGAAGATCAAGACGGCCATCGGCGCCGGCGAGGCGCCCACGCTCATCTGGGGCTGGGGCGGCGGCACGCTGCGCAGCTATGTGAAGGCGGGGCAGGTCGAGGACCTCACGTCGTGGTTCGGCGACCACCCGGAGGTCAAGAAGCGGCTGTTCCCGACCGCGTTCGGCCCGGCCACGATCGACGGCAGGATCTACGCGATGCCGTGCGAGACGGTGCAGCCGATCGTCCTCTACTACAACAAGAAGGTCTTCGAGAAGGTCGGCGTCGAGCCCCCGCAGTCCTGGGGCGACATCATGGACCTGGTTCCCAAGTTCAACGCGAAGAACATCGCGCCCTTCTCCCTGGGCGGCCAGTCCCGGTGGACGAACATGATGTGGCTGGAGTTCCTCTTCGACCGCATCGGCGGTCCCGAGGTGTTCCAGGCCGTCTTCGACGGTGAGAAGGACGCCTGGTCCAACCCGGCGGCCCTGGACGCGCTCGGCAAGGTGCAGGAGCTGATCAAGGCGGACGGCTTCGTCAAGGGCTTCTCCTCGATCACCGCGGACTCCAACGCCGACCAGGCGCTGCTCTACTCCGGCAGGGCCGCGATGATGCTGCACGGTTCCTGGTCGTACGGCATCCAGAAGGCCGACGGCGGGCGCTTCGTCGCCGACGACGGGCTCGGCTTCATGAACTTCCCGCCCGTCGACGGCGGCAAGGGCGATCCGAGTGACACCGTCGGCAACCCCGGCCAGTATCTGTACATCTCGTCCAAGGCAAGCGCCGAGCAGAAGAAGATCGCCAAGGACTACTTCACCAAGGGTGTCCTCCAGCCGGCCGAGGTGAAGAACTGGATCGGCACCGGCGCGGTCCCGCTGCTGCTCGGCACCGAGAAGCAGCTGGCGGCCTCCGACGACGCCGAGTTCCTGAATTTCACCTACGACGTCGCCAGCAAGGCCAAGACGTTCGCCCAGTCCTGGGACCAGGCGCTCAGTCCGACGGCCGCGGAGACGCTGCTGGACAACATCGCCAAGCTGTTCCAGCGGTCCATCTCGCCGAAGACCTTCGCCGCCAACATGAACGCGGTCATCGGCAAATGAGCGTACTGACCGGTCCTCCGCGGCGTCGCGAGCCGAGCGGCATCCTGCCGTGGCTCGCGGCGCCGGCGCTGGTGTTCTTCGTCGGTTTCGCCGTGATCCCGCTCCTCGGTGTCTTCGCGCTCAGCTTCGCCAACTGGGACGGGATCGGCAGCATCCATCCCTCGGGGCTGACCAACTGGCGCGCGGTGCTCACCAACCCCGGGCTGCCGCACGCCCTCTGGGTCACGTTCCTGGTCATGGCCGTGTCCTGGGCGGTGCAGACGCCGCTGAGCGTGCTGCTCGGCGCGTTCCTGGCCGGCAGTCAGCGCTACCGTGCGGTGCTGGGCGTGGTGTACTTCGTGCCGCTGCTGCTCAGCTCGGCGGCCATCGCGCTGACGTACAAGGCACTCCTTGACCCCAACTTCGGGATCGGTCACGGGCTGGGGATCGGCTTCCTCAGCCAGGACTGGCTGGGCCGGCCGTGGCTCGCCTTCGGCCTGGTGATCTTCGTCGTCTCCTGGCAGTTCATCCCGTTCCACTCGCTGCTGTACCAGGGCGCGGTCCGGCAGATCCCGCAGTCGCTGTACGAGGCGGCGCAGCTGGACGGCGCCGGTCGGGTCCGGCAGTTCTTCAGCATCACGCTGCCGCAGCTGAAGTACACCGTCATCACCTCCTCGACGCTCATGGTGGTGGGGTCGCTGACCTTCTTCGACCTGATCTTCATCCTGACCGAGGGCGGTCCCGGGGACGCGACCCGGGTCCTCGCACTGGACATGTACAAACGGGGTTTCCAGGCCAACCTGATGGGACCGGCCAGCGCCATCGCCGTCATCCTCGTCCTGGTGGGCCTGGCCCTCGCCCTGCTGCTGCGCAGGCTCGGGGGCCGGGACGCCGGTGACAGCCAACTCGAGGGGGCCTGACGTGACGACCACGCTGACCAAGCCCGAGCGGCCGGAGAAGACCGCGCAGCGCGAGGGGCGCCGCCGCTCCCGTCCGGCGGCCCGCCGGCGCAACTGGGCGGGCGGTCTGGCCGGCTGGCTCTGGTTCCTCATCGTCGCCGTGCCCCTGTACTGGGTGCTCATCACCAGTCTGAAGGAGAAGAGCGCCTACTACGCGAGCAATCCGATGGTGCCGCCGGGCGACCCCACGCTGGACAACTACCAGATGGTCATCGACTCCGACTTCCCGTCCTACTTCGTCAACAGTGTCGTGGTCGCCGTCGGCGCGGTGGTACCGGCCGTGGCGGTCTCCTTCATGGCCGCCTACGCGATCGTGCGGGGCTGGCGCTTCAGGTTTCTGCGGGCCGTCAACGGCCTGTTCCTGATGGGCCTCGCCATTCCGCTGCAGGCGACGGTCATCCCGGTGTACCTGATCATCATCAAGCTGCATCTGTACGACAGTCTGCTGGCGCTGATCCTGCCGTCGATCGCCTTCGCCATTCCGCTGTCCGTGCTGGTGCTGTCCACCTTCCTCCGGGACGTGCCCAAGGAACTCTTCGACTCGATGCGGGTCGACGGGGCCACCGAGTGGACGACCCTGTGGCGGCTGGCGGCGCCGCTCACCCGGCCGGCCCTCACCACCGTGTCCATCTACAACGCGCTGACCATCTGGAACGGTTTCCTGCTGCCGCTGATCCTCACCCAGAGCCCGTCGAAGCGGACGCTTCCGCTGGCCCTGTGGTCGTTCCAGGGCCAGTACGGGGTGAACGTCCCCGCCGTGCTCGCCGCCGTCGTCCTCACGACGGCGCCCATCCTGGCGCTCTACGTCTTCGGGCGCCGGCAGCTGCTCAGCGGCCTGACGGCCGGATTCGGCCGGTGACCGGCCGCTGGAGACCATGAGGCCGGGCACCGGCCCGCCGGAACCTCGAGGCCCGTGACCCGCCCGCTGGAAGCCCTGACGTCGTCCGTGGAAGGAAAGTGACCGTCAACGTGGCCGTGGAGCCCCTGCCCGCGATACCCCTCTGGAACGACCCCACCGTCCCCGTCAGCGCCAGGGTCGACGCCCTGATCGCCGCGATGACCCTCCAGGAGAAGACCGCCCAGCTGTACGGGGTATGGGTCGGCGCCTCCGACGAGGGCGGCGAAGTGGCCCCCCACCAGCACGACATGGAGGATCCCGTCGATCTCGACGCGCTCCTGCCCGCCGGACTGGGCCAGTTGACCCGGCCCTTCGGCTCCCGCCCCGTGGATCCCGCCCTGGGCGCCCTGTCCCTGGCCCGCACCCAGCAGCGCATCGCCGCCACGAACCGCTTCGGCATCCCCGCCCTCGCCCACGACGAGTGCCTCGCCGGCTTCGCCGCCTGGGGGGCGACCGCCTACCCGGTGCCGTTGTCCTGGGGCGCCACCTTCGACCCGGACCTGGTGCGGGAGATGGCCGCCGCCATCGGCCGGGACATGCGTGCGGTCGGCGTCCACCAGGGCCTCGCGCCCGTCCTGGACGTGGTGCGCGACGCCCGCTGGGGCCGGGTGGAGGAGACCATCGGCGAGGACCCCTACCTCGTCGGCACCGTCGCCACCGCCTACGTCCAGGGCCTGGAGTCCGCCGGCATCGTCGCGACCCTCAAGCACTTCGCCGGGTACTCCGCCTCCCGCGCCGGACGCAATCTCGCCCCCGTCTCCATGGGCCCGCGCGAACGCGCCGACGTCCTGCTGCCGCCCTTCGAGATGGCGATCCGGGAAGGCGGCGCCCGGTCGGTGATGAACGCCTACACCGACACCGACGGCCTGCCCTCCGCCGCCGACGAGGATCTGCTCACCGGACTGCTGCGGGACACCTGGGGCTTCGACGGCACCGTCGTCGCCGACTACTTCGCCATCGCCTTCCTCAAGACCCTGCACGGCATGGCGGCCGACTGGGCGGACGCCGCCGGTACGGCGCTGCGGGCCGGCGTCGACGTCGAACTGCCCAACGTCAAGACGTACGGCGCACCCCTGACCGAGGCCGTCGCCGACGGCCGCATACCGGAGGAACTGGTCGACCGCGCGGTGCGGCGGGTGCTCACCCAGAAGGCGGAGCTCGGTCTGCTCGACGCGGACTGGGACCCCGTGCCGGCCGCGCTCGACGGACCGGACCTCAAGGACCCGGACCCGGCAGCGCTGCGCGGCCGGATCGACCTGGACGGTCCGGACAACCGCGCGCTGGCCCGCACGATCGCCGAGGAGGCGGTCGTCCTGCTGAGCAACGACGGCACCCTGCCGCTGGCCGGGCCGCGCCGGATCGCCCTGCTCGGGCCCAACGCCGACGAGCCCGTCGCCGTGCTGGGCTGCTACTCCTTCCCCCAGCACATCGGCGTCCGCCATCCCGGGACCCCGCTCGGCATCGAACTGCCCACGCTGCGCGACACGCTCGCCGCCGAGTTCCCCGACGCGGAGATCACTCTCGCCCGCGGCACCGGGATCGACGACGGGGATCTCTCCGGCATCGAGGAGGCCGCCCGGGCCGCGCGCGAGGCCGACGTCGCCGTGGTGGTGCTCGGCGACCGTGCCGGGCTCTTCGGGCGGGGCACCAGCGGCGAGGGGTGCGACGTCGGTTCGCTGGCGCTGCCGGGCGCGCAGCAGCGGCTGCTCGACACCCTGCTCGACGGGGAGACGCCCGTGGTCACCGTGCTGCTCGCGGGGCGGCCGTACGCGCTGGGCCGCGCCGTGGCGGAGTCCGCCGCGCTCGTGCAGTCCTTCTTCCCGGGCGAGGAGGGCACGCACGCGCTCGCCGGGGTGCTCAGCGGCCGCGTCAACCCCTCCGGGCGGCTCCCGGTCGGGGTGCCGCGCGATGCGGGCTCCCAGCCGGCCACGTACCTGGGGGCGCCGCTCGCGCATGTCAGCGGCGTGTCCAGCATCGACCCGACGCCCGCGTTCGCCTTCGGACACGGTCTGTCCTACACACGGTTCGACTGGACGGACCTGGCCGTGGACAGCCGTGAAGCCCCGACGGACGGCGAGTTCGCCCTCGCCCTCACCGTGCGCAACACCGGCGGGCGGTCCGGGACGGAGGTCGTCCAGCTCTATCTGCACGACCCGGTCGCCTCCGTGGTCCAGCCGGTGCAGCGGCTCGTCGCCTACGCCCGCGTGGCACTGGAGCCGGGCGAGGCGCGGCGGGTGCGGGTCACCGTCCCGGCCGACCTCGCCTCCTTCACCGGGCGCGACGGCCGGCGCGTCGTCGAACCGGGCGAGCTGGAGCTGCGGCTGGCCGCGTCCAGCGCCGATCCGCGCCTGACGGCGACGCTCACGCTGACCGGGGCCGAGCGCCCCGTGGACCACACGCGGCGTCTGCACGCCACGGTGACGCAGGAGCCGGTCGCCAAGGAGTGACGCGGGCTCCCGCCGCCTGGGAACAGGTCACAGCAGGCCGCGCCGGGCGAGGTTGCGCAGCAGCGCGCCCACGCCGAACGTCCACGGCGCGGCCTGTTCGCTGGTCACGACGGTGTTGACCAGGGCGCCGAGCCGCGGGCTGGAGATCCGCACGAGGTCGCCGTACTCGTGGGTGAAGCCCGCGCCGGGCGCGTGCCGGTCCTCGGTGGGCGCGAACAGGGTTCCGGTGAACAGCGCGAAGCCGTCCGGGTACTGGTGGTGCGGGCCGTACGTGGCGGCCACCAGATCCGCCACGTCGCGGCTGATCTCGCGCAGGGAGCTGCTGCCGTGCAGGACGTAGCCGTCCGTGCCGTCGACGCGCAGGTCGATGTCGAGCCCGCGGACGGTGTCGAGGCCGAAGTCCTCGTCGAGGAGGCGGACGAACGGGCCGATCGCGCAGGAGGCGTTGTTGTCCTTGGCGCGGCCCAGCAGCAGGGCGCTGCGTCCCTCGATGTCGCGGAGGTTGACGTCGTTGCCGAGGGTGGCGCCGCGTGTCCGGCCGCGGGAGTCCACGACGAGGACGAGTTCGGGTTCGGGGTTGTTCCACACCGAGGCGCCGAGCACTCCGATCTCGGCGCCGGTGCCGACGGCGGACAGGACGGGGGCCTTGGTGAAGACCTCCGGGTCCGGTCCGATGCCGACCTCCAGGTACTGCGACCACAGTCCTTCGGCGACGAGCAGTTCTCTGGCCCTGGCCGCCTCGGGCGAGCCGGGGCGGATGCCGTCGAGGGCGCCGCCCACCACCTGCTGGACGCGGTCGCGTACCCGTGCGGCCCGTGCCGGGTCGCCGCCGGCGCGCTCCTCGATGACGCGCTCCAGCAGACTCCGGGCGAAGGTGACGCCCGCGGCCTTGATGACCTGGAGGTCGACGGGGGCGAGCAGGTGGGGCAGGTCACGGCGGCCGACGGGCGTGTCGAGGAGTGCGTCCAGGCGCCAGACCCGTCCGCCGTCGGCCTCGCGGACGAGGGCGGCCGCGTCGTCGCGTTCCATGAGGTCGGAGACGGTGGGTGCGAGGGCCGTCAGGTCGACGACGTGCTCGCCGCGGACCGCGGCGACGCACGGTCCGTCGCGCTCCGGGTCGTGGACGCGGGCGACGAGGGCGGCCCGGTCGGCGTCCTCGGGCAGGACGGAACCGGCGGTGAGGACCGGTCGGGGGCGCGCTGCTGCCGGTTCCACGATCGATGCTCTCCTGGGGTCGGAAGGTAGGGGTTCAGTGGAAGTCGCGAACTCTCCTCGAGCCGAGGGGCCCGCTCAGTGGGAGTCGCGCGGCACCTCGTGTCCCCGGCTGCCGCGCAGGAAGTCGAAGTCGGCGCCCCGGTGCGCCTGTTCCACGTGCTGGGTGTAGAGCCAGGTGTAGCCGCCGGTGTACCGCTCGGCGGGCGCCCGCCATTCCTGCCGGCGGCGCGCGAGTTCGGCGTCGTCCACGTCCAGGCGCAGGGTGCGGTTCGGGACGTCGAGGACGACGAGGTCCCCGTCGCGCACCAGGGCGAGGGGTCCGCCGACGGCGGCCTCGGGCGCCACGTGCAGGACGACCGTCCCGTACCCGGTGCCGCTCATCCGGCCGTCGCAGACGCGCACCATGTCGGTGACGCCGGCCTTGAGCAGCTTGGCGGGCAGGGGCACGTTGGAGACCTCGGGCATGCCGGGGTAGCCCTTGGGGCCGGCGTTGCGGATGACGAGGACGGTGTTCTCGTCGACGTCGAGGTCGGGGTCGTCGGCCACCTCGTGGTAGGCCTCGGGCGAGTCGAAGACGCGGGCGGGGCCGCGGTGGGTGAGCAGGTGCGGCGAGGCGGCGGACTGCTTGAGCACGGCGCCGTCGGGGCAGAGGTTGCCGCGGAGGACGGCGATGCCGGTGCCGGCGGGCTGGAAGGGGGCGTCTAGGGGGGTGATGACGTCGGAGTCGACGCACTCGGCGCCCTCGTTGTTCTCGGCGAGGGTGCGTCCGGTGACGGTGAGCGCTTCGCCGTGCAGCAGCTCGCCGCCGAGCAGTTCGGCCAGCACGGCGGGCAGGCCGCCCGCGTAGCAGAAGTCCTCCATGAGGTACGTGCCGCTGGGCATCAGGTTGACCAGGGTGGGCACCGCGCGGACCAGTTCGTCGAAGTCCCGCAGGTCAAGCTCGACGCCGACGCGTCCGGCGAGGGCGGTGAGGTGGATGAGGGCGTTGGTGGAGCCGCCGATGGCCGCGTTGACGCGGATGGCGTTCTCGAACGCCTCCCGGGTCAGGATGTGCGAGGGGCGCAGTTCCTCCTCGACCATCGCCACGATGCGCCGCCCGGCCGCCTGTGCGGTCTCCATCCGCCGGGAGTCGACGGCGGGCCAGGCCGCCGAGCCCGGCAGCTGCATGCCGAGCGCCTCGGCCATGCAGGCCATCGTGGAGGCGGTGCCCATCGTCATGCAGTGGCCGCGGGAGCGGGCCATGCACCCTTCGGCGAAGAAGCACTCCTCCTCGGTCATGCGGCCGGTCTTCAGGTCCTCCTCGAACTTCCAGACGTGAGTGCCGGATCCCACGTCCTGGCCCCGGTACTTGCCGTTGAGCATCGGTCCGCCGGTGACCATGACGGCGGGCAGGTCGACGCTGGCGGCGCCCATGAGCATGGCGGGGGTCGTCTTGTCGCAGCCGGACAGGAGCACGACGCCGTCGAGCGGGTTGGCCCGGATCAGCTCCTCGACCTCCATGGCCATGAGGTTGCGGTACAGCATGGCGGTGGGGCGCATCAGGGTCTCGCCGGTGGCCATGGTGGGGAACATCAGCGGCAGTCCGCCCGCCTGCCACACGCCCCGCTTGACGGCTTCGGCGACGTCGGTCAGGTGGGTGTTGCAGGGGGCGAGTTCGGAGGCGCTGGTGGCGATGCCGATGACGGGGCGCCCGTCGAACACCTCGTGTCCGAGCCCCTGGTTGCGCATCCAGGAGCGGTACAGCATGCCGCTGCGGCCCCGTGCGCCGAACCAGGCCTGGCTGCGGCGGCTCTTCTCCCGACCGTCGGTCATGTGCACACTCCCGTGGCTGTGGCGTCGTCCGCTGCGCGAAGGGGCGTTGCCGGGCGGTGGCCCGGAGGCCGTACCCTGTCAGGCAATCATTAAATGATTCGATGAATGGCGTCCAGGGGGCGAGCGGAGATCGTGGTCGAATTCCTGACCATGCACCAGCGCGTGGTCGACGAGCTCGGGCGGCGCATCGCGGGCGGCGAGTGGGAGCCGGGCGGGCCGTTGCCGGTCGAGGACGTGCTCGCGGCGGAGATCGGCGTCAGCCGGGGGGTGTTGCGGGAGGCGGTCAAGGCGCTGGTGGCCAAGGGGATGCTGCGCGTCCGGCCGCGCACCGGCACGCGGGTGCTGCCGCCGGAGCAGTGGAACCATCTGGACCGTGACGTGCTGCGCTGGCAGCAGGCCGGGGACGCGGCGGCGCTGCTGCGCGACACGGGGGAACTGCGCCGGATCGTCGAGCCCGCGGCGGCCCGGCTCGCCGCGGAGCGGGCCGGGCCCGGGGAGGTGCGGGTCCTGTACGACTGCCTGGCGGCCATGGAGGCCGCGGCGGCGGCACCCGGCCGCCGCGGCTATGTCGAGGCCGACACCGCCTTCCACCGGGCCCTGCTCGACGCCGGCGGCAACCGTCTGCTCGGCTCGCTGGGCCGAGCCGTCGACATCGCCCTCGAGCACAGCTTCCACGTCAGCACCCGGACGCCGGGCGCGGTGGAGGCCTCGCTGCCGCGGCACCGCGCCGTCGTGCGGGCCGTCGAGGCCCGCGATCCGGACGCCGCGGCGGCCGCCGTGCTGGCGATCATCGAGGCCGCCGACCAGGAGATCGCCCGGTCGCCGGGCAGGCCGGGCCCGCCCGGCGACACCGTGTGACCCGGGAGCTCGGCGCGGAGCCGGCTCCCGGGCTGTGCCCGGATCGTTTCACCGGGGCCCACGGCATACGCAGACGGTCCGGGCCTCGACAGCGGGCGGCTCCGGCCTCGCAACGCGGGCGGCTCAGGCCTCGACCGTCCGGCGGTAGACCACCGCCTGCCAGGGCGCCAGCGTGAGGTCGGCCGACGGGGCCGCCTCGTTGGTCAGCAGGAGTTCGGCGGACGACCAGGCGGCGGCGTCCTCGATCTCCGCCCTGACGCGCCGGCCGGTGAAGTTCCCGATGACCAGCAGCTCGGTGGCGCCGAGCCGCCGGGTGAAGGCGTACAGCCGCTCGTCGTGCGGCAGCAGCATGGTGAAGTCGCCGTCGACCACGGCCGGTTCGGTGTGCCGGAGGGCGATGAGCCGACGGTAGTAGTGGTACGTCGAGTCGGGGTCGTCGCGCTGGGCGGCGGCGTTGATCCGGGTGTGGTTGGGGTTGACGGCCAGCCACGGCCGCCCGGTGGTGAACCCCGCGTGCGGCGAGGCGTCCCACTGCATCGGCGTGCGCGCGTTGTCCCGTCCCCGGGCGCGCAGCACCGTGAGCACCTCCTCGGGGGAACGGCCGTCCCTCTCCACCGCCTCGGCATACTGTCCGAGGGACTCGATGTCGCGGAAGTCGGCGATGGTCTCGAACGGGTAGTTGGTCATGCCGAGTTCTTCGCCCTGGTAGACGTAGGGCGTGCCGCGGTGCATGTGCAGCACGGTGCCGAGCATCTTGGCGGAGGCGACGCGGTGGGCGGGGCTGTCGTCGCCGTAGCGGGAGACCGCGCGGGGCTGGTCGTGGTTGTTCCAGTAGAGGCTGTTCCAGCCGTGTTCCGCGAGGCCCGCCTGCCAGCGTCCGAGGATGGCCTTGAGCCGGGTGAGCTTGAGTGGGACGAGTTGCCAGGGGTCGTCGCCGCGGTCGGCCCAGACGTGGTCGAACTGGAAGACCATGTCGAGTTCGCGCCGGCGCGGGTCGGTGAACCGGACGGCCTCCTCGATGGTCACGCCGGGCATCTCGCCGACGGTCAGTACCGCGTCGCGGCCGGCGAACACCTCTTCGTGCATCTCGTGCAGGAACTCGTGGACGCGCGGGCCGTTGACGTACCCCGCCGCGCTCTCGGGGAAGACCGCGGTGCCCGCCACCGGGCCGTCCGGGAGCGCGGTGTCCTTGGAGATCAGGTTGATGACGTCCATCCGGAAGCCGTCCACGCCGCGGTCCAGCCACCACCGCATCATCGTGTGAACGGCTTGCCGGACCTCCTCGTTCTCCCAGTTCAGATCGGGCTGTTTGCGGGAGAAGAGGTGCAGGTAGTACTCGCCGGTCTTGTCGTCGAACTCCCAGGCCGAGCCGCCGAACGCGGCGGTCCAGTTGGTCGGTTCGGCGCCGGGCGTGCCGGGTTCCATGCCCTCGCGGGCCGGCCGCCACCAGTACCAGTCACGCTTGGGGGACGCCTTGTCGCTGCGGCTCTCGAGGAACCACGGGTGTTCGTCCGAGCTGTGGTTGACCACCAGGTCCATGACCAGTTTCATGCCGCGCGCGTGGACGCCGGCGAGCAGCTCGTCGAAGACGTCGAGGTCGCCGAAGAGGGGGTCGATGTCCTGGTAGTCGCTGATGTCGTAGCCGTTGTCGTCCTGCGGGGAGGGGTAGATGGGCGACAGCCAGATGACGTCGACGCCGAGGCCGGCGAGGTGGTCCAGGTGGGCGATGATTCCGCGCAGGTCTCCCACGCCGTCCCCGTCGGCGTCCGCGAAGCTGCGGGGGTAGATCTGGTACACGACAGCGCTTTTCCACCAGGGGTCCATCGTCTGCATCCTTCCGTCGCATCGCCGTCGCGGAGCCGCGGGCCCGCGGGAACCGGTCTCGGCGGTGGGTGCGGGCAGCGGGGCGGCACACCGCCGGGAGGTGCCGCGGCGGTGTGCCGCCCCACTGTCCGCCTGTCTCGGGCGTGGTGCCGGGCGCTCACCCGGCCCTCCACGCCTGCTGATCGGTCGGTCCGGCCGCCCGGCTCAGTGGATCCGGACGGAGGACATCCGGTCGTTCGCCGGTCCGACGTTCGGGTTGTCCGCCGTGTACGTCCACTTGGTGCCGTCGAAGTTCCCGTCCTGGTAGACGTCGACGGTCCAGCCGGCCGGTACCTGGAGGGAGGTCATGGTGTCGTTCCTGAGGCCGGCGGCCTGCAGCTGGGCGACCGTGTAGTCGCCCTTCTTCAGGGAGACGGCCTTCCCCGTGTAGCCCGCGTCCTCGTAGAACGTCGCGGCGTCCGGGGAGCCGGAGAGGGTGAGCGAGTCGATGTTCGCCGCCAAGTCGCCGGTGTCGTACTGGAGCTTGACCGTCGCTCCGTCGGGAATGGAGACGGGCACGGTGGTGTCGGCGAAGGTGGCGTTCCAGTTCCCGGTGTACGGGAAGGCGACCTTCCGCGCGAAGCGGCCGTTGACGTAGAGGCTGAGCTTGGCGCCCTTGTTGGCGCTGGCGGTTCTGAAGGTCAGCGAGTCCGTCGCCGAGAGGTTGTGGAACTCGACGCCCGCCCCGGCCTTGTCGATGCTGCCGACCAGTTGGCCGCCGGAGGCCGAGGTGGCCGACTCGTTGCGGCCGGTGCCGTACTTCTGGCCGGTCTCCGCCTCGATGCGGCCCGAGCGCTGCCGGGCGGCGAGGGTGTACGTCATCGCCGCGAGGCCGGAGGCCACGCCCGTGGACCGCCCGTTGGTGAGGGTCTGGTCGAAGGCGGCCGAGGGGAGGTCGTTGGTGCGGTGGTCGTAGGACGACTGGGCGTTGTCGCCGAGCCAGCCGAGGTACTGGTCCTGGCCGCCCAGCGTGATGAACTTGTAGAGCCCGCGCAGGAAGATGCCCTTGAAGACGATCTCGTAGCTGCCCACCGGGTCGGGCCGGTAGAGGCCGTTGCCGCCGACGTCGTCCTCGTGGACGATGATCTGCTTGTTGCCGGTGGTGAAGTGGGACCTGGCGAAGTCGGCGACCTTCCGGCCGTCGGCGAGGTAGGTGTCGTCCTTCGTCAGGTCGTAGAGGTTGGCGCCCAGTTCCAGGAAGACGCCGGCGTTGTAGGTGTAGAGGTTGTCGTCCCAGCCGCGTCCGGAGAAGGAGTTCTCCAGGCCGCCGTCCGGGCGCAGGAAGCTCTTCTTCAGCCAGTCGTAGGTGTCCTGGGCGATCTGCAGATACGTCTTGTCGGTGTTCGTCGGGTTGTTGTGGACGGTGACGTCCGGGTAGTAGCGGGCCAGTTCGGCGGCGGCGATGGCGAAGCCGTTGGAGGGGACGTCCTTCTGGTCCTTGGTGGCGCGCTCGCGCCAGAAGCCGCCGCCGTGGACGTCGTCGTAGTAGTCCCGGTAGAAGAAGTCCAGATGCCACTTGGCCTGGTCGCGCATGTGCCGGTCGCCCGTGGCCTCGTAGGCGTCGAGGGCGAACTGGGTGGCCCAGGAGTAGTCGTCGTTCCAGTCCGAGTCGTTGCCTATCCAGCAGTTGGGGTTCCCGAAGCGGTCGGCCGAGTGCGTGTTCTCGTACCGGTAGTAGGTCTCGCTGATCCGGTCCTTCCACTGTCCGGTCAGCCGTGAGGCGTCGGTGAGGGTCTCCCGGTCGAAGGATGCCTCCCAGAAGTGGATGGCCGAGGTGTGGGAGAGGTCGGTCTTGAAGTCGCCCGCGTCGATGGAGTAGTTGCCGAGGAAGGAGTTCGTGGTCCTGACGAGGTCGGCCCGGTTGAACGTGGCGGCCGTGCTCGCCGCGCTCGCCGGCGAGGCACCGGCGAGGAAGCCGCCGGTGAGCATCGCGGTCGCGAGCACGACTCCTGTCGCCCTCACCGCATGGGTTTCGTACCTCATGGGTTGCACTCCCTGTCTGTTCGGTGAACGGCCTTCAGAGGGGGCCGTTCCGCGTGGGGGTGGTACATACGGGGATGCCGGTGACGCGGGTCAGCCCTTGATGCCGCCCGCGGTCAGGCCGCTCACGATGCGCCGCTGGAGCAGCAGCACGACGACGATCAGGGGAACCGTCACGATGAGCCCGGCGGCCATCGTCTGGGTGTAGGGGACGATGTGCGGCCCCGCGGTGAAGTTGGCGATGGCCACCGTCGAGGGCGCCACCTCCGTCGAGCCGTTGGACAGCACGCTGGACAGCAGGTACTCGTTCCACGACGCGAGGAAGACCAGGATCGCCGTGGTGAACATGGCCGGGGCGGCCAGCGGCAGGATGACCAGCCGGAACGCCTGCCCGGAGGTGGCGCCGTCCACCCGGGCCGCTTCTTCGAGGTTCCACGGCATCTCGGCGAAGAAGCTGGTCAGCGTGTAGACGGCCAGCGGCAGCGAGAAGGAGACCTGCGGCAGGGCCAGCGCCTGGTAGGTGCCCAGCCAGTGCCAGCTGCTGAACAGCTGGAACAGCGGGGTCAGGATGGCGACGCCGGGGAACATCGAGGCGCCGAGGATCACCGTCAGCACGAATCCCTTGCCGCGGAAGGACAGCCGGGCCAGCGCGTACGCGGCGAAGACGCCGATCACCATGGACACCGCGGTGACCACCGCGCCGATGAGGAGGCTGTTCAGCAGTGAGCGTGCGAAGGGGTTGTACTCCGCGTTGAACGCGTACCGGAAGTTGTCCAGGGTGACGTGGCTGAACCACGGGTCCGTGGAGAAGGTGTGGTCGTTGTCGCGGAAGGCGAGCACGAGCATCCAGTAGAACGGCGCCAGGCACCACACGACGATGATCATGGTGGTGACGGCGGTTCCGACGGTGCTCCAATTGATGCCCCGGCCTCGCCGCGGCGCGGACGCCAGCGCGGCCGGGACGGGCGGCGCGGTGGTGGTCGCGGTGGTGGTCGTCATGTCACCTCACCGCCTTCGCCTGCGCGCCGAAGAGGTTGGCGTTGAGGAGGCGGACCAGTCCGAAGGCGATGACGAAGATGAGGACGAAGGTGAGGGTGGACAGCGCCGACGCCGAGTTGGCGCCCCGGGTGAGCTGGTCGACCACGAGGATCGAGCTGGTCGTCGTGCCGTTGGAGCCGCCGGTGAGGATCTGCGGCAGGTCGTACATGCGCAGCGTGTCCAGGGCCCGGAAGACGACGGCGACGGCGAGCGCCGGTTTCACCAGGGGCAGGGTCACGCTGGTGAAGCGCCGCCAGGCATTGGCCCCGTCGATCTTCGCCGCCTCGTAGGTCTCCGCGGGGATGTTCTGCAGGCCGGCCAGGATGAGCAGGGCGATGAAGGGCGTGGTCTTCCAGGTGTCCGCGATGACGATCGCGGACCGGGCCGGCCACAGCGAGGACGTCCAGGCGTAGTGGGTGCCGAGGAGCTTGTTGATGACGCCCTGCGGGTCGAACATGACCTGCCACAGCTTGGAGGTGACCGCGGTGGGGATCGCCCACGGGATGAGGATCGCGACGCGGACGAGGGCGCGGCCGCGGAAGGCCCGGTGCATCGTCAGCGCGAACCCCATGCCGATGACGGTCTCCAGGGCGACGGCGACGACGGTGAAGCCGACCGTGACGCCGACCGAGCTCCAGAACTGCGACCCCAGGGCCCCGCTCGGGCAGGAGGTGTAGCCGCCGTCCGGGGAGGCGCACTGCTGCAGCAGCCAGTGTGTGTAGTTGTGCAGCCCGAACCAGTTGTTGCCCTCGTCGAACATCCCGGTGGCCTTGTCCAGGCCCGGGTCGGTCAGGAACGACTGGTGGACGGCCTTGACGATGGGGTAGCCGACGACGAGTGCCAGCAGGAGGAGGGCGGGGGCGATCAGCAGGTAGGCGCGCCGTGCCTCACGGGGGCGGGTGGCGCCCCGGCGGGTCCGGGTCCGGCGCGGGCCGCCCGGTGGGTTCTCCCCGGCTCTTCGTTCCACGTGACCGGCTACGGTCATGGCTGCTCCTTGCGGTAGAGGCACCGTCCGGCGTCGTGACCCGGAGGGGAAGGCGGGCGGGGAGGGGCCGCCGGCCCCTCCCCCGGGCCGGTCAGCCGCCGGCGGTGGCGGACTTGATCGCCGCCTGCATGTCCTTCAGTGCCTTCTCGGTACTCGTCCGGCCCTGCAGGGCCGCGTAGGTGTTGGTCTCGATCGCCTCGGTGACGCCCGGGTAGAACGGGGTGATGGGGCGCGGTACCGCCGTCTGGATGCTCTTGAGCAGGTCGGGCAGGTAGGTGAACTTCTTGGTGAGCTCCGGGTCGCTGTACATCGAGGTGAGGACGGGCGCCAGCGTGCCCACGGTCAGGTTGTTGCGCTGGACGGTGTCGGACTCGATGAACTTCAGGAAGTCCAGGGCGGTCGCCTTGTGCCTGGAGTACGCGCTGATGCCGAGGTTGTGACCGCCCAGCGTGGACGCGCCGTGGCCGGAGGGGCCGGGCAGGGGGGCGACGCCGTACTTGCCGGCCACCTTGGAGCCCTTGCCGTCCAGGATGGCGACGGCGTACGGCCAGTTGCGCAGGAACATCAGCTGGCCGGACTCGAACGCGTTGAGGCTCTGGGTCTCCTGGAAGCCGAGGGCCTCCTTGGGGATGTAGCCGTCCTTGAAGCCCTTGACCAGGAAGTCCAGGCCCTTGGCGGACTCCGGGGAGTCGACCGTCGCGCTCCGCCCGTCCTTGCCGACGATCGCGCCGCCCGTCGCGTTGATCGCCTCGGCGGCGTTCACCGTCAGGCCCTCGTACTTGGCGAACTGGCCCGCGTAGCAGCCGGGTTTGGGGCCGGTGATGGTGCCCTTGGTGGTCTTGCCCGCGCAGTCGTCGATCAGCTCGTCCCACGTGGTGGGCGCCTTGGAGACCAGGTCGGTGCGGTAGTAGAGCAGCCCGCCGTCGGACCCGTACGGCGCGGCGACGAGCTTGCCGTTGTAGGTGGCCGAGGTGACCGTGGCCGGGAGCAGCTTGCCGGTGTCCAGGGCGTAGTCGCCGGTGAGCGGGATGATCCAGCCCCTGGCCGCGAACTCGGCCGTCCAGACCACGTCGACGGTGACGACGTCGTAACCGGGGTCCTTGGCCTGGAAGTGCTGTTCGAGGTCGGACAGTTGCTGGTCGGCCTGGTCGCTCTGCTGCTTGATCGTCACCTTCTCGTCCGGGTGTGCCTTGTTCCACGTCTTGGCGATGAACGGCAGGACACCGCTGTTGTCCTTGCCCGTGACGAAGGTGATCGGCCCCCTGGACTTCGTTCCCTGCGCGGCGCTGTCACCGCCCGAACCGCCCCCGCAGCCGGCCAGGACCAGCGCCGCGCTGAGCGTGCCCGCGACGGCCGCGACCCTCCTTGCACCCATGAGGCGCTCCCCTTCGTCCATGGAATCGATACGATTCGACGATGTTGCGAGCACGTTAAAGTGCGCCCTGGGGCGAGTCAATGGCGAGAAGATCCGGCCGGATTACGGGTCGATAACGGATCAGCGCGGCTCGGGAGCCGGTCCGGAGCTCGCCCGGACCACCAGCTCACCGTCGAACAGCAGCTGCGAAGGGGTGCTGAGCTGCTGTCCCTCGATACGGCGGATCAGCATCTCGGCCGCCGCCTTGCCCATGGCCGCGGCGCCCGGTCCCACCGTGGTCATCGTCGGCGTCGTCATCTCGGCGGCCTGGGCCGGCATGTCGATGGACACCACGGAGAAGTCCTCGGGGATACGGCGGCCCTGCCCCACCGCGGCGGCCATGATGCCGGGCGTGGCCTGCTCGTTGAACGCGATCACCGCGGTCGTCCGCGGCTGGGCGGCGAGCAGTTCGGCGAACGCCTGCCTGCCTCCGGCGGGGGTGCTCCGGCAGGTCAGCGCGGTCAGTTCGACGCCCGCGTCCCGCGCCGCCCGCAGGATGCCGTCCCGCAGCCGGATCGCGTTGCCGCGCCCGGAGGCGATCGTCGCGGCGTCCTGGTGCACGAAGCCGAGATGGCGGTGGCCCTGCCCCGCGAGGTGCTCGACGGCCAGCCGGGCGCACTGGTCGAAGTCGGTGTCGACGTAGTCCAGGTCACCGGGGTCGGCGTTCTGCCCCAGCATGGTGAAGGTCAGCTCCGAGTTCCGCAGGACCTCGATGCGGGGGTCCTCCAGCCGGACCTCCATCAGCAGGACGCCGTCCACCAGCCCCTGCTGGGCGAGGCCGGCGAGGTCGTCGAGCGCCTCGGCCCCGGAGGTCCACAGCAGCAGGTGGTATCCGCGGTCCTGGGCGTGGTCGGAGGCGCCGAAGATGTACTCCATCGAGCCGAGGTTCATGCCCTGCCCGTCCTTGGGGAACAGCACCGCGATGATGTGGCTGCGTTTGCTCTTGAGTCCCCGGGCGAAGACGTTGGGCCGGTAGCCCAGTTCGGCCATCGCCTGCTGGATCCGGGTGCGCGTGGCCTCCGAGATGGGCCGGCTGCCGGTCATGGCATAGGAGACCGTGCTGGGCGAGACGCCGGCGCGCCGCGCGACGTCCACCATGGTCGGTACCTTGTCGCCCGCACTACGGGACATGGTCCCCTCTCATCCCCGGCCCCCGCGGCCACCCGGCGTGACCACTGAGGACGTCCACGCCACACCGCCGAGACTTCGCGAGGCGGGCGGTGCGCAAGTGTATCCAGCGGCGGGCATGGGGATGCGCGGCCGTCGCGCGCACGGTCCCGAAGGCCGGGGGCACCGCTCACGCCTCGGGGCGCAGCGCCTCGATCCGGCGTACGGCGTCCCGCAGGAGCGTGCGGGCCACCGGCTTGCGGACCGGGCGGGACGGTTGCAGCAGCGAGGGCGGCACATCGACGTAC
Organism: Streptomyces sp. NBC_00670; assembly: GCF_036226765.1. Classification (NCBI taxonomy): domain Bacteria; kingdom Bacillati; phylum Actinomycetota; class Actinomycetes; order Kitasatosporales; family Streptomycetaceae; genus Streptomyces; species Streptomyces sp. NBC_00670. The sequence continues at coordinate 1,070,798 of NZ_CP109017.1, forward strand.
GTACGGTCGGCGCGGCTGACCCGGATGGTCTCCGCACCGCGCACACCGGAGACGACGTCGACCTCCGCGACGGACGCCCACGGCAGCCACTGCTCACGGCCGACGAACCGGACGGCGATCCCCTCGCCGTCCACCACGAGGTACATCCGCGCGCTCACCAGCGCCGTCACCAGTGCCGCCGCGCCCGCCGCGAGCGTCAGCAGCCGCAGCGCCGCCGAGGGATGCCAGTAGATGTTCACCGCGGCACACGGGCAGGCGAGCAGGATCAGCATCGCGATCTGCCCCGGCGGAACCCGCCACGCCGCCGGAGTGCTCCCCGCCTCAACCATGTCGGCCCCCGCACACGAGCGTTCGTTGCCGCACACCCTAGCCCCGGGCCGACGGGGGGCGGCACCGTGCGGGCGGGCACGTGCCGACGGGCCTGTGCGGGCGGCACCGTGCGGGCGGGCACGTGCCGACGGGCCTGTGCGGGCGACACCGTGCGGGCGGGCACGTGCCGACGGGCCTGTGCGGGCGACACCGTACGTGCGGGCGGGCGGGCGCGAGCGGGCCCCTGCGGGCGGGCGCTCCCACACCTGTTCCCCGTGTCACTCGTTGCGGTAACCGGGAGTCACGCGCCCCCGCCGCCGCTCCATGATCGGTGGGTGGCGCCGCGGGCCGGCGTGCGCCCGGACCGGCACCCGATCCCCGGAGGTCAACGGCATGACGCCCACTGCGCGACCGCACCAGCCCCGCGACGAACACCTCGTCCTGCTGGCGGCGGGCCTGGCCGAGCTGGCGGTGAGCACCGCGGGGTCGGTCGCCGGGAAGGTGTGGGGGCTGCTGCGCCGCAGCGACGGCGCCGACCTCGCGCGGGACGCGGAGCAGGACCTGACGGCACGTGGCCGACTCCTCCTCGACCGGCTGGCGACCGCGCCCCCCGCCCACCTCGAAGTGCTCGCCCAGCACGTACTCGCCCAGGACGTCCCGGCCCGGCGGCCGGCCCCCGGCGGCGATGCCTGACCGTTGGGAGCCGGAGGCGTTCCAGGCACGTGTCGACGGCGTCCTGAGCGCGTTCCTGGCCGAGGAGAGCGCACAGCTGCTGGCCATCGACGAGGCCCTGCGGCCGGTGGCCGAGCAGTTGCGGCGGGTCGCGGGCCACGGCAAACGGCTGCGGGCGGCGTTCTGCTACTGGGGCTGGCGCGCGGCGGGACAGCCCGACAGCGACGCGCTGCTGCGGGCGGCCGCCTCGATGGAGCTGGTGCACGCCGCGGCGACCGTCCACGACGACCTCATCGACGACAGCCCGCTGCGGCACGGCCTGCCGACCGTCCAGGTGGCCCTGCGCTCCGCCGTGTCCGGACGGCCGCGCGCCGGTGCCCTCGCGCGTGACCTGGCCATGCTGGTCGGCGACCATCTGATGGCGCTGGCGGGACGGCTGTTCGCCGACTGCGGTCTGCCGGCCGCCTACCTCGCGCGGGCCCGGACGCTGTGGGGCGAGCTGGCCCGTGAGCTGATCGCGGGCGAGTGCCTGGAACTCCTGCACACCGGCGCCCGCCCGGATGCGGACACCTCGCTGAAGGTGATCCGCTACAAGACCGCCAAGTACACGGTCGAGCAGCCGCTGCTCCTCGGCGGACTGCTCGCCGGGGCCGCGCCGGAGCTGCGTGCCGGGTTCTCCGCCTACGGGCTGCCGCTCGGCGAGGCCTTCCAGCTCCGGGACGACCTGCTGGGCCTGTTCGGCGACCCGGCGCGCACCGGCAAGGCTCCCCTGGACGATCTGCGCGGGCAGCGGCCCACCGCCCTGCTGGCCCACGCCTGGCGGGCCGCGCAGCCCGGTGAACGCGCCGAGCTGGCGGGGATGCTGGGCCGCCGTGACCTGGACGAGGGAGACCTGGCCCGGGTGCGGGAGCTGATGGTGCGGCTTCAGGCGCCCCGGCGGGTGGAGGAAATGATCGACGCACGGGTCGGGGCGGCCACCGCCGTCGTGGACGGGCTCACCGTGCCCGCCCCCGCCCGGCGGGCCCTGCACGCCCTCGCCCACTCGGCCACCGACCGCCGCCACTGAACGCATCCCCGTCCCCCGCCCGGCGGACGGGACCCGCAGCCGAGGAAGGACCGCTGTCATGCCCTACACCCAGTCGTCGCTGGACGCCCTGCGCGAGTCCGGCGACAAGCTCGCCGACTCCGTCGTGGCCACCCTGTTCGCGCGCGGGGAGGTGGGGAAGTTCAACACCCTCATGCGGTACGTCTCCACCGTCGGCGCTCCGCTGCCGGACGGGCTGCCCGAGGTGGCCCGCGAGTATCTGCGGGCCACCTCGGCGCCGCCGTCCTGGGTGGACTGGACGGAGATGGAGAGGGCGCGGCTGTTCTTCACCGACAACAACGTGCACATCTCCACCGCGCTGTCCTTCGCCTCCATGCCCGCCTGCTACGTCGTCCCGCACGTGGCGAGGCTCCTGTCCGCCACGCACGGGCTGAACTACCCGTCGAAGCGGATGGCGGAGACCGGGCAGTTCACCGTGTACCTGATGCAGCCGGACGCCTTCGAGGCGGGCAGCCGCTTCCTGCCCGCCGCGCAGAAGGTGCGCCTGCTGCACGCCGCCATCCGCCACCACCTCACACGCGAGAACCACTGGGACACCGCGGCGCACGGTGTGCCGATCTGTCAGGAGGACATGATCGGCGGGCAGATGTTCTTCTCCATGCTCGTCCTGGACTGTCTGCACCGGCTGGGCATCCACATGTCCGCCGAGGGCGCGGAGGCCTACTTCTACGCCTGGCGCGTGGTCGGCGCCCTCCTCGGGGTCGACCAGGACGCGGTGCCCAAAAACGTGTCGGAGGGGCGGGAGTTCCTCGACCTGTACATGGTCCGGCACATGGGCCCGTCGGCGGAGGGTGCCCATCTGACCCGGCAGTTGATCGACCTGTACGAGGAGGTCGTGCCGGGCACGCTGTTCGACCCGGTCGTCTCCGCCCTGATCCGGTACCTGATCGGTGACACCTGCGCCGACTGGCTCCAGGTGCCCCGCACCTCCTGGGACCGGCTGGTCAAGGCGGCCCCCGCGCTGCTCGGCGTGCTGGAGGGCATCGAGGACCGCTCGCCGCTGGGCGCCTGGGCCCTGGACCGGCTCGGCCACCTCACCACCCTGTTCGAGCTGTCCTCCCTGACCCGCGGCCGGGTCATGCACTACGCCATTCCCGAACAGCTCAGGAAGGACTTCGGCGTCCCCGGCGGCGTCCCCCGCACCCAGCGCTGGACACCGCCGGCGCCCACGGTCGCCTAAATCTCCGCGTCGTCCTCCTCGGGCCGCGCCAGCCGGGCCGTCACGTCGTCGGCGAAGCGGGCGAGGAGGCGCAGGAGGTCGTCGCGGTCCTGGGCGGGCCAGTCGGCGAGGACCCCGGCGAACCAGCCGAGCAGGGAGGCCACATAGCGGTTGGCGACCTCCTCCCCCGCCCCGGTCGGTTCGATGAGGCTCGCGCGGCGGTCGTGGGGGTCGGCGATGCGCCGCACCAGGTGACGCTTCTCCAGCAGCTGTACCTGACGGGTGACGTGCGGGCCCACGACCTGCATACGGTCGGCGATCTCCCCGATGCGCAGCGGCTCGCCGGCCGCGCGCAGGGAGACGAGCACGCCCACGGCGGGGCGGTCGAGGGACGGACCGGCCGCCGCCGCGGCGCGTTCGACGAGCCGGCCCTTGCTGAACGCGGCGCTGAGCCGGGTGAGTCGGGGCAGTACGGCGAGCAGGTCGTCGTGCGACACCGCAGGCGCGGGCTCCCCGGGGGACTCGGGGGTCATGGCACCTCCATTTGCATACCTGAGTTAGGTATCTATAGTGTGGGGAGCGGCAGCGCGGCACCGAGGGTGCCGTACGCCTCTATAAAGGATACCTAAGGTACGCATCTTGGCGCCTCCGTGGTCTGCCGCGTGGTCTGCCGCGTGCCGTTCTCCAGGCCGGGCACGCCCCGGCGGAAAGGTGCCACCCCCATGACGCACACCAATCCCACGCCCGCCGCCCGACGGGTCCTGATCTCCGGGGCGAGCATCGCCGGCCCCACGCTCGCGTACTGGCTCGACCGGTACGGCTTCGAGGTGACCGTCGTCGAGAAGGCCGCCGCCGTGCGCGGGGGCGGGTACCCGATCGACATACGCGGCACGGCCCGGGCGGTCGTGGACCGTATGGGCCTGCTGTCGCGGCTGAGCGAGGCGCACGTCGACACCCGGCGGATCACCTTCGTCGACGCGGCCGGCGACACGGTCGGCTCGCTCCAGCCCGAACAGATGACCGGCGGGGAGGCCGGCCTCGACCTCGAGGTACGGCGCGGCGATCTGGCCGACGCCCTCTACACGCCGCTGCGGGACCGCGTCGAGTTCCTCTTCAACGACTCGATCGCCACGCTGGACGACGACGGGGACGCCGTGCACGTCGTCTTCGCCAGCGGCACGTCCCGCACGTTCGACCTGGTGATCGGCGCGGACGGGCTGCACTCGAACACGCGCCGGCTGGTCTTCGGGCCCGAGGAGCCCTTCCACCGCTACCTCGGGCACGTCTTCGCGGGCTTCACCCTGCCCAACGAGTTCGGCCTGTCGCACGAGGCCGCCGTCTGGAACGAACCGGGACGGGCCGCCGTCGTCTACTCCTACGAGCCCACCGACCCCGTGCACGGCTTCCTCACCTTCCTCCGCGACACCCCGCCCTTCGAGGCGTTCCGCAATCCGCGCGCCCAGCGCGACCTGGTCACGTCGTGCTTCCCGGAGCAGGCGTGGCACGTGCCGCGTCTGGTGAAGGCGATGCAGGAGGCCGACGACCTCTTCTTCGACATCGTGAGCCAGATCCACATGCCCACCTGGTCCCACGGCCGGGTCGCCCTGGCGGGCGACGCGGCGCACGCCACGTCGTTCATCTCCGGCCAGGGCTCGAGCGTCGCACTCGTCGGCGCGTACGTCCTGGCCGGCGAACTGGCCACGCACGCGCACCACACCGAGGCCTTCGCGGCCTACGAACGCCGGCTGCGCCCCTTCGCCGAACGCAACCAGGCCCTGGCCACCGGCGGCGGCACGGTCATCACCCCGACGACACGGGAGGCCCTGGACGCCCGCAACGCCCTGATCCGCGACCCCCAGGCAGCCCGGGCCGCCCAGCGCGCGACGGACCGACGGGAGACGCATTCGGCGCTGGTGCTGCCGGATTACGCAGACGCGGAGTGAGGCGACGCCTCACTCGGGCGGCCGGTGGTCACTCGGGTTGACCCTCGACCTTGTCGAGGGCGCAGGGTTCCGGGTGTGGAGAGCGAGATGCGCAGCATTGGGGAGATGGCCCGGGAGAGCGGGCTGAGTGTGAGCGCCCTGCGGTTCTACGACCGTGCCGGTGTGCTGGTCCCCACCTGGGTGGACCCGGTCAGCGGCTACCGCTGGTACGACCCCGGGCAGTTGGACGAGGCCCGGCTGCTGGCCCGGTTGCGCCGGGCCGGCATGCCGCTGGCGGACATCCGGCTGGTGCTGGCCGGCTGGTCGAGCGCGGACGCGGACCTGGTGCGCGGGCTCCTCCAGGCGCATCTGCGCCGTCTCGAACGGGGGCTGTCCGAGGCCCGCGGCGAGTTCTCCACGCTCCACGCACTGCTCGATCAAAGGGAGAACCCCATGACCTCGCCCCGTACCACCGCCGCCGCCACCCACCTGACCGTTCCCGCGCCCGAACTGGCCGCCGCGCTGGACGCCGTCCGCTTCGCGGTCGGTGCCGACCCCGAGCTGCCGATGCTCGGCGGCGTCCTCTTCGACGTGGAGGACGACAGGCTCCAGGTCGTGGCCACCGACCGCTACCGGCTGGCCGTCGCGCGGGCACACGCCACGGGGCACACCGCGGACCGCGTGCAGGTCGTCGTGCCCGTCCCCCTCGTCGACGCGATGCGGGCGCTGCTGAGCGGCGAGGGCCCGGTGCGGCTCGCCGTGGACGGTGACCGCGTGACGCTGGAGGCCGGAGACCGCCAGGCGGCCGGCCAGTGCCTCGACCACGACTTCCCCGACTACCGCCGCCTCGTCCACCTGCCGGCCGGGCGCCGCGCCCTCGTCGAGGTGCCGGCCTTCCGGGAGGCCCTGGAGACCGGCCCCGTCCGCGCGGGCGAGGTGCGCGAGCAGGACGGCCTGGCGTACGACCTCAGTGTGCTCAAGGTGGCGGACGACGGCACGGTGACCCTCTGCGAGGACGGCGACGACGACCAGGGCACCCTCGCCGTCAACCGCGCGTTTCTGCTGGACGCGCTCACCGCCGGTGCCCGGGACCGGCTGCTCCTGGAGGTCGGCTCTCCGACCGCTCCCCTGGCGATCCGCCGACCCGACGACGAGCACACCTTCTCGCTCCTGATGCCGGTCCGGCTGGAGGACTAGGCTCGCCCACCCCCTGCGCATGCGGCTCCTCGACGCGCTGCGCTTCGAAGGTCCTGCCACCGCCTCCCGACTCGCCCAGAAACTGGGCGGGTCGAGCGGCGCCACCAGCTACCACCTGCGGCAGCTCGCCGCTCACGGCTTCATCGAGGAAGCCCCCGAGCGGGGCAAGGGGCGGGAGCGGTGGTGGCAGGCGGTCCACAAGGGCCTGCACTTCGACGACGCCCTCCTCACGGACACCAACCCCGACGTGCGCGGCGCCGCCGACATGTACCTCCACGAGGTGGCCACCACCCAGACCCGCGACCTGTCCACCTGGCTGGGCAACCGCCAGACGTGGCCGGAGGAGTGGAGCCGCACGTGGGACATGAGCAGCGCGACGCTGCGGCTGACACCCGAACTCACCCGCGAACTCGTCGAGAAGATGCACACGCTCATCGACACCTACCGCGACCGGGCCACCGACGAGGACGTCGCCGCCGCACAGGTACGCATCCACACCCACGCGTTCCCCCTCACCACGGAATGAGAGGCCACGACCCGATGGACCCCGAGACGTACCTCGCCCTGCACCACGCCCACGCCGCCGAACTCCGCGCCGACGCCGAGGCGTACCGCCGCGTCATAGCGGCACGGCAGCCCCGCAACCTGCGTGTCCGCCTCGGCTGGACCCTCGTGGAGGTCGGCCTCCGGCTGACCACCGCACCCAGGACGGCGACCGCCGTTTCCTGACCCCCGTTCCGCCCGTCCGCACGGGCGCGCCGCGCCCTCATGACGCCGGTCGGCTCCGCGGCGCCCGGCACCCTCAACTACGACGAGGAGAGCGGCACGCTCCACGTCACGACGTGGCCGAGCGATTCGACCAGCCCGGCCCACAGCAACGTCGGCAGGGCGCCTGCGGGGAGAAAGTCACCTGGGTAGTGCGACCTCCGCCCAGACCGTTTTCGTGTACGCGTCCCGGACCTCGCAGCCCCATCGTTCGGCGTATGCCGCCACGAGCAGCAGTCCACGCCCGGACGGGGCGTCGGGCGCCGCCGGTTCGGCCACGGGGTCGCGGGGCAGCCGCCCCGGGCGGGTGTCCGTCACCTCGACGCGGACGACGCCGTGCACGGGCAGGAGGAGCAGCGTCAGGCGGAAGTCCCGGCCGGGTGTCCTGCCGTGGGTGATCGCGTTGGCCGCCAGCTCGGCCGTGACGAGGGCGACGGCCTGTGACGTCCCGGAGCCGTACGGGATCTCCCAGGCCGCGAGCTGCTGTCCGGCGAGGCGACGGGCGAGACGGGCTCCGCGTGCGGTGCTGCTGAGGCGGACGGCGAGGTGCGGGGCGCCAGTGGGCGGTTTCACACTGATGTTGGTCGGCTTCACGCAGTGACAGTCCCGTGGCGCGGACGACCGGACGAGGTCGGATCTCCGTACGTGGTCGCGTGGTACGGCCGCTGTAGGGGTTCGTAGGACGGGCGTACGGGGCCGTGAGCGTAGCCGGGGCGGCCGGGACGAGTGGGCTGCCTTCGTGACCCGCGGCCCACTCGTCCCGGTGGTTCAGCCCCCTCACACCTCGATGCGCAGCCAGGTGTCGCCGGTGCGGAGCCAGAGCGTGCCGTCGCGGCCCTGGCCACAGCGGAGAACGACCCGGCCGGGTACGTCGAGTACGCGCTGGTCGGTCACCGTCCAGGTGGTGCCGTCGAGTTCGGCGCGGGTGAGTTCGACGGTGGGCTCGTTGTGGTGACGGCGGGTCAGGAGTGCCCGGTTGCCGCGGACCGCGAACCCGTCCGGGGCGTGGACGGGGCTCGGGTAGGTCGTCACCTCACCGGTGGAGGGGGTGATGCGGGAGAGGAAGGTGCCGCGCATGCTGCCGCCCGAGTACCAGACCAGCCACACCTGGTCGCCTTCGGTCGCGGCCGTGCAGCCCTCCAGAGGGGGGCAGGGCAGACGGCCCCGCGGACTCCATATCGCCCGGCCTTCGGTGTTCCAGCCGGCGAGCCCGGCTCCGGACTCGGGGTGACCCCCGTAGATCCCTTCGTCCCCGTGGGCCGTCCAGATCCGTCCGTGGCGGTCGGTCACGAGGGCGGGGATGTCGTCGCCGACGCAGAACTCCGCCTCGGGCGTGCCCGTCGCCGAGTACACCACGGCGTTGGGTGCCCAGAGACCGTCGGACTTGTTGCGCATGGTACGTCCGCTCACCAGGAGGAACCGTGAGTCCGGAAGCAGCGCCAAGTGGCTGGGGCGGCCCTCGATGTTCTCCACCGTGGTGCGCCGCTCCTGCTGTCCCGTGACGGTGACCAGCTCGCCGGTGAAGGTGCCCTTCGGTCTCCATCCGACCCATCCCCTGATGTAGGGGGTGTGGTCCACATGCCGCCGGTGCACGAGCAGGACCGAGAGTTCACCGGCCGGGCCGACGCTCCACCACAGTGCCTCGCGCCCTTGCGCGATGTCATCGGCGGGCACGGTCCACGCCTCGTGCACGGGGGGATCGGTGTGATCACTCATCGACTGACGCGTCATCGAGATCGGTCACCTCAAGGACTCTGGGGGCCAACACCGCCCGAAGATCCCCACCTTACGGATTCGCGGACCGACGTTGTACGGGTTTTTGTACGGGCGTTGTACGGGTCCGGGTCGTGTCCCGATCGTCGCGGGTCGCGTTGAGCAGGGTCCCGGTGGCGAGGTCGGGCGAGGCTGCGGGGCGGATGAGCGGGGTGCGTTCCGGGACGGAAGGACGTGAGGGCGTGAGCACGGTACGGGAAGCGCGAAGCGGTCGGGCGGCGAAGCCGAAGGAGGACGGAGGGGATCGGCCAGGGGCGTGGTCGGCGTACGGCAGGCTGCTGCAACACCTGCGCAAGCGGGCCGGGTTGAATCAGCAGGAGCTCGGGGAGGCCATCGGGTACTCGCTGGAACAGGTCGGCTCGGTCGAACAGGGCCGACGCCCGGCGAAGGCGGCGTTCACGAGGGCGGCGGACCGGGTGCTGGAGGCGGGCGGAGTTCTGGAGGTGCTCCAGGACGAGGTGGACCGGGCGAAGCTGCCGAGGTTCTTCAGGAACTTCGCGCTCTTCGAGGCGGAGGCGGTGAGCAGGTTCGACTATGACCCACTGCTGGTGCCAGGGCTGTTGCAGACGGAAGGGTATGCCCGAGCCTTGTTCGCCGGGCACTGCCCGCCGCTCGGTGAAGAGGTCATCGACCAACACACGGAGGCACGACTGTGTCGCCAGAAGCTCCTGACCCGGGTGCCGTTCGCGGAACTGTCCTTCATCATCGGTGAGGAGGCCCTGCGAAACCCGGTGGCCGACAGGGAGGTGATGCGGGAACAGTGGCAACACCTGCTTGAGACGCGGGCGTTGCGCAACGTGGAGGTCCAGGTGATGCCCGCCGACTGCGGGTTCCACTCCGGCCTGAACGGGTCTTTCGTGGTTCTGGAGACCAGGGACCACCAGCACCTCGGCTACATCGAATCTCAGGAAGTCGGGTGCGTCGTGCACGATCCCGCAGAGGTCAGTGCCTTCGGGTTGCGGTATGGCAAGCTGCGGTCGCAGGCTCTGAGCGGCGTCGAGTCTGCGCGCCTCATCGAGCGGATGGTGGGAGAGACATGAGCGTGGAGCAGGTGACCGAGAACGTGGACGGGCTGCGCTGGTTCAAGAGCAGCTACAGCGGCTCGGGGGGTGGCAACTGCGTGGAGGTGGCCGCCGGGCTGGACGCCATGTACGTACGGGACTCGAAGGTCACGGGCGGCGGGCCCGTGCTGCGGGTCGGCAGGGCGGAGTGGGCCGCTTTCCTGGCATCCACCGAGTGACGGGGGCCGGGCGGGTGGCCGAGCGTGGCAGGGGGGCCACCCACCCGTCCGCCCCGGGAGTCAGCCGTCCCAGGTCCAGTCCGCGACCTCCGGGAGGTCCACGCCGTGTTCGCGGATCCAGTCGTGGTGGCGCAGGCGGGTGTCCTGCATGTGCTGGCGGACCGTGGCGGCGCGGATGGCGAGGCCGGGGACCCGGTCGATGACGTCCATGACCAGGCGGTAGCGGTCCAGGTCGTTCTGGACGACCATGTCGAACGGGGTGGTCGTGGTGCCGCGTTCCTTGTAGCCGCGGACGTGCAGGTGCTCGTGGCCGTCGCGGCGGTAGGCCAGGCGGTGGAGGAGCCACGGGTAGCCGTGGTAGGCGAAGATCACCGGTTTGTCGGCGGTGAAGATGCCGTCGTACTCGAAGTCGGTCATGCCGTGCGGGTGTTCCTCGGCGGGGAGCAGCCGGGCGATGTCGACGACGTTGACCACGCGGACGGCGAGGTCGGGCAGGTGCGTGCGGAGCAACTGCGCGGCGGCGAGCGTCTCCTGGGTGGGGACGTCGCCGGCGCAGGCCAGGACCACGTCGGGCTCCCGGGTGCCGTCCTCGGTGCCGGCCCAGTCCCAGACGCCGAGGCCGCGGGCGCAGTGGACGCGGGCCTCCTCCATCGTGAGCCAGTCGAAGCAGGGCTGTTTGCCGGCCACGATCACGTTGACGTAGTTCTTGCTGCGCAGCGCGTGGTCGGCGACCGACAGCAGCGTGTTGGCGTCCGGCGGGAAGTAGACCCGTACGGCCTCGGGGCTCTTGTTGAGGATGTGGTCGACGAAGCCGGGGTCCTGGTGGGAGAAGCCATTGTGGTCCTGGCGCCAGACGTGGGAAGTGAGGAGGTAGTTGAGTGAGGCGATGGGGGCGCGCCAGGAGAGGCTACGGGTGGTGCGCAGCCATTTGATGTGCTGGTTGACCATCGAGTCGACGATGTGCACGAATGCCTCGTAGCAGGAGAACAGTCCGTGCCGGCCGGTGAGGAGGTAGCCCTCCAGCCAGCCCTGGCAGGTGTGTTCGGAGAGGATCTCCATCACCCGGCCGTGCCGGTCCAGGTCCTCGTCCACCGGGCGGGTCTCCGCCTGCCACGCCTTGCCGCTGGCGGCGTAGACGGCCTGGAGGCGGTTGGACGCGGTCTCGTCGGGGCCGACGAGACGGAAGTCGCGGCGGTCGGTGGTGGCGGCCATGACGTCCAGGAGCATGTCGCCGAGCACGCGGGTGGGTTCGTGCAGGGTGGCGCCGGGTTTGTCGACGGCGACGGCGTGCTTCTCCAGTGGCGGCAGGGGCAGTTCGCGGACCAGCAGGCCGCCGTTGGCGCGGGGTGTGGCGCCGAGCCGGCGCTCGCCCTCCGGGATCCAGGCCAGCACCTCGGGGCGGGGTGCGCCGTGTTCGTCGAAGAGTTCCTCCGGGCGGTACGAGCGCAGCCAGGCCTCCAGTTGGCGGAGGTGCTCGGGGTTGTCGCGGACGGCGGCGAGCGGGACCTGGTGGGCGCGCCAGGTGCCCTCCACCGGAAGGCCGTCCACCTCGGCGGGACCGGTCCAGCCCTTCGGTGTGCGCAGCACGATCATCGGCCAGCGGGGGCGTTCGGTGGCGCCTTCCTCGCGGGCGGCACGCTGGATGGCGGCGATGCGGTCCAGGGCGGTGTCCAGCGCGCCGGCCATCGCCTGGTGGACGGCGGCAGGGTCGTCACCGGTGACGTGGAGGGGGTCGTGGCCGTAGCCGCGCAGCAGCTCGTCGAGCTCGGGTTCGGGGAGGCGGGCGAGGACGGTCGGGTTGGCGATCTTGTAGCCGTTGAGGTGGAGGATCGGGAGGACGGCACCGTCGTGGACGGGGTCGAGGAACTTGTTCGAGTGCCAGGACGCGGCGAGCGGGCCGGTCTCCGCCTCGCCGTCACCGATCACGCAGGCGACGAGGAGGGCGGGGTTGTCGAAGGCGGCGCCGTAGGCGTGGGAGAGGGCGTAGCCGAGTTCGCCACCCTCGTGGATCGAGCCGGGGGTCTCGGGGGCCACGTGGCTGGGGATGCCGCCGGGGAAGGAGAACTGTTTGAAGAGGCGGGCCATGCCGGGGGCGTCGCGGGTGACGTCCGGGTAGGTCTCGGTGTACGAGCCCTCCAGCCAGCTGTTGGCGACGACGGCGGGGCCGCCGTGGCCCGGGCCCCAGATGCAGAGGGTGTCCTGGTCGCGGGTGCGGATGATGCGGTTGAGGTGGGTGTGGACGAGGTTGAGGCCGGGTGAGGTGCCCCAGTGGCCCAGGAGGCGGGGTTTGACGTGTTCCGGGCGGAGGGGGGTGGAGAGGAGGGGGTTGGACATGAGGTAGATCTGGCCGACGGCGAGGTAGTTGGCTGCGCGCCAGTGGGCGTCGAGGGTGGTGAGGTCTTCGGGGGTGAGGGGGGTCTGGGGGGCTTGGGGAGTGCGGGGGGTGCCGGCTTGTGCGGTGTCGTCGGCGGGCATGGGGGGCCTTCCGGGTTGGGGCGGGTGGTTCCACCTTGCGCGTTTTCCCGGGTACCCGCGAGGGCCGGTTGGCCCACTCGGATGGCGGGCGGTGAGTTTTTCGCCATCGGGCCCGTCACAGGGCACCCTCGATGGGGCTCTGCCCCGGCCCCCCGTGCAACCCCCCTGCAACCTGGCGTGCCGTTCAATCGGCAGTTCACGTGCCGGACGGCGGGAGGCAGGGGATGGGTGAGGGAGAGCGCGACGCCCGCGAGGTCGTCGTAGCGCGCGTGGCGTTGACGGACGCCGCCGCCGACCTCGTACGGCGGCTTCGCGCGGCGCACGGGCCGCTCATGTTCCACCAGTCGGGCGGCTGCTGCGACGGCAGCGCCCCCATGTGCTACCCCGACGGCGAATTCCGTACCGGCGGCTCCGACGTGCTGCTCGCCGAGCTGGAGGTCGACGGGGTCGGCGAACCCGTCGGGTTCTGGATGTCCCGCAGCCAGTACGAGGTGTGGGCGCACACCCGGCTGATCGTGGACGTCGTACCCGGACGCGGCAGCGGATTCTCCCTGGAGGCACCCGAAGGAGTGCGTTTTCTGATCCGTTCCCGCGTCGTCGACGCATAGCAGCCGTCCGCGTCACCACCGTCTGGTGGACTGCCCCTCGCACTCCCGGCTCATTCCTGTGATGAGCGGGTGAGTTGATGATGCGTCAGCTCGACTCCGAAAAGCTGACGGTCAGACAGCCAGGCAGCCACCGGTCCCCAGGGGGTACTCGTGACGCGTTACCGGCACTTCCGTCCCAGAACCCGGCTCACCACCCTTCTCGCCCAGCTCTCCGTCCTCGGCACGCTGGCCGGTGCCGCCCTCGCGGGCGCCTCGCCCGCCGCCGCCGGACAGCGCGCCGTCGACATCTCGCCCGGCGTCACCTACCGGGACTACGACCTCGCCGCCGCCCACGGCACGACCCACGTCCACCTTCTCACCGTCGACCTGAGCGATCCGCACGTACGTGTGGATCTGCTGTATCCGGGTGCCGTCGCCGCCCGCGCCACCGTCTCCCGGATGGCCGCCTCCGCCGGCGCGGTCGCCGGGGTCAACGGTGACTTCTTCGACATCAGCGAGGCCCAGCACCCCGGCGTGGAGGTGACCGGCGCCCCGGTCGGCCCGGCGGTCGCGGGCGGCCGTGCGCTGAAGGCGGCGGTGCCGCGCGGCCAGCGCTTCGGCCCGGCGCTGCCTGCCTCGGGCAGCACCGAGGACGTGCTCGGCGTCGGCACCGACGGCGTCGCCCGGCTGGACCGGCTGTCCCTGACCGGAACGGTACGGACGGCGGCCGACGGGTCCCTGCCGCTGCGCGGGCTCAACCAGTACGCGCTGCCCGAGGGCTCGGTCGGCGCGTACACCGCCGACTGGGGCGGCGTCTCGCGGCGCCGGGCGGTGTGCGGCACCGACACCGAGCGCGGGGCGCCGTGCGGTACGGACACCTACGAGGTGACGGTGCGCGGTGGGCGGGTCGTCTCGGCCGCCGACTCCCCCGGCTCGGGGACCGTCGCCGACGGTGCGACCGTGCTGGTCGGGCGCGAGGCGGGCGCCCAGTGGCTGCGGAAGCTCGCCGTCGGCGAGCAGGTCACGGTGGAGCAGCGGCTGGTCGCCAAGACGGCGGGGGTGTCGTACCGCTTCGCGGTGGGGGGTGCGGTGCTGCGGCGGGGCGGGAAGGCCGTGCCGGGGCTGGACGACTCGGTGTCGACGGTTCGTACGGCGCTGGGGGTCGCCGATGGGGGGCGGCGGTTGCTGTTGCTCGCGCTGGACGGTGGGGCGGCGTACCGGTCGGGGTTGACGGTGGCCGAAGTGGGGGCGGAGTTGGGGCGGTTGGGGGCGGGGGATGTCGTCGGGGTGGATGGTGGGGGGTCCACGACGTTGGTTGCGCGGGGAGCGGGGGGTGCGTCCGTGAGTGTGCGGAACCATCCCTCCGGGGGTGGGGAGAGGGCGGTTGCCAACGGGGTGGGGGTGTTTGCCGTCGGGGGGTGAGCCCTCCTCCGGGGGGCGTCCGCGGGACTTTTTCGCCCCCGCCGCCCCTTCCCGGTCCCACCCCCGGGGGCTGCGCCCCCGGACCCCCCTACGGAGCTTCGCTCCGTTTTGCGCAGTTCCCCGCGCCCCTGCTCACGGACGCAGACTGCTCACGATGTCCGCCGTCGCCAGCAGGCCGTTGTGGATTGTGGGCGCCATGCTGCTGCTGGCCAGGAGGAAGCCCAGCAGGGCGCAGACCAGGGCATGCGAGACCTTCAGGCCGCCGTTGCGGAGGAAGATCACCGCAAGGATGGTCAGCAGCAGTACGAGCGAGATGGAAATGGCCATGGTCAACCTCCTCCGCCACGTCCGCTTCGCGGCGTTCGGCCGCAAGTGTGGCGTAGCGGAGGGTTCGTCCGGGCGGCTGACGTGTCCTCCGAACGAGTGGTGTCACGGCCGTGCGTGGCTCCTACGCCGGTGCGCGCAGGTCCACCAGTCCCGCCAGCCGTTCGCGGTGGGCGCCCGCCGTGCCGTACGCCAGCGAGTCGGCCTTGGCCCGCTTCAGGTAGAGGTGGGCCGGGTGCTCCCAGGTCATGCCGATCCCGCCGTGCAGTTGGACGGCCTCCTCCGCGGCGTGCACGGCGACCCCGGCGGCGTACGCCTGGGCGACGGTGACCGCGAGGTCGCGCTCCTCGCTGCCGGTGGCGAGCGCGTCGGCGGCGTTGCGGGCGGCGGCGCGCAGATTGACGATCTCCAGCCACAGCTGGGCCAGCCGGTGCTTGAGCGCCTGGAAGCCGCCGACCGGGCGGTTGAACTGCTTGCGGTCCTTCAGATGGCGGACCGTCTCCGTCAGGCACCAGTCGGCGAGGCCCAGTTGTTCGGAGGCGAGCAGTCCGGCGCCGGCCCGCAGCCCGCGGCGTACGGCGGGTTCGGCGTCGCCGAGGCGGCGGGCCGGTGCGCCGTCGAGGCGTACGCGGGCCACCGGGCGGGTCAGGTCCAGGGAGAGCTGTGCGGTGACGGTCACGTCGGCGGCGGCCACCGCGTACAGGCCGCCGTCGTCGGCCGGGACGAGGAGGACGTCGGCGGCGGTGGCGTCGGCGACCGCGGTCAGCTCGCCGTGCAGGGTGCCGTTCTCCAGGCGGGCGGTGGGGAAGGGGGCGCCCGGGGCGGTGTGCAGGGCGACGGCGAGCGTTGCGACCGTCGCGCCCGAGGCCAGTTCACCGAGCAGACCGACGGCCGGGTCCCCGGTCCCGCGTTCCAGCAGTGCCTCCGTGGCGACGACGGCGCTCGTCAGGTACGGCACGGGTGCGACCGCGCGGCCCAGTTCCTCCAGGACGACGGCGGCCTCGCGGTGGGTGGCGCCCTGGCCGCCGAGTTCCTCGGGGACGAGGAGTCCGGCGAGGCCCATGCCCTCGGTGAGCGCCTTCCACAGCCGTACGTCGTGCCGGGTCTCCGACTCGGTGCGGGCGAGGACGCCCGCCGGGTCGCAGTGGTCGGTGAGCAGGTCGCGGACGGCGGCGCGCAGCGCCTCTTCCTCCTCGGAGTGGAGCAGGTCGGGCTGTGTGCTCATCGGGCCAGGTCCTTCCAGGCGACGTCCTTGTCGGTGCGCGGCTCGGCGGGCAGGCCGAGGACGCGTTCGGCGACGATGTTCAGCAGCACCTCGCTGGTGCCGCCCTCGATGCTGTTGCCCTTGGCGCGGAGGTAGCGGTAGCCGGCCTCGCGGCCGGTGAAGTCGACGAGTTCGGGCCGGCGCATGGTCCAGTCGTCGTACAACAGGCCCTCCTCGCCGAGTAGTTCGACCTCCAGGCCGCTGATCTCCTGGTTGAGGCGGGCGAAGGCGAGTTTCATGCCGGAGCCCTCGTAGCCGGGCTGGCCGGCGGCGAGCTGCTGGCGCAGGCGTTCGGCGGTGAGGCGGGAGACCTCGGCCTCCACCCACAGTTTCAGCAGCCGCTGGTGCAGGTCGTGGGTGCGCAGTTCGGGGCGTTCGCGCCAGGTGCGGGAGACCGGGCCGATCATGCCGCCCTCGCGGGGCAGCCGCATGCCGCCGATGGAGACGCGCTCGTTCATGAGGGTCGTCTGGGCGACCCGCCAGCCGTCGCCGACGTCGCCGAGCCGGCGGGAGTCGGGGATGCGGACGTCGGTGAGGAAGACCTCGTTGAACTCGGCCTCGCCGGTGATCTGCCGCAACGGGCGGACCTCGACGCCGGGGTCGGTCATGTCGCAGACGAAGTAGGTGATGCCGGCGTGCTTGGGGACGTCGGGGTCGGTGCGGGCGATGAGGATGGCCCAGCGCGCGACGTGGGCGCTGGAGGTCCAGACCTTCTGCCCGTTGACCACCCAGTCTCCCCCGCTCTCGGCTTCGCTCGAGCGGGAGGGGCCCCCATCGCCCCGTACGGCGCGGGTGCCGAGCGCGGCCAGGTCGGAGCCGGCGCCGGGCTCGCTGAAGAGCTGGCACCACACCTCCTCGCCGGTCCACAGCGGGCGCAGGAAGCGCCGCTGCTGTTCGGGCGTGCCGTACCGCAGGATCGTCGGCGCGGCCATGCCGAGGCCGATGCCGATGCGCCGGGGGTCGTTGTCGGGGGCGCCGGCGGCCTCCAACTCGGCGTCCACGACGGCCTGGAGGGAGCGGGGGGCGCCGAGGCCGCCGAGGCCCTCGGGGTAGTGCACCCAGGCCAGGCCCGCGTCGAACCGGGCGCGCAGGAAGTCGAGCCGGTCGGTGCCGGCGGGCGGGTGGGCGGCGAGGAACTCGCGGGTGCGGCGGCGCAGTTCGGGCGCGTCGAGCTTGGCGGGGGCGTCGTGGTCCGTCATGCGGAAGCTCCGTTCTTCACTGCGGGCAGCACGACGATACGGCCCGTGCTGAGGCCGTCGGCGACCCGCTGTACGGCGGCCGAGGCGTCCTGAAGTGCCACCCGCTCGCTGACCAGCGGCTTGATCGCGCCCCGGGCGGCCAGTTCGGTGAGCTGCTCGTGGCAGTGCTGGACCAGCTCGGGGTTCTTGGTGTGGTAGAGGCCCCAGTGCAGGCCGAGGATCGCGTAGTTCTTGACGAGGGCGTGGTTGAGCGGCGGGCTGGGGATGGTGCCGCCGGCGAAGCCGACCACGACGATCCGGCCCTCGAAGGCGGCGAGCTTGGCGGACTGGGCGTAGGCCGTGCCGCCGACCGGGTCGTAGATCACGTCGGCGCCGCGCCCGCCGGTGGCCTCCTTGACGGTGGCGACGACGTCCTCGGTGCGACGGTCGACGACCAGGTCGCAGCCGAGGGTACGGGCGACGGCGGCCTTCTCGGCGCCGCCGACCACGCCGATGACCGTGGCGCCGGCCGCCTTGCCGAGCTGGACGGCGGCGCTGCCGACCCCGCCGGCGGCGGCGTGCACGAGGAGCGTCTCGCCGGCCTCCAGCCGGGCCCTGCGGTGCAGGCCGAACCAGCCGGTCTGGTAGCCGATGTGCAGGGTGGCGGCCTCGGCGTCGTCGAGCGAGTCGGGGGCGGGCAGGAGCGCGGCGGCGTCCGCGAGGGCGTACTCGGCGAAACCGCCGTGCGGGAGGGCGGAGGTGGCGAGGACGCGGCGGCCGTCCTCCGTCTCACCGCAGATCTCCACGCCGGGGGTGAAGGGCAGCGGCGGGCGGACCTGGTACTGGCCGCGGCAGAGGAGGGCGTCGGGGAAGTTGACGTTGGCGGCGCGCACCCTGAGCACGACCTGGCCGTCGCCGGGGGTGGGCGGCTCCACGTCCGCGAGGCGCATGGCCTCGGTCGGTTCGCCGTTCTCGTGCACCTGCCATGCCTGCATGCGCGGCCTCCAGGGGACTGCGTCGTCGGTCCGGGGTCTTGCCGTCTGTACGGTTCTGCCGTCTCTGCTTCCACGGCTCTGCCGTCTCTGCTTCCGCGGCCCTGCCGTCTTCGCATACTAAGCGGTCGCTTGCCGTCAGGGGAACAGGAGCCGCCGGTACGGCACCGACGGGGGCCGGCCTCTCGTACGTCGTCATATGGTCGCATTGACGATAAGGGGGACGCCATGCGAAGCTGGCGGCGCGCCGATCCACGCCGATCAGCGTCAACTCACCGACAAGCACCCCTTTTTCGGCATGCCGCCGCGCCCGACCCACGGAGTTTCCATGCCCCCTGCCGCCACCCGCGCCCCACAGCCTCACCTCAGCCCGCGGGGCACCGACCGGGCCGCGGGCGTCCTGCTCGGCGCGGCCGCGGGGGACGCGCTGGGTGTGCCCTACGAGTTCCGGGCGCGGCTGACCGGCGAGGAGCAGCCGCGGATGATCGGCGGCGGCCTGGGGCCGTACGAGCCCGGCGAGTACTCCGACGACACCCAGATGCAGGTGTGCATCGCCGAGGTCGCGGCCACCGGAGCCGATCTCCGCTCCCCCGAGGCCCTCGACGCGGTCGCGGCGAACTTCCAGCGCTGGCTGCGGGAGGGCGCCAGCGACGTCGGCAACCAGACCAGGGCCGTACTGCACGCCGCCGGGCGTACGTCCGGAGCGGCGGGCGCGGCGATGCGCGAGGCCGCCCGCAGCTTCACCGCCGCCAGGGCGAACAGCGCCGGGAACGGCTCGCTCATGCGGACCGGGATCGTCGCCCTCGCCCACCTCGGGGACGCCGCGGAGATGGCCGAGGCCGCCGTCGCGGTCAGCGGGCTCACCCATCCCGACCCGGACTGCGCCGACGCCTGCGTGCTGTGGTGCTCCGGCATCCGCACGGCCGTGCTGGAGGGCACCTTCGACGGCGTACGGGCCGGCCTGGAGCTGCTGCCCGCCGAGCGCCGGGCGCTGTGGGCCGAGCGGCTGGACGAGGCGGAGGCCCATCCTCCGCACCACTTCTCCCCCAACGGCTGGGTCGTCGCCGCGCTCCAGGCCGCCTGGTCGGCGATCACGCACACCCCCGTTCCCGGGCTGAACCCCGGCGAGGGCGGCTTCCCCGCCCAGCATCTGCGTCTCGCCCTGGAGGCGGCGGTCCGGGCCGGCGACGACACCGACACCGTCGCCGCGATCGCGGGCGCGCTGCTCGGCGCGCGCTGGGGCTGCTCGGGCATCCCGCTGGAATGGCAGCGGGCCGTGAACGGCTGGCCCTCGCTCACCGGCGTCGATCTCGTCCGGCTGGCGGTACGCACCGCCCTGGGCGGGCGGGACGACGGCGCCGGCTGGCCCTCCGCCGCGCGCATGTCCGTCCCGGCGGGCGCACCCCGCGCCTTCGCCGTCCCCCACCCGCACGACTCCGGGGTGGTCCTGGGCAACCTCGCCCTCCTCCAGGGGGCCGAGCCGGTCGACGTCGACGCGGTGGTGTCGCTGTGCCGCATGGGCACGGAGCCGGTCCTGCCGGGCATCGAAGCCGAGCACGTGCGCGTCTGGCTGGTGGACGGCGACGGGCACAACGCCAATCTGCACTACGTCGTGGACCAGGCCGCCCGCGAGGTACTGCGGCTGCGGCAGGCGGGCAAGCGGGTGCTGCTCCACTGCGTCGCCGGGCAGAGCCGTACGCCGGCCGTCGCCGCGGTCTACAGCCATCTGGCGCGCGGCATCGGCGCCGAGGCCGCCCTCTCCGGTCTCCGTGAGGTGCTGCCGCACGGCTGGCAGCTGTCGGCGCACCCCGAACTGCTCGACGCGGTGCACGCGTTGACCTCCGGCTCCACGGGGTCCACCGGATCCGATGGGTCCGCCGGGTCCGCCGCAGGCGGGCAGCCGGACGGCGTCGCTCCCGAGCAGGTGGCGCTCGTGCTGGACGACGGCCCGGAGCAGCGGCCGACGGAGCCGCAGCGGTCCGGGACGTTCCTGGAGGAGAAGGGCGCGGTGTCCCGGGTGCGCGGCCTGCTGCTCGGCCTTGCGCTGGGGGACACACTGGGCGCCGCGAGGGGCAAGCTGCCCGCCGCCGGACCGCTGCGGGCCGGGGTCAGCACCCAGCTGGCCTGCTTCACCGCCGAGGGCACCATTCGCGCATGGGTGCGCGGGCTGCACAAGGGCATCTGCCACCCCCCGTCGGTGGTGGGGCACGCCTACTGCCGCTGGGCCGCACTACAGGGGATCGAGGTCGAGCGGATGCGCGGGCACTGGGCCTCCGGCGGCCGGGTCTGGCCCGACGGCTGGCTCGCCCAGGTGCCCGTACTGGCCGAACGGCGCGGCTCGGCGCCGGCAACCGTGACGGCGTTGTCCGGCATCAAGCGGGGCGACCTGGGGAAGCCGACGGCCAGCCGCGGCTGCCACGCGCTCACCCGTACCCTCCCCATCGCCGTGGTCGGCGTCGCCCACGAGCCGGGGCGGGCGACCGAGCTGGCCCGGCAGACCGCCGCCCTCACCCACGGCGACCGGGCCGCGCAGTCCGCGGCGGCCCATGCGGTCGCCCTGGCCGGCCACTGCCTCACCAGTGCCGCCGATGACGCCCGCGGCTCCGGGCCCGGCACCCGGTCGCAGGTGCGGCAGGCCCTGCGGGACGGCGTCCGGGCGCTTCCCGAGGCCGACCCGGACCTGACGGCCGACGAGCACGACCGGCTCGCCGCGGCGCTCCGGGAGGCCGAGGAGCACCCCGCGGACGCGGGACGGCTCGCGCGGCTCGCGCCGGACCCCACCGCGCCGTCGGCACTGCTCGGCGGGGTGTACGTCGCCGCGTCCTTCCCCGGCCGGGACCAGGTGGACGCCGCGCTGCGCTTCGCCGCCGGGGCACCGGACGGCGACTCCGTCGCCTGTGTGGCCGGTGCGCTGCTCGGCGCGGCCCATGGCGCCGAGGCGCTGCCCGTCGCTCTGGTGAGCCGGCACGAGCTGGCCTGGGTGCTCGACACCCTGGCCCGCGACCTCGTCGCCCAGTTCACCGACTCCCCCAGCGGCAGCGAGTACGTCGGCGGCTGGGACCCGCACTGGTGGGGCCGCTACCCCGGCTGGTGACCCACCGGTCCCGGCACCGGCGCGGCGTCGGGCGTCGCCTCTTCGCCGTGCCGGGCCCGTGCGTGGGGCGCGTGGAGTGCGCGGGGCGCCCGCGGCGTCAGGCGTCGTCCGCGCCCCGCCGCGTCGGCCGGGCCCGTACGTGCATCCGTTCGCCCTGGGGGCCGAACAGGCTCAGGAACTCCACCGGGCCCTCGCCCGTGGAGCCGAACCAGTGCGGCACCCTCGTGTCGAACTCCGCGGCCTCGCCGGGGCCGAGCACGAGGTCGTGCTCGCCGAGCACCAGGCGCAGCCTGCCGGACATGACGTACAGCCACTCGTAGCCCTCGTGGGTGCGCGGATGGGGCTCGCACCCGCGTTGCGGCTCGAGCACCTTGAACGCCTGGAGCCCGCCGGGCTGGCGGGTGAGCGGCCAGTACGTGCGGCCGAATCGCTCGATCGGCTCGCCCCGCACCCGCGGGTCCCCCACCCGGGGCGCGCCCACCAGTTCGTCGAGCGGCACCTGGTGCGCCCGTGCGATCGGCAGCAGCAGCTCCAGGGAGGGTCTGCGCAGCCCGGACTCCAGCCGGGACAGCGTGCTGACCGAGATCCCGGTGGCCTCGGACAGCGCGGCCAGCGTGGCACCCCGCTCCTTGCGGATCCTGCGCAGCCGGGGGCCCACCTCCGCCAGTACCTCGTCGGTGTCGTGGCCCCCGGGCAGGTCGTCCCGCGCATCGTCGTTCATCCCTTCATTGCAGATTCGGCAAGTTCGTTTGTCAATACGGCGAGGGTCGGCGACGCTGCCCGTGGAGGTGGTCACCATGACCGACACGCGAAGCGACACATCCACCGACAGCTACGAAGTCCTCGTCATCGGGGGCGGCGCGGCCGGGCTCTCCGCCGGGCTGGTCCTCGGCCGGGCCCGGCGCCGGACGCTCCTGGTGGACGCGGGCGAGCCGCGCAACGCGCCCGCCGCGCACATGCAGGGCTATCTGTCCCGGGACGGCATGCCGCCGGCCGAGCTCCTGGCCGTGGGCCGCGAGGAGATCGCCCGGTACGGGACGGTGGAGCTGGTCCGGGACCGGGTCGTCGACGTGACCCGGGACGGGGCGGAGGGCTCTCCGCCCGGCTTCACCGCCGCCCTCGCCGGCGGGCGGACCGTCCGCGCCCGGCGGGTGATCGTGGCGACGGGGCTCAAGGACGAGCTGCCGGCCGTGCCCGGTGTCGCCGAGCGCTGGGGCCGGGACGTCATCCACTGCCCGTACTGCCACGGCTGGGAGGTGCGCGACGAGGCGTTCGGCGTGCTGGCGACCTCGCCGATGAGCGTCCACCAGGCGCTGCTGGTCAGCCACTGGTCGAAGGACACCACCCTGTTCCTGCACACCGTCGCGGAGGCGGACCTCTCCGACGACGAGCTGCGCAGACTCGCCGCGGCGGGCGTGCGCGTCGTGCCGGGCGAGGTGGCGGGGCTGGTGGTCGAGGACGACCGGATCACCGGCGTACGGCTGGCCGACGGCACGGTGCACGCCCGGTCCGTCGTCTTCGTCGCGCCCCGCATGGTGCCGCGCACCGGGCTCCTCGAGAAGCTGGGCGCCGAGCTGCGGGAGACCCCGATGGGCTCCTGCCCGGTGGTGGACGAGACGGGGCGTACGACGGTGCCGGGCGTGTGGGCCGCGGGCAACGCCACCCTCTTCGCGCAGCAGGTGATCAATGCGGCGAGCACCGGGTACACGGCGGCCGCCGCCGTCAACGGCGAGCTGGTGTTCGAGGACATCGACGCCCGGATCGGCGTGGAGCACACCGGGGCGACGGGCCCGGACGGGACCGGCGCGGAGGTGTAGACCCCCCGCCCCCGGTGCACCATGGCTGCATGCTGCTGCACCGGCTCGCCCGTGTGTCCCGGGAGGTCGCGGCCACCTCGGCGCGCTCCCGCAAGACCGCCCTGCTCGCCGAGCTGTTCCGGGCGGCCGACCCCGAGGACGTGCCCGTCGTCATCCCGTACCTCGCGGGCCGGCTGCCGCAGGGCCGGCTCGGCATCGGCTGGAAGCTGCTCGGCCGGCCCGTTCCCCCGGCCGCCGAGCCGTCGCTGACCGTGCGCGAGGTGGACGCCCGGCTGACCGCGCTGGGCGCCGTCACCGGCACCGGTTCGCAGGCCGAACGGGGCCGGCTGCTGGGCGAGTTGATGGCGGCGGCCACCGAGGACGAGCAGCGGTTCCTGGTGGGCCTGCTGACCGGCGAGGTGCGGCAGGGGGCTCTGGACGCGCTCGCGGCGGAGGGGCTGGCCGGGGCGACCGGCGCGGCCCCGGCGGACGTACGGCGGGCGGTGATGCTCGCCGGTTCGCTGCAGACGGTGGCGCGGGCGCTGCTCGCGGACGGCCCGTCGGCGCTGGAGGCGTTCCGGCTCACCGTGGGCCGCCCGGTGCTGCCGATGCTCGCGCACACCGCCTCCTCGGTCACCGCGGCGGTGGAGAAGCTGGGCGCCTGCGCGGTGGAGGAGAAGCTGGACGGCATCCGGGTCCAGGTCCACCGGGACGGCGACACGGTGCGTGTGTACACCCGTACACTCGACGACATCACCGAACGGCTGCCCGAAGTCAGCGCGGTGGCGCGCGAGTTGACGCAGGAGCGGTTCGTACTCGACGGGGAGGTGCTGGCGCTGGACGAGGACGGGCGGCCCCGCTCCTTCCAGGAGACCGCGGGCCGAGTGGGCTCCCGGGTGGACGTGGCGCGGGCCGCGGCGGCCGTGCCGGTCTCCCCCGTCTTCTTCGACGTGCTGTCGGTGGACGGCCGCGATCTGCTCGACCTGCCGTTCGCCGACCGGCACGCCGAACTGGCCCGGCTGGTCCCGGAGCCCCTGCGCGTGCGCCGGACGGTGGTGACGGGGCCGGAGGAGAGCGACCGCGCCGAGGCGTTCCTCGCCGCGACGCTGGAGCGCGGACATGAGGGCGTCGTCGTCAAGTCCCTGGACGCCCCCTACAGCGCGGGGCGGCGTGGTGCCTCCTGGCTGAAGGTGAAGCCGGTGCACACCCTCGACCTGGTGGTCCTGGCCGCCGAGTGGGGGCACGGCCGGCGCGCCGGGAAGCTGTCCAACCTGCATCTGGGCGCCCGCGGCGCGGACGGTTCCCTCGTGATGCTCGGCAAGACGTTCAAGGGCCTGACGGACGCGCTGCTCGCCTGGCAGACCGAGCGGCTGCGGGAACTGGCCGTCGAGGAGCACCGCTGGGGCTTCACCGTACGGCCGGAGCTGGTCGTGGAGATCGCGTACGACGGGTTGCAGCGCTCCACCCGTTACCCGGCCGGCGTCACCCTGCGGTTCGCGCGAGTGCTGCGCTACCGGGAGGACAAGCGTCCGGAGGACGCGGACACCGTGGAGACGCTGCTCGCGGCGCACCCGGGGGTGGCGCCATGAGCGGACCGGCACCGCGGCAGGCACCGCCCGCGCGCCCCGGCCGGCGCAGTGCCGGGCTGCTGCTGTTCCGCCGCGCCGTCGGTGGCGGTCTGGAGGTGCTGCTCGGTCACATGGGCGGCCCGTACTACGCCCGCAAGGACGCCGGGGCGTGGACCGTGCCGAAGGGCGAGTACGCGCCCGACGAACCGGCCTGGGAGGCGGCCCGCCGGGAGTTCCGGGAGGAGTTGGGGCTGGCGCCGCCGGACGGCGAGGCGGTGCCGCTGGGCGAGGTGCGGCAGGCGGGCGGCAAGGTCGTCACGGCGTGGGCGGTGGCGGCGGACCTGGACCCGGCGGCCGTCGTACCCGGCACGTTCACCATGGAGTGGCCGCCGCGCTCCGGCCGCCGGCAGGAGTTCCCCGAGCTCGACCGGGTGCGCTGGTTCGGGCTCGACGAGGCCCGGACGGTGATCGTGACGGCGCAGGCCGCGTTTCTCGACCGGCTGGCGGAGCACTCGGACGGGGAGTGAGCCGCCGGGGCCGCGTGCCTGGCGGCCGCCCGACGACGACTGCCGTACCCGCGTTGCGGCGCCCACCGGGGCGCGGGAAGGTCGAGACACAGCCTGCCCAGGAGGTCACTGCCATGCCCCTCGCGACCGTGAATCCGGCGACCGGCGAGACGCTCAGGACGTTCGACGCCCTGGGCGCGGAGGAGGTCGAGCGCAGGCTCGCCGCCGCCGAGGCCGCGTTCCGCACCCACCGCACCACGTCCTTCGCCGAACGCGCCCGGCTGCTCAACGCCGCCGCCGATCTGCTGGAGGCGGACGAGCGGGAGATCGCGGAGGTGATGACCACGGAGATGGGCAAGCCGGTCACCCAGGCCCGCGCCGAGGCCGCCAAGTGCGTGAAGGCGATGCGCTGGTACGCCGACCACGCCGAGGAACTGCTCGCCGACGAGGAGCCGGCCGAGTCGGACGTGAAGGACTCGGGCGCCTCGCGCGGCTTCGTGCGCTACCGGCCGCTCGGCCCGGTGCTGGCGGTGATGCCGTGGAACTTCCCGCTCTGGCAGGTGATCCGGTTCGCCGCGCCCGCGCTGATGGCGGGCAACGTCGGCCTGCTCAAGCACGCCTCGAACGTGCCGCAGACCGCGCTGTACCTGGAGGAGCTGTTCCGGCGGGCGGGATATCCGGAGGGCTGTTTCCAGACGCTGCTGATCGGCTCCAAGGAGGTCGAGGGCGTCCTGCGCGATCCGCGTGTGGTCGCGGCGACGCTGACCGGGAGCGAGCCGGCGGGGCGGTCGGTGGCCTCGATCGCCGGGGACGAGATCAAGAAGACGGTGCTGGAGCTGGGCGGCAGCGACCCGTTCGTCGTGATGCCGTCCGCCGACCTCGACCGGGCGGCGCAGGTCGCGGTGACCGCGCGGGTGCAGAACAACGGGCAGTCGTGCATCGCCGCCAAGCGGTTCATTGTGCACACGGACGTCTACGACGCGTTCGCCGAGCGGTTCACGGCCGGGATGAAGGCGCTGAAGGTGGGCGACCCGATGGACGAGGAGACCCAGGTCGGGCCGGTCTCCTCGGAGCGGGGGCGGGCGGATCTGGAGGAGCTGGTGGCCGACGCCGTCGAGCGCGGTGCCACGGTGCTGTGCGGGGGCGAACGCCCCGACGGGCCGGGCTGGTACTACCCGCCGACCGTGCTGGCCGGCATCACCCCCGAGATGCGGGTGCACCACGAGGAGACGTTCGGCCCGGTGGCCACGCTGTACCGGGCGGCGGACCTCGACGAGGCCGTGGCGATCGCCAACGACTCGCCGTTCGGGCTGAGTTCGAATGTGTGGACCCGTGACGAAGGGGATGTCGACCGGTTCGTACGGGATCTGGAGGCCGGTGCCGTGTATGTCAACGGCATGACGGCCTCGCATCCGGCGTTCCCGTTCGGCGGGGTGAAGCGGTCCGGGTACGGGCGTGAGCTGTCCGGGCACGGAATCCGGGAGTTCTGCAACATCACGACGGTGTGGCAGGGGGCGTGAGGGTTCCGCGGCTACGATCGCTGTCGTGAACCGCGAAGTGACCCTGCCTCTCATCGTCGACGACCGCGGCACGTTGCAGGTGGCGGCGGCCGATGTCAGCAAGCTGCTGCGTGCGGTCGGAGGGCGGTGGTTGCATCTGGTGGAGTCCGGGGAGCGGGGGCTCGACGAGGACACGGTGGCGGCGTTGACCATCGAGCTGGCGAAGCTGGCGGATCGGATCGATGTGGCGTGCATCGCCCATAGCAGCGGGGGGTCGGGGGGCTGAGCGGCGGAGGGGGGCGGGGGTGGGTTTTTTCGCCCCCGCCCCCCTTACCCTTCCCGTCCTGAAGGGGCTCCGCCCCTTTGACCCCGGCACGGGGCTTCGCCCCGTTTCGCGCAGTTCCTCGCGCCCCTTTATCGGATCGGCACGCCCGACAGCGTCCGGGCGATCACCAGGCGCTGGATCTCGCTCGTGCCCTCGAAGATCGTGTAGATCGCGGCGTCGCGGTGCATCCGCTCCACCGGGTACTCGCGGGTGTAGCCGTTGCCGCCGAGGATCTGGACGGCCTGGGCGGTGGCCTTCTTCGCCGTCTCACTCGCGAACAGTTTGGACATCGAGCCCTCGGCCGCCGTGAACCGCTTGCCGTTGACGGCCATCCAGGAGGCGCGCCACACGAGCAGCCGGGCGGCGTCGATGGACGTGCGCATGTCGGCGAGCTGGAAGGCGACGCCCTGGTTGTCGATGATCGGGCGGCCGAACTGCTCGCGGGTCTTGGCGTAGTCGAGGGCGACCTCGTACGCGGCCCGGGCGGTGCCGACCGCCATCGCGCCGACCGCCGGGCGGGACGCCTCGAACGTGGCCATCGCCGCGTTCTTCACCCGCTCGCCCCCTTGCTTCGCCTTCTCCCGGGCCCGGGCGAGCCGCTCGTCGAGCTTCTCCTTGCCGCCGAGCAGGCAGGAGCCGGGGACGCGCACATTGTCGAGGATCACCTCGGCGGTGTGCGAGGCGCGGATGCCGTGCTTCTTGAACTTCTGGCCCTGGGAGCAGCCCGCGGTGCCCGGCGGGATGATGAAGGAGGCGTGGCCCTTGGAGCCCAGCTCGGGGTCGACGGAGGCGACGACGACATGGACGCCCGCGATGCCGCCGTTGGTCGCCCACGTCTTGGTGCCGTTGAGCACCCACTCGTCCTTGGCCTCGTCGTAGACGGCACGGGTGCGCATGGAGGCGACGTCGGAGCCGGCGTCGGGCTCGGAGGAGCAGAACGCGGCGACCTTCACGTCGTTCGCGTCGCCGTACATCTGGGGGATCCAGGTGCCTATCTGCTCCTCGGTGCCGTTGGCGAGGACGCCGACGGCGGCGAGGCCGGTGCCGACGATGGACAGGGCGATGCCCGCGTCGCCCCAGAACAGTTCCTCCATGGCCATGGGGATGCCGAGGCCGGTGGGGTCGAAGTACTGCTGGGCGTAGAAGTCGAGGGAGTAGATGCCGACCTTGGCGGCCTCCTGGATGACCGGCCAGGGGGTCTCCTCGCGCTCGTCCCACTCGGCGGCCGCGGGGCGGATGACGTCGGCGGCGAAGCCGTGCAGCCAGTCCCGGACCTCCCGCTGTTCGTCGCTCAGCTCCATGGTGAACTCGGCCATGTCCCCTCCAGCACTGCGGTAGCCTCTCACTAGCGATGTTACTAGCGGTAACTCGGAGTCTGTTACCGACGAGTAGGAAAAGTCAACTCCCGGCTCCGAACGGGACCCGAACCGGCCCCCGAACCGCCCACGAACCCGCCGCGACCTGCACTCGCGTCGGCAGCCCGTTCGAGGTCGGCACCCCCAACAGTGCTACTTTGCGCAGGCGTCACCGAATCACGACGGGTGGGGAGAGATCATGGAGACCACGCAGCGGACCGCTCACCAGACGTCCGCCGACCGCCGCCGGCGCGAACTGCTGGAGGCCGCCGACCGGGTGGTGCTCCGCGACGGTCCCGGCGCCTCGATGAACGCCATCGCCGCCGAAGCGGGCATCACCAAGCCCATCCTCTACCGCCACTTCGGCGACAAGGGCGGGCTCTACGCCGCCCTCGCCAAGCGGCACACCGACGCCCTCCTCGCCTCGTTGCGGGCCGCCCTGGACGCCCCCGCCGAGCGCCGGGAGCGGGTGGAGGCCACGCTCGACACCTATCTCGCCGCGATCGAGGCGCGCCCGCAGGTGTACCGGTTCCTGATGCATCCCGCGGAGGCCGGTCCCCAGCAGACCGGTGAGGCCGGCTTCGACACCGGCCGGAACGCCATCCCGGTGCTGCGCCGGATGGGCGAGGAACTGGGCCAGGTCATCGAGGAACGGCTCGACCTCGGCCCCGGCACCCAGCAGCTCGCCCGGGTGTGGGGCCACGGCATCGTCGGCATGATGCACGCGGCCGGCGACTGGTGGCTGGGCGAACGCCCCTGCTCCCGCGCCGAGTTGGTGCGCACCCTGGCCGACCTGCTGTGGGGCCGGCTGGCCGCGGCGGGCGACCGGGTCGGCGGACCCGGGTTCTAGCGCACCCCCGTCCCGGGGCTACCGGGCCCAGTCCGCCCGCGCCGCCTGCCGCATCACCCGGTGGTGGCGCCATCCGTCCACCCGGTCCACGTACAGCCCGCCGCCCAGATGGTCGTACTCGTGCTGAAGACACCGCGCGAACCAGCCCGTGCCCTCCACCCGCAGCGGCTCCCCGGTCACCGTGCGCCCCTCCAGCACCGTACGGTCGTACCGCGGCGTGGCCGCCTCCAGGCCGGGCAGCGACAGACACCCCTCCGGACCGCGCACCCGCACCCCGTCCGCCGCCACCAGCCGGGGGTTGACCAGATGGCCCAGGTGGCGCACGTCCTCGTCGTCCTCGCAGTCGTAGACGAACACCCGCAGCGCCTCGCCGACCTGGTGGGCGGCGAGTCCCACGCCCCGGGCCGCGTACATGGTGGCGAACATGTCCTCGACGAGCGCGGCCAGTTCGGGCCCGAAGTCGGTCACCTCCGCGCCGGGCGCGCGCAGCACCGGGTCGCCGAGCAGGGTCAGGGGCCGGACGCGCCCGCGGGCGCCCGGGAGGGAACGGTGTCGCATGGCGGTCAGCGTACGGTTTCCCCGACGCCGTCCCCCGTGTGCGGCGGCCGCCGTACCGGTCCGGGATTCGGGTGTGCGAATGGATCTCGATAGGCTGACGTCCATCACGTTGCCGACAGGCTTCCGGGGCGGCGCGTACCAGAGAGGATCGAGAACTGATGGCAGGCAACTCGGACCCGCTCTCGCCGCGGGCCAAGCTGGCCGTGACCGCCGGCAAGGCGGTCGCTGCGGCCTCGCGCGCCGCGGGGCGCGGCAGCGGTTCGGTGATCGGCGGCAAGGTGGCGCTCAGGCTCGACCCCGACCTGCTGGCCCGGCTCGCCCAGAACCTGGACGTCGTCCTCGTGTCGGCGACCAACGGCAAGACCACCACGACCCGGCTGATCGCGGAGGCGCTGCGCGCCGCGGGCCCGGTGGTGTCCAACGCGCTGGGCGCCAACATGCCGGCCGGCATCACCTCGGCGCTCGCGGGCGGTTCGGAGTCGAAGTTCGGCGTCATCGAGGTGGACGAGAAGTACCTCGCCGGCGTCGCCCGGGACACCGACCCGAAGTGCATCGCGCTGCTCAACCTCTCCCGCGACCAGCTCGACCGCGCCGCCGAGACCCGCATGCTGGCGGAGAACTGGCGTGAGGGGCTGGCCGGATCGAAGGCGGTGGTCGTCGCCAACGCCGACGACCCGCTGGTGGTGTGGGCCGCCTCCTCCTCCCCCAACGTGATCTGGGTCGCGGCCGGCCAGATGTGGAAGGACGACGCCTGGTCCTGCCCGTCCTGCGGCGGTGTGATGCAGCGTCCGGGTGACGACTGGTTCTGCGGCGAGTGCGGCTTCCGCCGCCCGGTGCCCAGCTGGGCGCTCTCCGGCGACCACGTCCTGGACCCGCACGGCTCCGCCTGGCCGATCCACCTCCAGCTCCCGGGCCGCGCCAACAAGGCCAACGCCGCCTCCTCCGCGGCCGTCGCCGCCGTCTTCGGGGTGCCGCCGCAGGTGGCGCTGGAGCGGATGTACCAGGTGCAGGCGGTGGCCGGCCGCTACGACGTGGTGCAGTTCCAGGGCCGTGACCTGCGCCTGCTGCTGGCGAAGAACCCGGCCGGCTGGCTGGAGACGTTCTCGCTGATCGACCCGCCGCCCGCGCCGGTGATCCTCTCGGTCAACGCGCGCGGCGCCGACGGCACCGACACCTCCTGGCTGTGGGACGTGGACTACACCCGGCTGACCGGCCACCCGATCTTCGTCATCGGCGACCGGAAGCTGGACCTCGCCGTACGGCTCGAGGTCGCGAACCAGTCCTTCCAGGTGTGCGACACCCTCGACCAGGCGGTGCAGTCCGCCCCGCCCGGCCGGATCGAGGTCATCGCGAACTACACCGCCTTCCAGGACCTGCGCCGCCGCGTCGGCAACTGACCTCGAGCGATCTTCCGAGTCCAAGGATGAGCATGAGCGACAACCAACTGCGGCTGGTGTGGATCTACCCCGACCTGCTGAGCACCTACGGCGACCAGGGCAACGCGCTGGTCGTGGAGCGCCGGGCGCGCCAGCGCGGGCTCGACGTGGCCCGGCTCGACGTGCGCAGCGACCAGCCGATCCCGACCTCCGGCGACATCTACCTGATCGGCGGCGGCGAGGACCGGCCGCAGCGGCTGGCCGCCGAGCGGCTGCGCCGTGACGGCGGGCTGCACCGGGCGGTGGGCAACGGCGCGATCGTCTTCTCGGTCTGCGCGGGCTACCAGATCCTCGGCCACGAGTTCATCAACGACCTGGGGCAGCGCGAGGCGGGTCTCGGGCTGCTCGACGTGGTCTCGGTGCGCGGCGAGGGCGAGCGGTGCGTCGGCGACGTGCTCGGCGACATCGACCCGCGGCTCGGTCTGCCGCCGCTGACCGGCTTCGAGAACCACCAGGGCGTCACCCACCTCGGTCCCTCCGCGCGCCCCTTCGCCCAGGTCAAGCTGGGCAAGGGCAACGGCACGGGGGACGGCACGGAGGGCGCGTACAACGACACCGTGTTCGGCACGTACATGCACGGCCCGGTGCTCGCCCGCAACCCGCTCATCGCGGATCTGCTGCTGAAGCTGGCGCTCGACGTGAACGCGCTGCCGCCGGTCGACGACCGCTGGTACGAGGCGCTGCGGGGCGAGCGGATCGCGGCGGCGCAGCAGCCCGCGTAGGGCCCTCTCGCGGAGGCTTCGCGAGGCCCGTCTGACGGGCCTCGCGCACAGGTGAGCGGGGGCGTCCAGCACGCGGACGCACGGTGCGGAACCGCCCCCCTGTGCCGCTAGGGTGGCGGGGATCGAACCGGACGACGTGGTCCGGGTCCCCGGCCCCCGGGCCCACGTGGAGAAGGTATTTCGGGCGATGCGCATTGGTGTCCTCACGTCCGGCGGCGACTGCCCCGGCCTGAACGCCGTCATCCGGTCCGTCGTGCACCGCGCCGTCGTCGATCACGGCGACGAGGTCATCGGCTTCCGCGACGGCTGGCGGGGCCTGTTGGAGTGCGACTACCTCAAGCTCGACCTCGACGCGGTGGGCGGCATCCTCGCCCGCGGCGGCACCATCCTCGGCTCCTCCCGGGTCCGTCCCGAGCAGCTGCGGGGCGGTGTGGAGCGGGCCCGCGGCCACCTGGAGGAACTCGGTCTGGACGCGGTCATCCCGATCGGCGGCGAGGGCACGCTGAAGGCGGCCCGCCTGCTGTCCGACGCCGGGCTGCCGATCGTCGGCGTGCCGAAGACCATCGACAACGACATCGCGGTCACGGACGTCACCTTCGGCTTCGACACCGCGGTGGGCGTGGCCACGGAGGCGCTGGACCGGCTGAAGACCACCGCCGAGTCGCACCAGCGGGTGCTGATCGTGGAGGTCATGGGCCGGCACACCGGCTGGATCGCGCTGCACTCCGGGATGGCGGCCGGCGCGCACGCCATCGTCGTCCCCGAGCGCCCCTTCGACATCGAGGAGCTGGCCGCGAAGGTCGGCGAGCGGTTCTCCGCGGGCAAGCGGTTCGCGATCGTCGTCGCCGCGGAGGGCGCCAAGCCGAAGGCGGGCACCATGGACTTCGACGAGGGCG
Source organism: Streptomyces sp. NBC_00670 (assembly GCF_036226765.1). NCBI lineage: Bacteria > Bacillati > Actinomycetota > Actinomycetes > Kitasatosporales > Streptomycetaceae > Streptomyces > Streptomyces sp. NBC_00670. The sequence goes on from NZ_CP109017.1 coordinate 1,103,787, forward strand.
GCAAGGACGCCTACGGGCACGAGCGGTTCGCCGGCATCGCGCGTCAGCTCGCCCTCGAGCTGGAGGACCGCCTCGGCAAGGAGGCGCGTCCGGTGATCCTCGGCCATGTGCAGCGCGGCGGCACGCCGACGGCGTACGACAGGGTGCTGGCCACCCGCTTCGGCTGGCACGCGGTGGAGGCGGTGCACCGCGGCGAGTTCGGGATGATGACCGCGCTGCGCGGCACCGACATCTTCATGGTGCCGCTCGCGGAGGCCGTCGAGACGCTCAAGACGGTGCCCACCGAGCGGTACGCGGAAGCGGAGTGCGTGCTCTGACGCACACCCCGGCATGACCTCGCCCCCGGTCGCGGACGCGGCCGGGGGCGGTTCTACTCTTGGTTCGGACAGACAGCGCCCAACCCCCACGAATCAGGAGCCGGCGGATGGAGCACAGCGGCCACGGCATGGTCATGGACCTGCCGCCGTTCACGCTGGGACGGGGCCTTCAGTGGTCGGCGGACCCGTTCTTCCTCGTCGCCTGTCTGCTGGGGCTCGCGCTGTACGGCTGGGGTGTCGCCCGGCTGCTGCGGCGCGGCGACGCGTGGCCGGTGGGCCGCACGGTCGCCTTCGCCGTGGGTGTGCTGACCGTCATGCTGATGATGTGCACCGGGCTGAACGACTACGGCATGGTCATGTTCAGCGTGCACATGGTGCAGCACATGGTGATCAGCATGCTCTCCCCCATCCTGATCCTCATGGGCGCCCCGATCACGCTGGCGCTGCGCGCGCTGCCGACGGCGGGTCACGGCCGCAGGGGCCCGCGCGAGCTGCTGCTGATGCTGCTGCACAGCCACTACATGCGGATCATCACCCACCCGGTGTTCACGATCCCGCTGTTCATCGCGAGCCTGTACGGGCTGTACTTCACCCCGCTCTTCGACTTCCTGATGGAGTCCAGGACGGGGCACATCGCGATGATGGTGCACTTCCTCGCCGTCGGGCTGGTGTTCTTCTGGCCGATCATGGGCGTCGACCCGGGGCCGCACCGCCCCGGCTATCTGATGCGGATGCTGGAGCTGTTCGCGGGCATGCCGTTCCACGCCTTCTTCGGGATCGCGCTGATGATGGGCTCCGCTCCGATGGTCGGCACGTACGAGAACCCGCCGGCCTCGCTCGGCATCGACGCGCTGTCGGACCAGACGGCGGCGGGCGGCATCGCCTGGGCGTTCAGCGAGGTGCCGTCGGTGCTGGTGCTGCTGGCGCTGCTGTTCCAGTGGTACCGCTCGGAGCAGCGGCAGGCCCGGCGCAAGGACCGGGCCGCGGAGCGGGACGGCGATGCGGAGCTGGCGGCGTACAACGCGTATCTCGCCTCGCTGAACGCGCGGGGGAACTGAGGGTTCCGGCTCTGGACGGTGGCATTTCCGGGGTGGAGCACCGGGTTCCGGCCAAGAGCCCCGTTCGCCCCCTGCGCCTCATCGGCCCGCTCTACGCTGCGACCTCGTTCCGAAGAGAATCCGTCGCTCTGGAGAGATCCCGATGAAACTCGCCACCCGTCTCGCGCTCACCGTCACGGCCGTCACCGCCGTGGCCGCCGGCACCTTCTTAGGGGTGACGACCGGCCCGGCCGCCGCCTCCGGGTCCGGCGGCACCGGCCTGGACGTGCCCGCCGCGCTGAAGGTTCCCGACGGCAACCGGCTCTCCGGTGTCTTCGCCGCCGAGGGCGTGCAGACCTACACGTGCACCGACGGCGCCTGGAAGTCCCTGGAGCCGGCCGCCACCCTCCGGGCCGCGCACGACAGGTCCCGCCGCCCGGTCGCCCTGCACTCGCGCGGCCCCGTCTGGGTCTCCACGGTGGACGGCAGCGCCGTCAACGCGACCGCCGTCGCCTCCTCGCCGAAGGACGGCGCCGTCGCCGAACTGCTCCTGAAGGCCACCGCCACCCGCGGTGCCGGGGTCTTCGCCGACGTCTCCTACGTGCAGCGGCTGAACACCGAGGACGGGCTCGCCCCCACCACCGCCTGCACCGGCAGCGACCAGGTGAGCGTCCCCTACTCCGCCACCTACGTCTTCTACAAGCCGGCGACGTGAGGCGCTGAGCGACGGCCCGGCCGGCCGGACGCGCGGTTCCCCCTGCCCGGTGAACGGGCGCATGATGAGGGGAACGACCCTTGAGGAGGGTGCGATGCCCGGTTCCACGAAGGCCATGGGGGTGATCACCGTCGGCGGGCTGGTGGTCGTCACCGCCTACACGGTGACGCTCGGCAGCAACGGCTGGCTGTGGTTCGGCTGGGTCGTCCTCGGTCTGATCACCCTCGGCATGGTGGCCTCCCGCGGCACCTGAGACCACCGCTACGGCTCCCGGGGCAGCCGGGCCCCCGAGTGGACGCCCGGCTGGTACTTCGGGAGCCGTGCGGTGATCTTCATCCCGGCGCCGGCCGCGGTCTCGATGACGAGGCCGTGGTCGTCGCCGTAGACCTGGCGCAGCCGGTCGTCGACGTTGGACAGGCCGATGCCGCCGGACGGGCTCGTCTCCCCGGCGAGGATGCGGCGCAGCAGCGCGGGGTCCATGCCGGGCCCGTCGTCCTCGATGACGACGAGGGCCTCGGCGCCCGCGTCCTGCGCGGTGATGCTGAGGTGCCGTTTGTCGGCGGCGCCCTCCAGGCCGTGCTTGACGGCGTTCTCCACCAGGGGCTGCAGGCACAGGAACGGCAGCGCGACGGGCAGTACCTCGGGCGCGATCTGCAGGGTGACGGAGAACCGGTCGCCGAAGCGGGCGCGGACCAGGGCGAGGTAGTGGTCGATGGCGTGGAGTTCGTCGGCGAGGGTGGTGAAGTCGCCGTGCCGGCGGAACGAGTAACGGGTGAAGTCGGCGAATTCCAGGAGCAGTTCGCGGGCGCGTTCGGGATCGGTGCGGACGAAGGACGCGATCACGGCGAGCGAGTTGAAGATGAAGTGCGGGGAGATCTGGGCGCGCAGGGCCTTGATCTCGGCCTCGATGAGCCGGGTGCGGGAGCGGTCGAGGTCGGCCAGTTCGAGCTGGACGGAGACCCAGCGGGCGACCTCGCCGGCCGCCCGGACCAGGACGGCGGACTCGCGGGGCGCACAGGCCACCAGCGCGCCGTGCACGCGGTCGTCGGCGGTGAGCGGGGCGATCACCGCCCAGCGCAGCGGGCAGTCGGGGACGTCGCAGCGCAGCCGGAAGGCCTCGCCGCGGCCGGTCTCCAGGGGGCCGCCGAGCCGCTGGAGTATCTCCTCGCGGTGGTGCTCCCCCGCGCCCTCCCAGGCCAGGACCGTCTCCCGGTCGGTGAGGCAGAGCGCGTCGGTGCCGAGCAGGGTGCGCAGCCGCCGCGCGGACTTGCGGGCGGTCTCTTCGGTGAGTCCGGCGCGCAGCGGGGGTGCGGCGAGGGTGGCGTTGTGCAGCGTCTCGAAGGTGGCGTGTTCGACGGGGGTGCCGAGGCCGCCGAGGTTCTGCGGACGGGCGGTGCGCCGGCCGAGCCAGAAGCCGGCGGCGAGCAGCGGCAGGACGGCGACGCACAGCCCGGCGAGGAATCCGCTCATGCGCGTGGCTCCGTCCCGCTCATGCCCGTGCCTCCGTTCGCGGCTGCCCGCCGGTGAGCTGTTCGGGCAGGTGGAAGCGGGCGAGGATGGCGGCGGTGCCGGCCGGGACGCGGCCCGGGGTGGCCAGCGAGACGGCGACCATGGTGAGGAAGCCGAGCGGTACCGACCACAGCGCGGGCCAGGCGAGCAGCGCGTGCAGGGTGCCGGTGCCCGCGCCCGGGTAGCCGGCCATGGTGGCCGTGACCGCGGCGAACGCCGAGCCGCCGCCGACGAGCATCCCGGCCGCCGCGCCCGGCGGGGTGAGCCGGCGCCACCAGATGCCGAGCACCAGCAGCGGGCAGAACGAGGATGCGGACACCGCGAAGGCGAGCCCGACCGCGTCCGCCACCGGCAGTCCGCCGACCAGGACGCCGGCCGCGAGGGGTACGGCCATCGCGAGCAGTGTGCCGAGCCGGAAGTGCCGTACGCCGCGGGTGGGCAGCACGTCCTGGGTGAGCACCCCGGCCACGGCCATGGTCAGTCCGGAGGCGGTGGAGAGGAACGCGGCGAAGGCGCCCCCGGCCACCAGCGCGCCGAGCAGGTCCGCGCCGAGTCCGCCGATCAGGCGTTCGGGCAGCAGCAGGACGGCGGCGTCGGCGTCGCCGGAGAGGGTGAGCTCGGGGGCGTAGAGCCGGCCGAGTGCGCCGTACAGGGGCGGCAGCAGATAGAAGGCGCCGATCAGGCCGAGGACGGCGACGGTGGTGCGGCGGGCGGCGACGCCGTGCGGGCTGGTGTAGAAGCGGACGACGACGTGCGGCAGGCCCATGGTGCCGAGGAAGGTGGCGAGGATCAGCCCGTAGGTGGCGTACAGCGGGCGGTCCTCGCGGGCGGAGGCCAGCGAGCTGGACATGCCGCCGTCGCCGCGCCGGTCGGCGACGGGGACGGGGGCGCCCTCGGGGAGGGTGAGCCGGGTGCCGCCGCTGACGTGGTGGACGCCGGCCGGGAGCGTGATCCGCTCCCCCGTGCGGCGGTGGCCGTCGACCGTGCCGGTGGCGGTGACCGCGAGCGGTTCGGCGAGGCGCAGGTCGAGGGTGGCGTCGACGCGTACGGTGCGCTGGGCCCGCAGGGCGGGCGGTTCGTCGAAGGCACCGCGGGGTGCGCCGTCGCCCTGCCAGGCCAGGACGAGGAAGAGGGCGGGGACGAGGAGGGCGGTGAGCTTGAGCCAGTACTGGAAGGCCTGGACGAAGGTGATGCTGCGCATGCCGCCCGCGGCGACGATGACGACGACCACGACCGCCACGACGACCCCGCCGAGCGGTGCGGGCGCCCCGGTGAGCACGGCCAGCGTGAGCCCCGCGCCCTGGAGTTGGGGCAGCAGGTAGAGCCAGCCCACGCCGACGACGAACGCCCCCGCGAGCCGCCGCACCGGCTGGGAGGCGAGGCGGGCCTCGGCGAAGTCGGGCAGGGTGTAGGCGCCGGAGCGGCGCAGCGGGGCGGCGACGAAGAGCAGCAGCAGGAGGTATCCGGCGGTGTAGCCGACCGGGTACCAGAGCATGTCGGGGCCCTGGGTGAGCACGAGCCCCGCGATGCCGAGGAAGGAGGCGGCGGAGAGGTACTCGCCGCTGATCGCTGCGGCGTTGAGGCGGGGGCCGACGGTGCGGGAGGCGACGTAGAAGTCGGAGGTGGTGCGGGAGATGCGCAGGCCGAAGGCGCCGACGAGGACGGTGGCGAGCACCACCAGGGCGACGGCGGTGACGGAGTAGGTGCGGTCCACGGCTCAGCGGTCCTCCACCAGCCGTACGAAGTCCCGCTCGTTGCGTTCGGCGCGCCGTACGTACCAGCGGGCGAGCAGGACGAGGGGGGCGTAGAGCCCGAAGCCGAGCACCGCCCACTTCAGTCCGCCGTCGTGCCGCAGGGTGGCGAACAGCAGCGGCAGCGGCCCCACCAGCAGCACCAGCACCGCGAACACCAGGAGTGCGGCGCGGAGCTGGGAGCGCATCAGGGAGCGGACGTAGGTGTGGCCGAGGGTGGTCTGTTCGTCGATCTCGGTGCGGGGCCGGTAGGGGACGGAGGGGCGGCGGGTGCGGCGGGGCGGGCCGGTGACGGTGACGCGGCGCTCGGCGGGGCGGCGCTCGGCGGAAGGGTGCTCGGCGGGGCTGGGGTCCTGGGGCACGCCGTCCTCCTCAGGTCGCGGTCCGGCGCATCAGCAGGTCCCGCAGTTCGCGGGTGTGCCGCCGGCTGACCTGGAGTTCCTCGCTGCCGACCAGGACGCTGACCGTCCCGGCGTCCAGCCGGAGTTCGACGACGTGCCGCAGGGCGACGAGATGGCGGCGGTGGATGCGGACGAAGCCGCGGGCGCGCCAGCGCTCCTCCAGGGTGGAGAGCGGGATGCGGACGAGGTGGCTGCCCTGCGGGGTGTGCAGCCGGGCGTAGTCGCCCTGCGCCTCGACGTGGGTGATGTCCTCGACGGGCACGAAGCGGGTGACGCCGCCGAGTTCGACGGGTATGTGGTCGGGGTCGGGTTCGTGCACGGGTATGCGCGGCGGGACGCCCACGGCCTGCGCCTCCTGGCCGGGGACGTCCTTGCCGGGGACGTCCTTGAGCTGCGCGGCCCGGCGGACCGCCTCCGCGAGCCGTTCCCGCCGCACCGGTTTGAGCACGTAGTCGACGGCCTTGAGGTCGAACGCCTGGACGGCGAAGCCCTCGTGGGCGGTGACGAACACGACGAGCGGCGGCCGGGCGAACCCCGTGAGCAGCCGGGCGAGGTCGAGGCCGTCGAGGCCCGGCATGTGGATGTCCAGGAAGACGACGTCGATCGCGTCGGGCCCGTCCGGTCCGGACTCCAGGGCACGGTTGATCCGGCGCAGCGCCTCGGTGGCGTCGCTCGCCCCCTCGGCGCCGGCGATCCTGGGGTCGGCGTTGAGCAGGTAGAGGAGCTCCTCGAGCGAGGGGCGTTCGTCGTCGACGGCGAGGGCGCGCAGCATGAAGGTGGAGTGTAGGGGCGATCCGTTCGCCGGAACATGTGCGGAACGCGGAGGTTGTCTCCGGCTCCGGGTGGATACAGTGCGGCCATGAACAGCAGGCCGGGCGGCTTCGACGAACTCGACCGCCGGATCGTCACCGCGCTCACGGCGAACGCGCGGTCCAGCTTCGCGGAGATCGGCACGGCGGTCGGGCTCTCCGCGACGGCGGTCAAGCGGCGGGTGGACCGGCTGCGCGAGACCGGCGTGATCACCGGGTTCACGGCGACGGTGCAGCCGGCGGCGCTGGGCTGGCGTACGGAGGCGTACGTGGAGGTCTACTGCGAGGGCGCGGCGCCGCCGCGCCGGCTCGCGGAGGTGGTGCGCAACCATCCCGAGATCGCGGCGGCGATGACGGTGACGGGTGGGGCGGACGCGCTGCTCCACGTTCGCGCGCGGGACGTGGAGCACTTCGAGGAGGTCCTCGAACGCATCCGGGTGGAACCCTTCATCCGCAAAACGATCAGCTACATGGTCCTCTCCCACCTCCTCCCCGAAAGCCCCGAAGCAGGCGCCAACCAGGCCGCTCCGAAGGAGCGCGAGGGGAGCTGACAGCCCGGGGGGTTCGGTACGTCGGCGGCTGCGGGCACGTCGTGGCCGCTCGCGCGGTTCCCCGCGCCCCTGAAAGACAGGGGGCGCCCCCACGTCGCACACGCGACCCGCACCCGAAACGCACGAATGCTGCGTCGCCCCCCAAGCCGGCGCAGCAAACCCGCGCCCACACGCAATCCCCGTCACTTGTCGCGCCCTCCACCCCCTCCCTACCGTGGAAACACACACCGTAGGCACCGCATCACACGGAGGTACCCCTTCGTGCCCACCACCTCCACCCCCCGCCGCTACCTCGTCTGCGAACCCAGACACTTCGCCGTCCAGTACGCGATCAACCCCTGGATGCGCCCCGGCGCCCCCGTCGACACCACCCTCGCCCAGCACCAGTGGCACACCCTCGTCCACACCCTCCGCACCCACGGCCACACCGTGGACTCCGCGGAACCGCTCCCCGGCCTCCCGGACATGGTCTTCGCGGCCAACTCCGCCCTCGTCCTCGCCGGCCGCGTCTTCGGCTCCCTCTTCCACGCCCCGCAGCGCCGCCCCGAGTCCAGCGCGTACGAGACCTGGTTCACGTCCGCCGGCTTCGCCGTCCACCGCCCCGAGTCGGTCTGCGAGGGCGAGGGCGACCTCGTCCCGGCCGGCCGCTACGTCCTGGCCGGCACCGGCTTCCGCACCACCCCCGAGGCCCACCGCGAGGTGCAGGAGTTCTTCGGCGTCCCGGTCGTCGGACTCCGGCTGGTGGACCCGTACTTCTACCACCTGGACACCGCCCTGTTCGCCCTCGACGAGGAGAACGTCGCGTACTACCCCGACGCCTTCTCCTCCGGCAGCCGCGAGGTCCTGGCCCGTCTGTTCCCGGACGCGGTGCTCGCCACCCGCGAGGACGCCCTCGCCTTCGGCCTCAACTCCGTCTCGGACGGCCGTCACGTCTTCATCTCCCCGCGCGCCGCGGCCCTCGCCGGCCGGCTGGCCCGTCGCGGATACGTTCCCGTCCCCGTCGACCTGTCGGAGTTCCACAAGGCCGGCGGCGGCATCAAGTGCTGCACCCAGGAGATCCGTTCATGACCGCTCCCGCCCGTGCCCACACCACCACCGCCGGTCTGATCCGCGCCGAGGAGCCCGTCCTCGCGCACAACTACCATCCGCTGCCCGTGGTCGTCGCCCGCGGCGAGGGCACCTGGGTGGAGGACATCGAGGGCCGCCGTTACCTCGACATGCTCGCCGGTTACTCCGCCCTCAACTTCGGCCACCGCCATCCGGCGCTGATCGAGGCGGCCCACCGTCAGTTGGACCGGCTCACGCTCACCTCGCGCGCCTTCCACCACGACCGGCTCGCCGGGTTCGCCGCGTCCCTGGCCGAGTTGACCGGTCTGGACATGGTGCTGCCGATGAACACCGGGGCGGAGGCGGTGGAGAGCGCGGTGAAGGTGGCGCGGAAGTGGGCGTACGACGTGAAGGGCGTCCCGGACGGCCGGGCGACGATCGTCGTCGCCGCGGACAACTTCCACGGCCGTACGACGACGATCGTCGGCTTCTCCACGGACCCGGTCGCCCGCACCGGCTTCGGCCCGTTCGCGCCGGGCTTCCGGGTGGTCCCGTACAACGACCTGGCCGCACTGGAGGCGGCCGTCGACGGGACGACGGCGGCGGTGCTGATCGAGCCCATCCAGGGCGAGGCCGGGGTGATCATCCCGGACGACGGCTATCTGGCCGGGGTCCGGGAGCTGACCCGGCGCGCGGGCGCACTGTTCGTCGCGGACGAGATCCAGTCGGGACTGGGCCGCACCGGGCGGACCCTCGCGGTGGAGCACGAGGGGGTGCTGCCGGACATGCTGCTGCTCGGCAAGGCGCTCGGCGGGGGCATCGTGCCGGTCTCGGCGGTGGTGGCCCGGCGGGAGGTGCTCGGTGTGCTGCATCCGGGCGAGCACGGCTCGACCTTCGGCGGCAACCCGCTGGCGGCGGCGGTCGGCTCCGCCGTGGTGGAGCTGCTGCGGACCGGGGAGTTCCAGCGCCGGGCGGCGGAGCTGGGCGTGGTGCTGCGGGACGGCCTGGCGGACCTGGTAGGCCGGGGCGTGGCCGGTTTCCGCGCGCGGGGGCTGTGGGCGGGCGTGGACATCGACCCGGCCCTCGGTACGGGCCGCGAGATCGGCGAACGCCTGCTGGAGGAGGGCGTCCTGGTCAAGGACACCCACGACTCCACCATCCGCCTGGCCCCGCCCCTGACGATCACGGCGGACGAGCTGCGCTGGGCGCTGGGGGCGTTGGAAAGGGTGCTGACCAGCGCGGGCTGAGCCGGCGGGTCGCCGACGGGCCGACGGGCCGGGGGCACCCCGAGAGGGGACCCGGCCCTGCAGCCGGCAGGGGGCTCTGCCCCCGCGGCCGGTTCTTGTCGGTACTGATCAGTAGCGACAGAGCGTGATCCCATGGCGGTTACGTCTGTCCGTCGCGCCGCCTACACTGATCGCTCCCCGGGGAACGCGAGGAGTGCCGCGGTGTTCTACTACCTGCTGAAATACGTGGTTCTGGGCCCGCTGCTGAGGCTGACGTTCCGGCCCCGGATCGAAGGGCTCGCGCATGTGCCGGATTCCGGGGCCGCGATCGTCGCGGGCAACCATCTGTCGTTCTCGGACCACTTCCTGATGCCCGCCGTGCTGAAGCGGCGCATCACCTTCCTCGCCAAGGCCGAGTACTTCACCGGCCCGGGCATCAAGGGGCGGCTGACCGCCGCCTTCTTCCGCAGCGCCGGGCAGATCCCCGTCGACCGTTCCGGCAAGGACGCCGGACAGGCCGCGATCCGGGAGGGGCTCGGGGTCCTGAGCAAGGGCGAGCTGCTGGGCATCTACCCGGAGGGCACCCGTTCGCACGACGGCCGGCTCTACAAGGGCAAGGTCGGGGTGGCCGTGATGGCGCTCAAGGCCGGCGTCCCGGTGATCCCCTGCGCGATGATCGGCACCTTCGAGGCGCAGCCGCCCGGCCGCAAGATCCCCCGCATCCACCCCGTGGTGATCCGCTTCGGCAAGCCCCTGGACTTCTCCCGCTACGCCGGCATGGAGCACGAGAAGGCGATCCTGCGCGCGGTCACCGACGAGATCATGTACGCGATCCTGGCCCTCTCCGAGCAGGAGTACGTCGACAAGTACGCGGCCGTGGTGAAGGCGGAGGAGGCCGAGCAGACGGCCAGGGAGCGCAAGTTCCCCCGTCTGCCGCTCAGTTGACGTTCCAGGAAGGGCCGGCATTCCAGAAGGGGGACGAGGGGGCGGCCGGTGGTTCGGCCGCCCCCTCCTCCCGTCACGGGACCGCTACCGCGGTCGTCACGGCGTCGGCGTCGCGTGCGGAGTGCACGTCACGTCGGACCGGTCCGTCCTTCCGGTCAGCAGGTAGGTGTCCACCCTGTCGTTGATGCAGGGGTTCACCAGCCCGGTGACGCCGTGCGAGCCGGCGCCCTGCTCGGTGATCAGACGCGAGCCCTTGAACCGCTTGTGCAGTTCGACCGCGCCGGCGTACGGCGTCGCGGCGTCCTCCGTGGACTGCACGATGAGCACGGGCGGCAGCCCCTTGCCGGTGCGGACGTCCACCGGGGTCCGCTGCTTGACGGGCCAGGTCGCGCACGGCAGGTTCATCCATGCGTTGGCCCAGGTCATGAACGGGTAGTCCTTGTGGAGCCGGGTGTTGTCCCGGTCCCATGTGTGCCAGCTCGTGGGCCACTTGGCGTCGGTGCACTCGACGGCCGTGTAGACCGCGTTGCCGTTCTCCGAGGACGCGTTGCCGGCCGTGTCCGTCAGGTCCGGCGCGGCGGCGTCGATCAGCGCCTGGGTGTCACCGGCGACGTACTTGCTGAAGATCGTCGCGACCGGCACCCACGAGGAGTCGTAGTACGGGGCGCTCTGGAAGAAGGAGATGAGCTCCGCCGGGCCGACGACCCCGCCGAGCGGGCTCTTCTTGGCCGTGGCGCGCAGCTTCAGCCACTGCTCCTGGACCTCTCCTCGCGTGTCGCCGAGGTGGAAGGCGGCGTCGTTCTTGGCGACCCAGTCCTCCCAGTCCTTCCAGCGGCCCTCGAAGGCGATGTCCTGGTTGAGGTTGGCCTCGTACCAGATGTTCTCCCGCGCGGGGTTGACCACGCTGTCGACGACCATGCGGCGCAGGTGCCCCGGGAACAGCGTGCCGTAGACGGCGCCGAGGTAGGTGCCGTAGGAGACGCCCAGGTAGTTGAGCTTGCGCTCCCCCAGCGCGGCCCGGATGACGTCCAGGTCGCGGGCGGTGTTCGGGGTGGTCATCTGCTGGAGCATCGTGCGGTCGGTGCGCTCGGCGCAGCCCTCGGCGTACTCGCGGGCCAGCTTGCGCTGGGCGCGCTTGTCGGCCTCGGAGTCGGGCACCGGGTCCATCTTGGGCGCCTTGACGAACTCCTGCGGGTCCTGGCAGGAGATGGGCGCGGAGTGGCCGACGCCGCGCGGGTCGAAGCCCACGAAGTCGTACGCCTTGGCGACGTTGGCCCAGACCGGGTTCTTGGCGGTGACGCGGGCCGGGAAGCGCAGTCCGGAGCCGCCGGGGCCGCCGGGGTTGTAGACGAGGGCACCCTGCCGCTCGTGCGCGGTACCGGTGTTGCCGATGCGGTCGACGGCGAGCTTGATCTGCTTGCCGTTCGGCCTGGCGTAGTCGACGGGGACGCTGACCCAGCCGCACTGGATCGGCTTGGCGAGCCCCCAGTCGGCCGGGCAGTCCTGCCAGTCGATGCCCGCCCTGGCCGCCCGGGCGGCGGCGAGCGCGGCACCCTGTGCCTCGCTGCTGTGGCTCTGACCGTGGCCGTGGCCGTGGCGCGTGCCGGCGGTGGCCGACGGTGCCGCCACGGCCCCGGCTATCAGTGCCGCCGCCGTGACGAGCGCTCCGGCGGAGCCGAGCGCGGTGGCTCGCTTCGTCGGTCTCATACCCCTCAAGAGGGACCTCCCCGAACATCGTGACGAATCTTCCGATGGCTACGGGGATCCTTGTCGCTGTGAGGTCCCTGAGAACAGGGGCGGTGGGCCTCCTTTGCCAATCCGATATCCGGTACGCGCGCGCCCGTTGAGCGGTACGGCGTCCGTGCGCCCGGCGGGACACGAAGGGGCCGGACGGGTTACCCCCTTTCGGCGTAGGCACACCTCGACTTCGGGGGCCGTCCCGGTTGCGCGGCGCGGTGGACGGCGAGCGGAATGAGATCTTCCGATGCTGGTCCGGGCCTCCTCCCGGCTGTGGACACGGGGAAAAACAAAGGGCGTTCACTCGAACAGCAGAGTGGTGAGTAACAACACAAACCCACGCTTCCGTTGGGATTTTCAGACTTCCGTGGGCGAAGATCCCTTCCTGACAGCCCCCGCCACAAGCGGCGGGGCGGTCCGGGCGGACGCCGAGTCCTGCCGCCGCCCGGATGACCGGTCGACAGGAGTGGATCGGCAGGAGTGGAGGACCCGAGCACGACGGGTCGCCGGGACGGACGCACGGTCCGTGCCGAGCAGCCCTTGGGGTGAAGCCGCGTCAGGCGGCCGGGCAACTTCGCCAGCCCGAATCCGACAGGTCATCCTTCACAGGCGGCTGACGAAGGGTTGCGCATGACTGCGCTCGATCGTGTCCCGTCGCTGTTGACCCGGGCCGGCACCGCCTCGGCCCTCACCCTCGCCGCCGTGGGCGGCAGCATCGCGGTCCCCGGTGTCGCCTCCCAGGCGTCCGCCGCGACCACGGCGACGAAGGCGCTGCACGTCGCGGCGTCGAAGAAGGGCTCCCCCTACCAGTGGGGCGCCACCGGACCGCACCGGTTCGACTGCTCCGGGCTGACGCTGTACTCGTTCAAGAAGGCGGGCAAGAAGCTGCCCCGGACGGCGGCGGCCCAGTACAACAAGACGCGCCACATCTCGTCGTCCAGCCGCAAGGCGGGCGACCTGGTGTTCTTCCACACGGGCAGCTACGTGTACCACGTGGGCATCTACGCCGGGAAGGGGAAGATCTGGCACGCGCCGAAGACGGGTGACGTCGTACGGCTGCAGAAGCTGTGGACCAAGAGCGTCTGGTACGGCAGGGTGCGCTGACCGGCCGGCGGGGCACGGGCGCGTCGGCCCCGTACCCGTGCCCCGCCGGTCGCTCGGGGGCGTGACCGGCGGCGGAACGGTTATCTGTTCCTCATGGCCGACCGTCCGCATCACGAGCAACGCAACGAGACCCCGCTGGAACGCGCCGACCGCAACTTCGCCGAGTTGCTGCAGGAGGTGCGCGTCACCCAGGCGGGCGTGCAGATCCTGTTCGCCTTCCTGCTGACGCTGGCCTTCACCCAGCGTTTCCCGCACATCGACACGTTCCAGCGCACGACGTACGTCGTCACGCTGCTCCTGGCGATGCTGGCCGCCGTGCTGTTCACGGCGCCGGCGGCGCTGCACCGCTCGCTGTTCCAGCAGAACGCCAAGCCGGTGATCGTGCAGGTCTCCTCACGGCTGGCCTCGGCGGGCCTGGCGGTGCTGATGCTGGCGTTCACCGGCTCGGTGCTGCTGGTGGTGGACGTGACCCTGGGCCGGACGGCGGGCATCGCCGCGGGAGCGGGGACCCTGGCGGTGTGCGTCCTGCTGTGGGGCGTCCTGCCGCGGCTGGTCCGCCGTACCGGCGTCCGCACGGACCAGCCGGTCACGGAGGGCCCCACCGAGACGCCGAGCGATCCCGGGTCCCGGGACTCCGGCGACTGAGGAGCCGCTCCTTCACGGGTCCGGCTGGGCCGCGGACACCTTCCAGGGCAGTTCGATCTCGATCGTCTTCCCGCCCTCCCGGGTGGGCCGCACGCTGAGCCGGCCGCCGTACTCCGCGGTCAGACAGCGCACGATGACCAGACCGCGCCCGTTGTCCTGCTGTACGGCCGCCGGCAGCCGTTTCGGGAACCGCGGATGGCTGTCGGTCACCCCGACGCGGAGCTGCTCGTCCCGGTCGAGGACGAGGTCGACCGTGAAGGTCGGCGACAGCCCGAAGGTGTGCTGCACGGCGTTGGTGGCGAGCTCGGACACGATCAGGCGCACGGTGTCGGCGGCATCGGCGTCGGGCGGCAGTCCCCAGTCGGTGAGGACGCCCGCCACATATCTTCGGGCCGCGGAGACCGAGGCGGGATCGCTCGGCAGAGTGACGGATGCTTCCTGGTGGTCTGCCATGGCGACGTCGTCCCTTTCCCACGGGAGGCGGGGTCCGCCACGGAGCGGATGGTTCACGTACGGTCCCGGCCTTGGTGCTGCGCGTCAGACTGCCACCACCGGCGGGCTCCCTGCTGCCGATCCCCCAAGATATGCATATATCTGTCGCCCGAAGCGGTGAACTATCCGACGACCGACCGTATATGGGCGATTGCTCGGTCCATCCTCTACCGTCGCCAACCGGGCCCGCCGTCGCTCACCGTCGCCGCGGTGCGTGGGGCGGACGGAAGGAGTCGGCCGATGCAGTACGGACCAGCGGTGCGCCGCCGCAAACTCGGCGCGGAGTTACGGGCCCTGCGGGCGCGGGCGGGCCTCACCAGCGGGCAGGCCGCGGCCCGGGTCGGCTGGCACCAGTCGAAGGTGAGCCGGATCGAGACCGGCTCCAGCGGGGTGAAACCGGCCGATGTACGGCTGCTGCTCGACGCCTACGGGGACGTGGACCCCCAGTTGCGCCAGTTGCTGCTGGTGCTCGCGGGCTCGGAGGACGGCGGCGGCCGGCAGAACTGGTGGCACGCCTACCGGGGCGTCCTGCCGCGCGCGTACCGCGACTTCATCAGCCTGGAGTCGCAGGCCTGCGCCATGCGCACGCTGGAGACGCTGGTGGTGCCGGGGCTGCTGCAGACCCCGGAATATGCCCGCGCGGTGACGCACGCCGCGGTCGGGCCGCCGGACGACGCGCATCTCGACACGCTGGTGGAAGTGCGCCTGGCGCGGCAGGACGTGCTGCGCGCGGACCCGCCGCTGCGGATGAGCGCGGTGCTCGACGAGGCGGTGCTGCACCGCGAGGTCGGCGGTCCCGCGGTGATGGAACAGCAGCTCAGACGGCTGGTGGCGGCCGCCCGGCTGCCCCATGTCCGGCTCCAGGTGCTGCCATTCGCCGCCGGGGCGCACATCGGTGTCACCGGCCCTTTCGTTATCTTCTCATTTCCGAGCACTTCTGATCTGGACGTGGTTGTTCTCGACCACTTGACGAGTAGCCTCTATCTGGAACGGAAAGAAGAACTCCAGGCCTACGCCGAGGCCTTCACCACCTTGCAGAGCAACGCCCTCTCGCCCAAGGACTCGTTGGATCACCTCACCGCGCTCGCCGAACGCGCGTAAGGAGGAAACCCATGCCCGTTTCCACTTCCGTCTCCGCGACCTCACGGACCCTGCCCCCCGGCGCGTCCCTGCCCGGGGTGCGGTGGCTGCGCAGCAGCCGCAGTACCGGAATGAACAACTGTGTGGAGACCGCCTGTCCGGGGCCCGGTCCCTGGGCCGGGCTGGTCGCCGTGCGCGACTCCAAGCGCGTGCCCGGGCCCGCCGTGCTCTTCGGACCCGGCGCCTGGCAGGACTTCCTGGCCTCGCTGGGCTGAACGGGCCCCCGGCGGTCCCGCTATGGCCGCGTCGCGCGGATCACCTCGACGGCACGGTCGAGTTGGCCGTCCGTCAGGTCCGCGCGCGCGGTCAGCCGCAGCCTCGAGACACCGTCGGGCACGGACGGCGGGCGGAAGCAGCCGACGGCGAGTCCCGCCGTCCGGCAGTCCTCCGCCCACCGCACCGCCCGTTCGGGGGACGGCGCCCGTACGGAGACCACGGCTGCGTCCGGCCGTACCGCCTCGAACCCCTCGGCCGTCAGCCGCTCGTACAGGGTGAGGGACACCTCGCGTGCCCGGGCCGCACGCCCGGGTTCGCGGCGCAGCAGCCGCAGCGCGGCCAGCGCCGCTCCAACGGCGGCCGGGGCGAGCCCGGTGTCGAAGATGAACGTCCGGGCCGCGTTGACCAGGTGTGCGATCACCGCCGCCGGTCCCAGGACGACCCCGCCCTGGCTGCCCAGCGACTTCGACAGGGTTGCCGTCACCACCACGTCCGGTGCCCCCGCCAGCCCCGCCGCGTGCGCGGCACCCCGGCCGCCCTCGCCGAGCACGCCGAGGCCGTGGGCGTCGTCGAGGACCAGTCCCGCCCCGTACTCCCGTGCCGCCGCCGCCAGTCGACCGAGCGGTGCCGCGTCCCCGTCCACCGAGAACACCGTGTCGGAGACGACGACGGCCACTCCCCGGTGGGTGCCCAGCGCCTTGCGCACCGCGTCCGGGTCGGCGTGCGCCACGACCTGGGTGGTGCCGCGGGCGAGCCGGCAGCCGTCGATGAGCGAGGCGTGGTTGCCGGCGTCGGAGACGAGCAGGGAACCGTGCGGCGCGAGCGTGGTGACGGCGGCGAGGTTGGCCGCGTAGCCGGTGGCGAGGACGAGGGCCGCCTCGAAGCCGCAGAACTCGGCGAGTTCGCGCTCCAGGGTCGTGTGCAGCTCGGTCGTGCCGGTGACGAGCCGGGAACCGGTGGACCCCGCTCCCCACACGCGGGCCGCCTCGGCGGCCGAACGGGTGATCTCGGGGTGGCGGGCGAGGCCCAGGTAGTCGTTGCCCGCCAGATCCAGCAGCGGGGAATCCGCGGCGCGCGGCCGCAGGGTCCGTACCAGACCCGCCCGGCGGCGCGCCCGTGCCTGTTCCTCGATCCACCCGAACGCCATGGTCCCTCCGGTGCTTTCGCGGCCACGCCTTCGTATCCGCGGGCGGTGTGCACGCGCGTTTGTAGGCAGTGCACAGACAGTAGTGCCGACGCGAGCCGCCCAGGGTGTGGCAATACCCACACGTCGCACGCCCACAGTTGTGCGATCCCTCCTTGGCCCGGGCCCCCGTCGTACGCCAGGATCGGGCCCCATGGACCTGCTGAACACGCTGGTGGACAAGGGGCTTCGGCGCGAGACGCCGACCCGCGAGGAAGCGCTGGCCGTCCTCGCCACTTCCGACGACGACGTGCTCGACGTGGTGGCCGCGGCCGGCCGGGTGCGCCGGCACTGGTTCGGCCGGCGGGTGAAACTCAACTATCTCGTCAACCTCAAGTCGGGCCTGTGCCCGGAGGACTGCTCGTACTGCTCGCAGCGGCTGGGCTCCGACACGGGCATCCTCAAGTACAGCTGGCTCAAGCCGGAGGACGCCTCGAAGGCCGCGGCGGCCGGGCTGGCGGGGGGCGCCAAGCGGGTCTGTCTGGTGGCCTCCGGGCGCGGGCCGACCGACCGTGACGTGGAGCGGGTCGCCGGCACCATCGCGGCGATCAAGGACCAGCACGAGAACGTCGAGGTGTGCGCCTGCCTCGGACTGCTCTCCGACGGTCAGGCGGAGCGGCTGCGCGCGGCCGGCGCGGACGCGTACAACCACAACCTCAACACCTCCGAGGCGACGTACGGGGACATCACCACCACGCACACCTACGCCGACCGGGTCGACACCGTGCGCAAGGCGCACGCCGCGGGGCTGTCCGCCTGTTCGGGGCTGATCGCGGGGATGGGCGAGAGCGACGAGGACCTGGTCGACGTCGTCCTCGCGCTGCGCGCGCTCGACCCGGACTCGGTGCCGGTCAACTTCCTGATCCCGGTGGAGGGCACCCCGCTGGCCGCGGAGTGGAACCTCACCCCGCGGCGCTGTCTGCGGATCCTGGCGATGGTGCGGTTCGTCTGCCCGGACGTGGAGGTGCGCATCGCGGGCGGCCGCGAGGTGCATCTGCGCACGATGCAGCCGCTCGCCCTGCACCTGGCCAACTCGATCTTCCTCGGCGACTACCTCACCACGGAGGGCCAGGCCGGCCGGGCCGACCTGGAGATGATCGCGGACGCCGGGTTCGAGGTGGAGGGCGCGGACGAGGTGACGCTGCCGGAGCACCGGGCCGGCGGGGGCGGGGGCGGTTCGTGCGGGGCGCATGAGGGGGACGGTGGGGCGTGCGGGGTGCACGAGGGTGGTGCGGTGTGCGGGGCGCATGCCGGTGGGGCCGAGCGGGACTCCGTCGGTTCGGGGGCGGAGGCCGTCCGTACGGATCTCGTCGCCGTACGCCGCCGGGGTGCCGGAACGGATCTCGCCCCCAATGCCTGAACCGTCCGGCCCGGGGAGCGTGGCCGAACTGCTGGAACTCGACCGGCGGCACGTGTGGCACCCGTACGGCCCGATGCCGGGCCGCGCCGAACCGCTCGTCGTGGAGGCGGCGAGCGGGGTGCGGCTGCGGCTCGCGGACGGCTCCGGGGAGCTGGTGGACGGGATGTCGTCCTGGTGGTCGGCGATCCACGGCTACAACCACCCGGTGCTCAACGAGGCCGCGCGTGACCAGCTCGGCCGGATGAGCCATGTGATGTTCGGCGGGCTCACCCACGAGCCCGCCGTCCGGCTGGCGAAGCTCCTTGTCGACATGTCTCCCGACGGTCTCGAACATGTCTTCCTCGCCGACTCCGGGTCGGTCTCGGTCGAGGTGGCCGTCAAGATGTGCCTCCAGTACTGGCGTTCACTGGGCCGCCCGGAGAAGCGGCGGCTGCTGACCTGGCGGGGCGGCTACCACGGCGACACCTGGCACCCGATGTCCGTGTGCGATCCCGAGGGCGGGATGCACGAGCTGTGGCAGGAGGTGCTGCCGCGCCAGGTGTTCGCCGACGCGCCGCCGGTGCAGTACGAGGAGGCGTACGCGGAGCAGGTGCGCGGCCTCGTCGGGCGGCACGCGCACGAACTGGCCGCGGTGATCGTCGAGCCGGTGGTGCAGGGGGCGGGCGGGATGCGGTTCCACTCCCCCGCGTATCTGCGGGTCCTGCGGGAGGCGTGCGACGCGCACGACGTGTTGCTGGTGTGCGACGAGATCGCGACCGGGTTCGGGCGTACGGGGGAGCTGTTCGCCGCGGACCACGCGGCCGTGACGCCCGATGTGATGTGCGTGGGCAAGGCGCTGACCGGCGGTTATCTGACGCTGGCGGCGACGCTGTGCACGGCGCGGGTGGCCGGGGGCATCTCGCGCGGTGAGGTGCCGGTGCTCGCGCACGGGCCGACGTTCATGGGCAATCCGCTGGCCGCGGCCGTGGCCTGCGCGTCGATCGGTCTGCTGCTCGGCCAGGACTGGCGGGCGGAGGTCAAGCGGATCGAGGCGGGGCTGTCGGACGGGCTCGCCCCGGCGCGTGCGCTGCCGGGTGTACGGGACGTACGGGTGCTCGGGGCGATCGGGGTGGTCCAGCTGGACCACGAGGTGGACATGGCGGCGGCGACGCGGGCGGCGGTGCGCGAGGGCGTGTGGCTGCGGCCGTTCCGCGACCTCGTGTACACGATGCCGCCGTACGTCACGGGGGACGAGGATCTGGCACGGATCGGCCGCGCGGTGTGCGCGGCGGCGCGGGAGGCGTGAGATGGCGGTTCTGGTGGTTTCGGGGACCGGGACGGAGATCGGCAAGACGGTGGCCACGGCGGCGGTCGCCGCGGTGGCGGTGGCCGACGGGCGCTCGGTGGCCGTGCTGAAGCCGGCGCAGACGGGGCTGGCGCCCGGGGAGCGGGGGGACGCGGAGGAGGCGGTACGGCTGTCGGGGGCCGGGGTCTGGCACGAACTCGCGCGCTACCCCGAGCCGCTGGCGCCGGCGACGGCCGCGCGGCGGGCCGGGCTGCCGGCGGTGCGGCCGGCGGACGTCGCCGAGGCGGCGGAGAAGCTGGCGGCCGAGTACGACCTGGTGCTGGTCGAGGGGGCGGGCGGGCTGCTGGTCCGCCTCGACGACGAGGGCGGCACGGTGGCGGACGTGGCGTCGCTGCTGTCGGCGCCGGTGCTGGTGGTGGCTTCGGCGGGGCTGGGGACGCTGAACGTGACGGAACTGACGACGCGGGAGCTGGGGCGGCGGGGGCTGACGCCCGCCGGCGTCCTGCTCGGCGCGTGGCCGTCCCGGCCGGACCTGGCGGCCCGCTGCAACGTGACGGACCTCCCGGCGGTGACGGGCGTCCCCCTGGCGGGCGCGATCCCGGCGGGAGCGGGGGGCTTGCCGCCGGGTGCCTTCCAGGCGGGTGCGCGGGGATGGCTGGCGCCGGCGTTGGGAGGGACGTGGGAGGTGGAGGGGTAGGGGCGCCTACGGGGTCGCCCTTGGCGGTGGATGCGCGGGCGCGGGCCCGTCGTGGCTCGTCGCGCAGTTCCCCGCGCCCCTGACGCCCACGGGGGTGCCCCCGGCGGTGGATGCGCGAGTGCGGGCCCGTCGTGGCTGAGCGCGCAGTTCCCCGCGCCCCTTACGGGGGCGCGCCGGGTGCTTGGCCCGAGCGACCCGCAACCCCACGAGCCGCGCCAGGGGGCGCCCCATAGGGGCGCGAGGAACTGCGCGACCGGCCACACGCAGCCCGCAGCCGCACAACCACCCCCGGGGGGCAACCCCTCAAACGCCGGGGCCCCGCCCCACCAGGGGCGCGGGGAACTGCGCGACCAGCCACACACGACCCGCAGCCGCACAACCACCCCCGGGGGCAGCCCGTCAGGCGTGGGGCCCGCGGCCCGGCACGGGCGCGCGGGACTGCGCGTTCCGGCCGGAGGCGAACCGCACCCGCACACTCACCACGGCGGGCTTCACGCCGTCCACCCGCGGAGTTCCTCCGTGATCCGCTGGACCGTCGCCCCGCCGGTCTTGACCAGGCGGGCCAGGTCGCGGACCTGTTCCGGCGACACGTCCACCCTCGCCCCGCACGCGACGAGATAGCCGTACGCCACCGCGGACGCGAACAACGCGTTGGAGCGCTCCAGCGCCGGCACATGCAGCAGAAGCTGCAGCAACGCCGCCGCCCGCGCGTGCGGCGTGTCGTAGACGGGGACGCCGAATATCTCCGCCTCGTGCCGGCTCACCGCGGCGACCAGCGCACCCCAGTCGGTGACCTGCGGATCCCCCGGCGTCCGCTGTTCGGCGACCATCAGCAACCAGGCGAGGTCGATTCTGAGCGTGCTCAAGGGTTCAGCGGCCGCCCTGCTGCCGCGCCCCGGCGGAGCCCGCGGGCCCCGCCGACCCCGCGCCGAACTCCTCCGCGAAGACCGACTCGTACCGCTTCATGAAGTCGGCCGCGGCGTCGACGAACGTCCGCCCCGTCTCCCCCGCGTCCTGCCGGACCAGTTCCTCGATGTACCGGTTGACGCTCATGCCCCGCTCCAGGGCCCGCTCGCGGGCGGCCCGCGCCGTGTCCTCGTCCACCCGCACGTTCAGCTGGGTTTTGGCCATGCTCCCGACGCTAGCGCGACGGCGCTAGCGTCGGCAAGGAGGAAGGAAAACGGGGTCGCGGCCGGGCCGCACCCTCTGCTTCGCTCTCCCGCATGAGCGATCCGCACATCCGCCCCGCCACCCCCTCCGACATCGACGCCGTCCTCCGGTTCTGGCGCACGGCCGCGGAGGGGACGAGCATCAGCGACGACCGCGACGGCGTGGCCCGGCTGCTCGCCCGTGACCCCGAGGCCCTGCTCCTCGCCGAGCGCGACGGCACCCTCGTCGGGACGGCGATAGCCGGCTTCGACGGCTGGCGGTGCCACCTCTACCGGCTGGCCGTGCACCCCGACCACCGCAGGCAGGGCCTCGCACGCGCGCTGCTGGAGGCAGCGGAGGAACGATTCTCCACTCTCGGCGGGCGGCGGGCGGACGCGATGGTCCTGGAGGCCAACGCGCGGGCGCACCGGGCGTGGGGCGCCGCCGGCTACCACCGCGAGGACCACTGGCGGCGCTGGGTCAAGCCGCTGTAGCGACCCCGTCATCCACCGTCCCGTTGTCCACAGGCCCGCCGGACACTTTTGCCCATCCTTTACTCTTGAGGCATCGCATGGTCCCTTCCAGGGATCACCCGTCCCTCCATGAAAGGTGTGAGCGTCCGCGCATGGGCGAGCCTCCCAGTAGTACCCACCACGCACCCCGCGACGGCCGGCGCCGTCCGGTCCTCCCGCCCCCGGCCGGGCACGGGACGGAGGTGACCCGATGACCGAGGTGTTCCTGCTGCTCGTGGCGGTGGCGCTCTCGCTGGCCTGCGGCGCGTTCGTCGCCGCCGAGTTCTCGCTGACCACGGTCGAGCGCGGCGACCTCGAACGGGCTGTCGAGCGCGGCGAGCGCGGCGCGGCGGGCGCCTTGAAGGCCGTACGGCAGCTGACGTTCCAGCTGTCCGGCGCCCAGCTCGGCATCACGGTCACCAACCTGGTGGTCGGCATGCTCGCCGAGCCGTCGATCTCGAAGCTGATAGCGGGCCCGCTGGAGGACATCGGCGTCCCGCCCTCGGCGTCGACGTCGGTGGCCCTGGTGCTCGGCACGGCGGTGTCGACGGTGTTCCTGATGGTCGTCGGCGAGCTGGTGCCGAAGAACTGGGCGATCTCCGCGCCGCTGGCGATGGCCAAGCGCGTGGGCACGCCGCAGCGCTGGTTCAGCGCAGCGTTCCGGCCGTTCATCACCCATCTCAACAACACGGCCAACCACGTCGTACGGAGGTTCGGTCTCGAGCCGGCCGAGGAGCTGGCCCACGCGCGCGGGCCCCAGGAGCTGGTGGCGCTCGCCCGGCACTCCGCGAAGGAGGGGGCACTGGAGGCGGACACCGCCGAGCTGTTCGTACGCACCCTCAACCTCGCCGACCTCACCGCGGAGAACGTGATGACCCCGCGCGTCCAGGTCGTCGCCCTCGACCTCCAGGCGACCTGCGAGGACGTGGCGAACGCGACCCGTGCGACGGGCCTGTCCCGCTTCCCGGTCTACCGCGAGAGCCTGGACTCCGTCGTGGGCGTCGCACACATCCGGGACATCCTCGCGGTCCCCGCCGACCAGCGCCCCCTGCGCACGCTCGGCCAGGTGATACGCGAACCCCTGTTCGTCCCCGAGTCGCTCACCGTGGACCGGCTCCTCGACCGGCTGTCGTCCGGCCGGCAGACCATGGCCGTCGTCATCGACGAGTACGGCGGCACGGCCGGGGTGGCCACGCTGGAGGACATCGTCGAGGAGGTCGTCGGCGAGGTCCGGGACGAGCACGACCCGCACGAGACGCCCGACCTCGCCCCGGCCGGCGCGGACGACGACGGCCGCGCGCGGTACGACGCCGACGGCTCGGCCCGTCTGGACCAGCTCGCGCGGGTGGGGCTGCGGGCGCCGGACGGACCGTACGAGACGCTCGCCGGCCTGGTGGCGGCCGAACTCGGCCGGATACCGGTCGCGGGCGACCGCGTCGAGGTCGCCGGCTGGCGTCTCGACGTGGTCGACGCGACGGGTCGCCGCGCGGCCCGGGTACTCCTGCACGCACCCCTGGCGGAGGACGCCGAGGCCGCGGCGGTCGCCGGGCGGACCCGGAACGACGAGACCGCCGGCCGTTCCGGCGACCGGAAGAACGGGGAGGGTGGCCGATGACCGCCGTACAGCTGCTGATCGGCCTGCTGACGCTGGTCGCCAACGCCTTCTTCGTGGGCGCCGAGTTCGCGCTGATCTCGGTGCGCCGCAGTCAGATCGAGCCGCGCGCGGAGGAGGGCGACCGACGGGCCCGCTCCGTGCTGTGGGGGCTCCAACACGTGTCGGCGCTGCTGGCGGCCGCACAGCTCGGCATCACGCTGTGCACGCTGGTCCTCGGCGTGGTCGCCGAGCCGGCGATCGCGCATCTGCTGGAGCCGGTGTTCCACGCGGTGGGCGTGCCGTCGGGCGCGGGGCACGCGGTGTCCTTCGTGATCGCGCTGGCGCTGGCGACGTATCTGCACATGCTGCTGGGCGAGATGGTGCCGAAGAACGTGGCGCTGGCCGAGCCGGTGCGGACGGCGCTGTTCCTCGGACCGCCGCTGGTGGGGCTGGCCCGTGCGCTGCGGCCGGTGATCTTCGCGATCAACGCCTTCGCCAACGCGCTCCTGAAGCTGCTGCGGGTGGAGGCGAAGGACGAGGTCGCCGCCACGTTCTCGGACGACGAGCTGGCCCGTCTCGTGCAGGACTCCAGCGAGGCCGGGCTGATCGACGAGCGGGCGCAGGAGCGGCTGCACGACGCGCTGGAGCTGGGGCGCCGGCCGGTGCGGGACGTGGTGCTGCCGCTGGAGAAGATCGTCTACGCGCGCGTGGGCGTCACCCCGGAGCAGCTGGAGCAACTGTCCGCGCACTCCGGGTTCTCGCGCTTCCCGGTGGTGGACGCGGCCCGGCGGATCGTGGGGTATCTGCATGTGAAGGACGCGCTGGACGCGGGTCCGCGCGGGGTGCCGTTCCCGGTGCGGGAGATGCGCTCCATCGCCCGGGTCCGGGAGACCACGCCGCTGGACGACGTGCTCACCGCGATGCGGGGCAGCCGCACCCACCTGGCCGCGGTGCTCGGCCCGGACGGCAGGCTGTCGGGCCTGGTGACGATGGAGGACGTCCTGCGGGAGCTGTTCGGCCAGCCGGCGTGACGGACGGGGAGGCCGGGGGGTGACTCCCGACCGACCGACGGGTATGCGGGGCGCGTTAGCATCGGGACCGCCATGCAGACGAACCCGCCTCACCCCAGCCCCCCTTACTCCAGCCTGGTCGCGGTCGGCGACTCCTTCACCGAGGGCATGTCGGACCTGTTGCCCGACGGCACCTACCGCGGCTGGGCCGACCTCCTGGCCGGCCGGATGGCCGCGCGCTCGCCCGGCTTCCGGTACGCCAACCTCGCGGTGCGGGGGAAGCTGATCGGCCAGATCGTCGACGAGCAGGTCGACCCGGCCGCCGCGATGGGCGCCGATGTGATCACGCTCGTCGGCGGCCTCAACGACACGCTGCGGCCCAAGTGCGACATGGTCCGGGTGCGGGATCTGCTGACGGAGGCGGTGGAGCGGCTGGCCCCGTCCTGCAAGCAGCTGGTGCTGATGCGCAGCCCGGGCCGGCAGGGTCCCGTCCTGGAGCGGTTCCGGCCGCGCATGGAGGCGCTGTTCGAGACGGTCGACGCGCTCGCGGAGCGGCACGGGGCGGTCGTGGTCGACCTGTACGGGGCGCCGTCGCTCTCCGACCCCCGGCTGTGGGACGTGGACCGGCTGCACCTGACGGCCGAGGGCCACCGGCGGGTGGCCGAGGCGGTGTGGCAGTCGCTGGGCTACGAGCCGGAGGACGCGGACTGGCACACGCCGATGACGGCGACCGCCCCGGCGGCCTGGCTCGCCCGCCGAACCGCCGACGCCCGCTTCGCCCGGCAGCACCTGCTGCCCTGGATAGCCCGGCGGCTGACAGGCCGCTCCTCGGGCGACGGCCGCCCCGCCAAACGCCCGGACCTCCTCCCGTACGACCCACCGCGCGCGTAGGGGCGCTCGCCGCGAAGACGGGGCGGGCAGGCGTGCGTGCACGGGCGCGTGTGGTACGTGGTTGCCCGCGCAGTTCCCCGCGCCCCTTACGCGGCGCGGCGGAGCCGCACATGGCCCCCGGCCCCCGCCCCCTCGTACGATCCTCCGAACCCACCCGCCCCGCCCACCTGCACGAACCGCCAGTACACTCCGTACACGTGACATCTGCGCCCGCCAAGCCCCGCATCCCCAACGTCCTCGCCGGACGCTACGCCTCCCCCGAGCTCGCCACGCTCTGGTCGCCCGAGGAGAAGGTGAGGCTCGAGCGCAGGCTCTGGCTCGCCGTACTGCGCGCCCAGAAGGACCTCGGCATCGAAGTCCCCGACACCGCGCTCGCCGACTACGAGCGCGTCCTGGACGACGTCGACCTCCCCTCCATCGCCGCGCGCGAGAAGGTCACCCGCCACGACGTCAAGGCCCGTATCGAGGAGTTCAACGCCCTCGCCGGCCACGAGCAGGTCCACAAGGGCATGACCTCCCGGGACCTCACCGAGAACGTCGAGCAGCTCCAGATCCGCCGCTCGCTGGAGCTGATGCGCGACCGCACGGTCGCCGTCCTGGCCCGCCTCGGCAAGCTGTCCGGCGAGTACGGCGAGCTGGTCATGGCCGGCCGCTCGCACAACGTGGCCGCCCAGGCCACCACCCTCGGCAAGCGCTTCGCGACCGCCGCCGACGAACTCCTCGTGGCGTACGGCCGCATCGAGGAGCTCCTCGGCCGCTACCCGCTGCGCGGCATCAAGGGCCCGGTCGGCACCGCCCAGGACATGCTGGACCTCCTCGGCGGCGACGCCACCCGCCTCGCGGAGCTGGAGCGCCGCATCGCCGAGCACCTCGGCTTCTCGCAGGCGTTCACCTCCGTCGGCCAGGTCTACCCCCGCTCCCTCGACTACGAGGTCGTCACCTCCTTGGTGCAGCTCGCCGCCGCCCCGTCCTCGCTGGCGAAGACGATCCGGCTGATGGCGGGGCACGAGCTGGTCACCGAGGGCTTCAAGCCCGGCCAGGTCGGCTCCTCCGCGATGCCGCACAAGATGAACACCCGCTCCTGCGAGCGCGTCAACGGCCTGATGGTGATCCTGCGTGGCTACGCCTCGATGACCGGCGAGCTGGCGGGCGACCAGTGGAACGAGGGCGACGTGTCCTGCTCCGTGGTGCGCCGGGTGGCGCTCCCGGACGCGTTCTTCGCGCTCGACGGCCTGCTGGAGACATTCCTGACCGTGCTCGACGAGTTCGGCGCGTTCCCGGCGGTCGTCGCCCGCGAGCTGGACCGCTACCTCCCGTTCCTGGCCACCACCAAGGTGCTGATGGGCGCGGTGCGGGCGGGCGTGGGCCGCGAGGTGGCGCACGAGGCGATCAAGGAGAACGCGGTGGCGACCGCGCTCGCCATGCGAGAGCAGGGCGCCGAGCGCAACGAGCTGCTCGACCGCCTCGCCGCCGACGAGCGCATCCCGCTGGACCGCGAGGCGCTGGCCGCGCTGATGGCGGACAAGCTGTCGTTCACCGGCGCCGCCGCCGACCAGGTCGCCACCGTCGTCGCCCGGATCGGCGAGATCGTGAAGCAGCACCCGGAGGCCGCGGGCTACACCCCGGGGGCGATCCTCTGACACGCCCCACCCCGGCGGAGCTGGAGGCCGCCCGCGACCGTCTCGTCCCGGACGTGGTCGCGGACGGCCTCCATGTGCTGTTCTGCGGCATCAATCCAGGTCTGATGACGGCCGCGACCGGCCACCACTTCGCCCGCCCCGGCAACCGCTTCTGGCCGGTGCTGCACCTGTCCGGCTTCACCCCGCGCCGCCTGCACCCCTCCGAGCAGGAGGAACTGCTGTCGTACGGGCTGGGCATCACCAACGTGGTGGCGCGGGCCTCCGCCCGGGCCGACGAGCTGACCGCCGAGGAGTACCGCGAGGGCGGGCGGCTGCTCGGCCTGAAGGTGGCCCGGCTGCGGCCCCGTTGGCTGGCCGTGCTCGGTGTCACCGCCTACCGGACCGCCTTCGACGACCGCGGGGCCCAGGTGGGTCCCCAGGTGCGGACCATCGGCGACACCCGCGTCTGGGTGCTGCCCAACCCCAGCGGCCTCAATGCCCACTGGACGGCGCGGACGATGGCCGAGGAGTTCGCCCGCCTCCGGGAAGCGGCCGAGAGGTAGCCCACCCGGTGACGCACCGGCTCCGGCCTGCGGCCGGGCTCACGGCGGGTCGATGTCGGTGACGGCCGCGAGGAGGCGCACCTCGTCCGTCCCGTCCCGGTCCGCCAGTCCGAGCCCTATCCAGCGGCCGTCCGTCGCACACTGCCACAGTCGCAGCTGGTCCACGAGGTGGGTGAGCGCGGCCCAGGGCTCGGGTATCTCCTCGCCGCGCGCGAGGCGGACGGCGGGCGTGAGCGTGCCCCAGGTCTGGCCTGGCCCCCATCTCTCGTCCAGTATCCGGGCCAGGCCCTCCCGTTGGGCGTCGAGGTCGTCCGCCTCCTGTTCCCGCCCGGCACCGCCGCCCCCGTACGCTCCCGGGCCGGCCTCCAGGGTCACTATGCGGTAGCCGGGTCCCGCCAGATGCCCGGGCGTCGCCGGAATCCCGGGCATCCCGCCGGACGGCCCGTCGTGCCCCACCGGGAGGGGGTGGGAGCACAACAGGCCGATCGCGGCGAGGTGCTGATCCAGGCTCATGTCTCCAGTAGACCAGCCGCCACTGACAATGGGCGGGGCCGTCGGACCGACGCCGGGCGGGCCCGGGGCCGCCCGGCACTCGCCGGGGCGGGCCGCGGCCGAGTACGATCCGCCCCACACGCGCACGAGCTGGGAGGACGGACGTTGGGGCGGCTCACCGGCGGGGACCCCTCTCTGCTGCGAAGGATCAATTCCGCTGTGGTGCTGCACGCGTTGCGTGCCACCGACTGCGCGACCCTCACCGAGATCACCCGGGTGACGGGCCTGTCCCGGCCGACCGTCGAGGGAGTCGTCGAAGGGCTCATCGGGGCGGGCCTCGTGGTGGAGGTCGCGGCCGAGGAGGGTGCCGCCCGGCGGCAGGGGAGGCCGGCCCGGCGCTACCGGTTCCGTGCGGAGGCCGGGCATCTGCTGGGCCTCGACGTCGGCGCGCACCGCGTGACCGCGGTCCTCGCCGACCTCGACGGCCGTGAACTGGGCACGCTGTCCAAGGACATCTCCGAGACCGCGCCCGCCGACGAACGCCTCGAGCGGCTGCGCACCACCGTGGCCGAGCTGCTGCGCCGGGCGGGCGTGGCGCGCGACTCGCTGCGCGCGGTCGGCGTGGCCAGCCCCGGGATCGTGGAGGCGGACGGCACGGTGCGGCTGGGTACGGCGCTGCCCGGGTGGACGGGGCTGCGGCTGGGCGACCGGCTCAGCCGCTCCTTCAAGTGCCCGGTGCTGGTGGAGAACGACGCGAACGCGGCGGCGGTGGGCGAGCACTGGAAGGGGGCGGCCACCGATTCCGACGACGTGGTGTTCGTCCTGGCGGGGCTGAGTCCCGGGGCCGGGGCGCTGATCGGGGGGCGGCTGCACCGGGGGTTCGGGGGTGCGGCCGGGGAGATCGGGGCGCTGCATCTGCTGGGGCGGGAGGCGACGCCGGAGACGCTGCTGTCGACGACGGACCGGCCGTTGCATCCGCTGGACGAGCAGGCGGTGGCGGAGGTGTTCGCGCTGGCGCGGGAGGGGGACGGGCGGGCGCGGGAGGCGGTGGAGCGGTTCCTGCAGCGGTTGGTGCACGATGTCGCGGCGCTGGCGCTCGCGCTCGATCCGGAGCTGGTCGTGATCGGGGGGTGGGCGGCGGGGCTCGACGGGGTGCTGGAGCCGTTGCGGCGGGAGTTGGCGCGGTATTGCCTGCGGCCGCCGAGGGTGACGTTGTCGGGGGTGGGGGAGGCGGTGGTGGCGACCGGGGCGTTGCGGCTGGCTCTCGACCATGTCGAGGAGCAACTGTTCGCGGTGGAGGGGACGGTGACGTCCCGTCACTGAGAGGGGCTTGTTCCGCCCCCGCCGCCCCTACACCCTTCCCGTCCCCCAGGGGCTCCGCCCCTTCGACCCGGGGCGGGGGCTCCGCCCCCCGCACCCCGGCACGGGGCTTCGCCCCGTCTGCACAGTTCTTCCGCGCCCCTGAAAGGGTCCGTCAGGACGCTCGGCGTTCCGGTGTGGGGTCTATCTCCACGCCGCCCGCGTCGCCGAACGTCAGTCGGCACGTGTCCGCGCGGTACGTGGCGACCGATACCGCCGCCGTGCGGCCGGCCGCGTAGAAGCGGGTGGTGACGACCAGGACCGGGGAGCCGGGGAGCCGGTCGAGTTCCTTCGCGTCCTCCGCGCTCGCGGAGCCGAGCTCCACCGCGCGGTACTCGCCCTCCAGTTCCAGCCGGTGCAGCTCGCGCAGCACCGCACGCGCGCGGGCCGCGCCGGAGGGGGCGTCGATGCCCGAGAGGTCGGGCACGGAGACCCCCGGGACGTACAGCAGTTCGGCGGCCACGGGCTGACCGTGCGACACCCGGGTGCGCCGTACCGTGTGGACGTCCTCGTCGCGCCCGGTCTCCAGCAGTTCCGTCACCGCGGCCGGCGCCGGCGCGGCCTGGCAGTCGACGGCCTGCCAGGCGTCGTCCCCCTCGCCCGGCCAGGTCTGTTCCTCGGAGCCGACGGCCACCCCCATGCGCGGCGGCGCGACCGTCGTGCCGACGCCCCGGCGGCGCTGCAGCCTGCCCTCCAGTTCGAGCTGCTCCAGCGCCTGCCGCAACGTGGCCCGGGCGACGCCGAAACGCGCCGCCAGATCCCGCTCGTTGGGCAGGATCTCGCCCACCGAGAACTCCGAGTCGAGCGCCTGTGTGAGCACGTTCTTCAGATGCCAGTACTTCGGCTCCGGCACCGTCTCCAGCTGCGTGGTCCCCACCCTGTCCTCCGCATTCGCCGTGACCCGGCGGCGTTTTGGCGCCCTTGTTTATTAAAGGTTGTTGCACTTCTCTGGACCATAAAACGGTCCCCACCCTTGGTCAAGACCAATCGGGCAACCCGGGAAATTCCCGGAGACTCGCGCTCGGCGTGGCCCGCCGGGCGTGCGCGCCTCCGGCATGGAAGACGTCGCCGACGCCCGCCAGGTCCCCCCACCCCACGAATTGCCGGACCAGGTCCCCCTCCGGCACGCGCCCATCCCACCGCGCCGCCACCCAACGTGTCCAGGCGGCCTCGAACGAGTGACCGGACATCGCCGTTGGTTGCGCGCGGTTCACGCCAACCAGGGGCTACCCGTCAGTAGCCGCTGCTGACAAGCTGTCTACGAGGTCGACCGCCCCACAGACAAGGAGCAGCAGCATGGCCACGGTGTCCTTCGACGTCCCCTCGCCCCACGGTCCGCGCACCCTCACCCTCTCCTACGCGCGCGTGGGCACCGGCGAGCCGCTTCTGCTGCTGCACGGCATCGGGCACCACCGGCAGGCCTGGGACCCGGTCGTCGACATCCTGGCCACCGAGCGGGACGTCATAGCCGTCGACCTGCCCGGCTTCGGCGCCTCCGAGCCGCTGCCCGACGGGCTGCGGCACGATCTGCCGACCGTGAACACCGCGCTCGGCGCGCTCTGCGAGGCGCTGGACCTCGACCGCCCGCACGTCGCCGGGAACTCGCTGGGCGGTCTGCTCGCCCTGGAGCTGGGCCGCGAGAAGCGCGTACGGTCCGTCACCGCGCTGTCCCCCGCCGGGTTCTGGACGCCGGTCGAGCGACGGTACGCCTTCGGGATCCTGGCGGCGATGCGGCAGGCGGCGCGGCGGCTGCCGCTGCCGGTGGTGGAGCGGCTGTCCCGGTCCGCGGCCGGGCGCACGGTGCTGACCAGCACCATCTACGCCCGCCCCGGCCGCCGTTCGCCCGAGGCCGTCGTCGCCGAGACACTCGCCCTGGCCCACGCGCGGGGGTTCACCGAGACCCTGCGGGCGGGCGCGACCGTGCAGTTCACGGACGACCTCCCCGACCTGCCCGTCACCGTGGCCTGGGGCACCAAGGACCGGCTGCTGGTCCGCCGCCAGGGCGTCCGGGCCAAGCAGATCATCCCCGGCGCCCGGTTGGTCCGGCTGCCGGGCTGCGGTCACGTCCCGATGAACGACGATCCGGCGCTGGTCGCCCGCGTCCTGCTGGACGGCAGCCGCTGAGGGCACGGGCCGCCCGGGGGCCGGCGGGGCGGATCCGGTGAGGGCGTGCGGGTGAGGGCCCGCGCGGTGGGCAGCGGGGGTGAGCGGGGCGGCGAGCCGTCGGCCCGCACGCACCGCCCCGTTGTTCACTTGGCGTTCGCGCGGGCGCCGCGGGGCGCCAGTAGTTGTGGCTGTGCCCATTGGCCGTGCCCTCGGCCGTGCCCACCGGTCGTACGCGTCGGCCGGGCCCCTCGGCCGTGCCCGCCGGCCGTGCCGTCGCCCGAGAGCCTCCCCAGGAGGGATCCGTCATGCCACACCTCCCGTCACCGGCCCGTCGCAGCGTGCTGCGCGGTGCGCTCGCCGTCTCCGCCGCCTCCGCCGTGCCCACCGCGCTCGGCGCGGCACCTGCCTTCGCCCGGTCCGGGCGGCCGGCGGCCTCCTGGGGCGTGCAGGCCGGGGACGTCACCGCGCACTCCGGGCTGGTCTGGGTCCGCTCGGACCGCCCCGCCCGGATGATCGTCGAGACCGCCGCCACCGAGTCCTTCCGCGACGCGCGCCGCTGGCACGGCCCGCTCCTCGGCCCCGGCACCGACCTCACCGGCACCACCCGGCTGCACGGGCTGCCGGCCGGCGAGCAGATCCACTACCGGGTGCTGCTCGCCGACCCGGACGACCCGCGCCGCACCGGCGAGCCGGTGACCGGCACCTTCCGCACCACCCCGGCGGGGCGCCGGCGGGGCGTGCGATTCCTGTGGTCGGGCGACCTCGCGGGCCAGGGCTGGGGCATCAACCCGGACCTGGGCGGCTACCGCATCTACGACGCGATGGCGAGACTGGACCCGGACTTCTTCCTGTGCAGCGGCGACAACATCTACGCCGACGGCCCGATCTCCGCCACCGCCCCCCTCCCCGACGGCTCCACCTGGCGGAACATCACCACGGAGGAGAAGTCCAAGGTCGCGGAGACGCTGGCCGAGTACCGCGGCAACTTCCGCTACAACCTGCTCGACGACAACCTGCGCCGGTTCAACGCCCAGGTGCCCTCGATCGTCCAGTGGGACGACCACGAGGTACGCAACAACTGGTACCCGGGCGAGGTGATCGCCGACTCGGTGACCGCGTACACGGAGAAGCGTCTGGACGTGCTCGCCGCCCGCGCCCGTCGCGCGTTCAGCGAGTACTTCCCGCTGTCCACGCTGTCGCCGGGCGACCGGAACGGCCGGGTGTACCGGGTCATGCGGCACGGCCCGCTGCTCGACGTGTTCGTCCTCGACATGCGCACGTACCGCAACGCCAACTCCCCGGACGCCCAGACCACCGACCCGGTCGGCATCATGGGCGCGGAGCAACTGGCCTGGCTCAAGCGGGAGCTGAAGCGGTCGCGGGCGGTGTGGAAGGTGATCGCCGCGGACATGCCGCTCGGCCTGGTCGTGCCGGACACCACCGAGGGGCGGCCGAACTACGAGGCGGTCGCGCAGGGGGACCCGGGCCGGCCGCTCGGGCGGGAGCTGCAGATCGCCGAGCTGCTGCGGTACGTCAAGCACCAGCGGATCACCGGCACGGTGTGGCTGACGGCGGACGTGCACCACACCTCGGCGCAGCATTACCAGCCCTCGCGGGCGGCGTTCACCGATTTCGAGCCGTTCTGGGAGTTCGTCTCGGGCCCGCTCAACGCGGGCGCGTTCCCGGCGAGCGACCTGGACGGCACGTTCGGCCCGGAGCGGGTCTTCGTGAAGGCGCCCACCGCGTCGAACGTCTCCCCGGCGGAGGGCTACCAGTTCTTCGGCGAGGTCGACATCGACGGCGGCAGCGGGGAGTTGACGGTCCGGCTGCGCGAGCAGGACGGCAGCGTGCTGTTCACGCAGGTGCTGCAGCCGGGTCTGGTCGGTCAGTGACGCGTCCGCGCCCGGCGGGGCGGCGGCTCGCGTAGTCTCGGTCGTCACGCCGCGCACCGGAGTCATCCCCCGGTGCGCGGCGTTCGGTTCCGGTCATGGCATGCGCAACAAAGCGGACAGATCGACGCTTTACCGCACAGTCACAAAGCGTTCGTGATCACGCAACACGTTTCCTCCACAGTGTCCCTATGACACCCGACCTGTCGAACCCGACGCAGACAACACGTACGCGGCACAGGCGTCCCGTCCACCACTGGCGGCGGGACCTCGTCGAGCTGGCGGCACTGTTCACGGCGGTCGCCGTGGCCGACGCCGTCGCCAACACGGTGGGGCACGGGCCGGACGGGCCGATGCTGCTCGTCCTGTCCGCCGTGGGCCTGGTCGCCACGGCCTTCTTCCACGTGTGGTGGTCACGCCGCCACGGTCACGCCCCGCCCAGTGGCGATACCGGCGCCCGGCCGGCCGCCCCCGGCGGTGCGGAGCGGGCCGGGCCGTCCGGGTCCGACGCGGTGGCCGAGGCCGCCGGGGCGGCCGCGCTGTGGCGGATGCGGACGACGGTACGGGACGAGCCGGGCGCGCTCGCCGCGCTGTGCGCCGCGCTGGCCGGGCACGGCGTCGACATCCTGAGCCTGCAGACGCACCCGCTGGCCGAGGGCGTCGTCGACGAGTTCCTGCTGCGCGGCCCCGCCGGACTGACCGCCGCCGAGGTCACCCGGTCCGTGGCGGCGGCCGGCGGGCGGGGCACCTGGATCGAGCGGGCCGACGCCCACGATCTGGTGGACGCGCCCACCCGGGTGCTCGCCCTGGCCACCCGTACGGCCCTTGACGCGGCGGAACTGCCGCTCGCGCTGCGGCAGTTGCTGGGCCGCTGCACCATCCGCTCACTGCCCGCCGGCGCCACCGGACGCGCCGGGCAGGACACGCCGGTGGAGGGCGCCCTGGAGGAGACCGTCATGCGGCTGCGGTCGCCGGAGGGCGGAGTGATCACCGTCGAGCGGCCGTATCCGCCGTTCACGCCGACGGAGTTCGCCCGGGCCCGGGCCCTGGTCGAACTGGACGCGCGGCTCGGCCCCCGGGTGCCGGACGGGCAGGACGTGCTCACGCTGCCCGAGGGCAACACGCTCACCGTGCGCCGGGCGGACGTCTCCGACCTGGCGGCGGCCCGGGCGATGCACGAGCGCTGCTCGCCGCACACGCTGCGGATGCGGTACCACGGCCCGGTCGGCGACGCCGACCGCTACCTCGACCACCTGCTCAGCCCCCGGTTCGGCCGCACGCTGGCCGCGCGGACCGCGTCGGGGCGGATCGTCGGGCTCGGCCATCTGCTCTGGGACGGCGACGAGACGGAGGTCGCCCTGCTGGTCGAGGACGCCTGGCAGCGGCGGGGTGTCGGGGGCCGGCTCCTCGGGCGGCTGGTCGCGATGGCGGTG
The DNA here is from genome assembly GCF_036226765.1 of Streptomyces sp. NBC_00670. NCBI lineage: Bacteria > Bacillati > Actinomycetota > Actinomycetes > Kitasatosporales > Streptomycetaceae > Streptomyces > Streptomyces sp. NBC_00670. Next base: position 1,138,571 of record NZ_CP109017.1, read on the forward strand.
GAGGCGGGCTGCGGACACGTGTACGCCGTGACCCAGGCGTCCAACACGGGCATGGTCGCCGCGATGCGGGCGCTGGGGCTGCCCCTCGACTACCAGATCGAGGAGGGCACCCTCGTGATCACCGCCCGCCTGGGAGCGGCCCCCGCGGTCGCCCACGACACGGCGGGGGTCCACGGCGACGGGGCCGTACGGGACTGACCCGGCCGGTGCGACTCCGGGTCGGCCCGGGGCCGTACCGCTCTCACCGCAGGTCGGCCTGCGGCCGTACCGCTCTCACGGCGAGTCGACCCGCAGCCGCGCGGCCATCACCGCGGGTCGGCCCAAGGCCGCGCCGCCGTCACCGCGGGTCAGCCCGCAACCGCACCACCGTCACCGCGCGGCTTCGCGGCCCGCCGCGATCCGTTCCTCCCCCGCGCCGGCCCCCAGCGCGCCGTCCAGATCGGCCCACAGATCCTCGACGTCCTCCAGGCCGACCGACAGCCGCAGCAGCCGGTCGGTGACGCCGGCGTCCCGGCGGTCGCCCGCGTCGACGATGCGGTGGCTGATCGACGCCGGGTGCTGGATCAGCGTGTCGACGCTGCCCAGGCTCACCGCCGGGGTGATCAGCCGGACCCCGGCGATCACCTCGTGCGGGTCGCCGTGCACCTCGAAGGCGATCATCGCGCCGCCGATCCGCGGATGGCGCACCCGGGCCACGCGCGGGTCGGCCGCGAGTCGCCGGACCAGTTCCGCGGCGGTGGCGGACGCCGCCCGCACCCGTACCGGCAGCGTCGACAGACCCCGCAGCAGCAGATAACCGGCCAGCGGATGCAGGACACCGCCCGTGGCGAACCGGATCTGCCGCAGCCACCGGGCGGACTCCTCGTCGCACGCGACGACCCCGCCCATCACGTCGCCGTGCCCGCCGAGGTACTTGGTCGCGCTGTGCAGCACCAGCCGCGCCCCCTGCCCGGCGGGCCGCTGGAGCACGGGCGTGGCGAAGGTGTTGTCGACGAGCAGCGGCACCGAGCCGCACGCGTGGGCGACGGCCCGCACGTCGGCCTCGGCGAGCGTCGGGTTGGCCGGGGTCTCGATCATCACCAGCCCGGTGTCGGGGCGCAGCGCGTCCGCGATGCCGGCCGGGTCGGTCCAGGTCACCTCGGAGCCGAGCAGCCCGGCGGTGAGCAGATGGTCGCTGCACCCGTACAGCGGTCGTACGGCGACGACGTGCCGCAGTCCGGCCGCGCCCCGGGCGAGCAGGACGGCGCTGAGCGCGGCCATCCCGGTGGCGAAGGCGACCGCGCTCTCGGTGCCCTCCAGCTTGGCGAGCGCGTGTTCGAACCGGGCGACGGTCGGGTTGCCGAGCCGCCCGTACACCGGCGGCCCCTCCGGCTCGGCGCCCTCGGCGGCGAAGGCGTCGATGCGGGCGGCCTCGCCCCGGCTGTCGGCGCTGGGGTAGGTGGTGGACAGGTCGAGGGGCGGGGCGTGCAGTCCCAGGGCGGCGAGGTCCTCCCGCCCGGCGTGCACCGCCTCGGTGTCCGGGGACCGGGCGGGGAGGGGGACGGCGGAGCGGGCTTCCTCGTGCCGCCGCGGGCCGTCGTACGTGTCACGCGTACCGAAGTCCATGCACGGCAGACTGAACAGCGGCCGGGCTTTCGGGGGCGAGCTCCGTGCTACGTTCGCCGCATGTCCGATTCCGTCGCACTGGATCCGGTGGACCTCCATCTGCTGCGGCTGCTGCAGAACGACGCCCGGACCCCCTACCGGGACCTCGCCGCCCAGGTCGGGGTGGCGCCGTCGACCTGTCTGGACCGGGTGAACCGGCTGCGCCGCTCGGGCGTGATCGTCGGCCACCGGCTGCGGCTGGATGTGGCCAAGCTGGGGCGCGGGCTCCAGGCGCTGCTGTCGGTGCAGGTCAGGCCGCACCGGCGGGAGCTGGTGGGGCCGTTCGTCGAGCGGATCAGGGCGCTGCCGGAGGCGCTGACGGTCTTCCACCTCACCGGGCCCGACGACTATCTCGTGCACGTCGCCGTCGCGGACATGGCCGATCTGCAGCGGCTGGTCCTGGACGAGTTCACGGCCCGCCGCGAGGTGGCCCGGGTGGAGACCCGGCTGATCTTCCAGCAGTGGGAGTGCGGACCGCTCCTGCCGCCCGGGCGCGAGGCGCCGCTGGGACCGGCCGCACGGGGATGAGTTCCGGGCAGTACGGGCAGTCGGACACCGGCCCCCTGCTGACGCGGGCGGCCCTTCCGTACGAGGATGGTCCGCATGTCTGACACCAACAGCCAGCTGCCCCGTCAGGTCGCCGACGCCTACGTCGACGCCCTCGTCCTCCTCGACCCCGTCACCGGCACCTACCTCGGTGTGAAGGAGAGCTCGAGCAGACTTCCGGACACCTCCCCCGCGGGGCAGGAGGCCCTCGCGAAGCTGGCGCGGGAGACCCTCGCGCGGCTCGACGAGGCGGAGCGACTGCCGGGCGCGGACAGTGACATCGAGCGCCGGTGCGCGCGCCTGCTGCGCGAGCGGCTCACCGCCGAACTCGCCGTGCACGAGGCCGACGAGGGCCTGCGCGCGGTCAGCAACATCCACTCCCCCATCCATTCGATCCGCGACATCTTCACGTTGACACCGACCGAGACGGAGGAGGACTGGGCGGCCGTCGCCGAGCGCCTGCGCGCGGTTCCGGCCGCGTTCGCCGGCTACCGGGAGTCCCTCGCGCTCGGTCTGGAGCGCAAGCTGTACGGGGGCCCGCGCCCGGCCGCGACCTTCGTCGGACAGCTCACGGAGTGGGCGGACACCGGAGAGGGGCGCGGCTGGTTCGAGGACTTCGCCGCCGCCGGCCCCGAGGCGCTGCGCACGGAACTGGACACGGCGGCCCGCGGGGCGACCGCGGCCGTCGTCGCACTGCGCGACTGGATGCGGGACGTGTACGTGCCCACGATCGAGGGCGCGCCGGACACGGTGGGCCGGGAGCGGTACGCGCGCTGGGCGCGCTACTTCAACGGCACCGACCAGGACCTCGACGAGGCGTACGCGTACGGCTGGTCGGAGTTCCACCGGCTGCTCGGCGAGATGCGGCAGGAGGCGGAGAAGATCCTGCCCGGCGCCGAGACCCCCTGGGTGGCGCTCGCGCACCTGGACGCGCACGGCACGCACATCGAGGGCGTCGAGGAGGTGCGCACCTGGCTTCAGGCGCTGATGGACGAGGCGATCGAGGCGCTGGACGGCACGCACTTCGAACTCGCCGAGCGGGTGCGCCGGGTGGAGTCCCGCATCGCCCCGCCGGGCAGTGCGGCGGCCCCCTACTACAGCGCGCCGTCGCCGGACTTCTCCCGGCCCGGGCGGACCTGGCTGCCCACGATGGGGCAGACCCGGTTCCCCGTCTACGACCTGGTCTCCACCTGGTACCACGAGGGGGTGCCGGGCCATCACCTCCAGCTCGCGCAGTGGGCGCACGTCGCGGACGACCTCTCGCGCTACCAGGCGACCATCGGCGGGGTCAGCGCCAACATGGAGGGGTGGGCGCTGTACGCGGAGCGGCTGATGGACGAACTCGGGTTCCTCACCGACGCCGAGCGGCGGCTGGGGTATCTGGACGCCCAGATGATGCGGGCGGCGCGGGTCATCGTCGACATCGGCATGCATCTGGAGCTGGAGATCCCGGCGGACTCGCCGTTCCATCCCGGTGAGCGGTGGACGCCGGAGCTGGCACAGAAGTTCTTCGGGGCGCACAGCAGCCGGCCGGCGGACTTCGTGGAGAGCGAGCTGACGCGGTATCTGTCGATGCCGGGGCAGGCGATCGGGTACAAGCTGGGCGAGCGGGCGTGGTTGCTCGGCCGGGAGGCCGCGCGGAAGCGGCGGGGGGACGCCTTCGATGCGAAGGCGTGGCACATGGCGGCGTTGTCCCAGGGGTCGTTGGGGCTGGACGATCTGGTGGACGAGTTGTCACGGTTGTGAGGCGGGGGCGCGGCGGGGGAATTATCTCGCCCCGCCGCCCCTTCCCGTCCCAACCCCGGGGGCCGCGCCCCCGGACCCCCTGAAGGATTGCGCCCACGCGGCGGAGCCGCAGGTTGGCACAGCCCCGCGCCCCTCATAGGCCCCGGTGGCGCACCTTCGACCCCGTCCGCTCCTTGACCACCTCCAGCTGCGCGTGCACCCGGCGGCGCAGATCGGGGACGTGGCTGACGATCCCCACGCTGCGGTCGCGTGCGCGCAGGGCGTCCAGGACGTCGAGGACCTCGTCGAGGGTCTGGTCGTCGAGGCTGCCGAAGCCCTCGTCGATGAAGAGGGTGTCGAGCCGCACTCCCCCGGCCTCGTCGGTGACGACGTCGGCGAGGCCGAGGGCCAGGGCGAGGGAGGCGAAGAACGTCTCGCCGCCCGAGAGCGTGGCGGTGTCGCGTTCGCGGCCGGTCCACGCGTCCACGACGTGCAGTCCGAGCCCGCTGCGGCCGCGCCCGGAGCGGTCGTCGGAGTGGACCAGCGTGTACCGCCCGGACGACATCCGCCCCAGCCGTACCGTCGCGGCGGCGGCCACCTGTTCGAGGCGGGCGGCGAGTACGTACGACTCCAGCCGCATCTTCCGTTCGTTGTCCGCGGAGGTGCCCGCGGTGAGGGAGGCGAGGCGGGCCACCCGGTCGTGGGCGTCGCGCAGCGGGGCGAGCCGGCGTACCGCGGTGGCGGCGTGCGCGGAGAGCCGGTCGAGCTCGGCGCACCGCCGGACCGCCGCGTCCCGGGCGGAGGCGGCCTGCTGGAGGCGCCGGCCGGCCCGCTCGGCGACCCGTTCGGCGGAGTCGACGTCGGCGGCCGGGCGCCGGGCGGCGGCCGCGGTCTCCGGTTCGGCGAGCACCGCGCGGACGGCGGCCTCCTCCTGCTGCCGGACGTCGAGGCGCCGTTGCAGCGCGCGGTGGGCGTCGTCGTCGAGGAGGGCGGCGGCCGCCTCGGCCGGGGTGTCGAAGCCGGCCCGGAACGCGGCGTCCGCGAGGCGGGCGTCGGCGGTCTTCAGGCGCTGCGCGGTGTCGTCCGCCACGCGGGCCGCCTCGGCGGCCTCGGTGAGCCGGGCGCCCTCGCGCTCCAGCTGGGCGGCGCGCGCGGCGACGCTGCCGGCATCCCCCCTGGCACGGGACACCTCCTGCTCCAGCGCGGTCCGTTCGCGCTCCAGCGCGTCCCGGCGGGAGACCCGGGCGGCGGCGCGCAGGGCGGCCTGCTGCCGGGCGGCACCGCGGCGTTCGCGCTCCTGTTCGGCCCGGCGCAGCTCCTCCTGTGCGGGATGCAGCGCGGAGGCGGCGTCCCGGGCCCGCGTGTACTGGCTCTCCAACTCCGCCGCCCGGTACGCCAGTTCGTCGACCGGGGTGTCGCCGGCCTCGGCGCCGGCGGCGGCCAGCGACTCCCGTACGGAGCCGAGCCGTCGTTCGTCCTCGGCTCGCTCCTCCTCCGCGCGCCGGTACTCCGCGAGGGCCCGCTCCTCGGTCTCGCGGTCGACGTGCCCGGCGTCCTTGCGGGCGGGCGCGGGGTGGTCGGTGGCGCCGCAGACCGCGCAGGGTGCGCCGTCGACGAGGCCGGCGGCGAGTTCGGCGGCGATGCCCCGCAGCCGCTGTTCCTTCAGGGTGAGCCAGTGCTCGTGGGCCTCGGCGGCGCGCTCCCGGGAGGCGAGGGCGCGGGCGGCCGCCGCCTCGGTGTCGCGGTCGAGCCGGTCGCGCAGCCGGGCGGCGTCGAGCCGGGTGCGGGCCGGTTCGCGCTGGACGGCGAGTTGTTCGGCCCGGGTCGCGGCCTCCTGCGCGGCGTCGATGCGGCCCTGGAGTTCCTCGCGGACCGTCTCCCAGTCGGCGAGCCAGCTCTCGGCGTCCTGGAGTTCGGCGTCGTCGGCCGACTCCTCGCGGTCCAGCGAGGTCTGCTCGGCGGCGAGTGCGGCGAGCCGGTGTTCCGCGCGGCGGGCCGACTCCAGTTCCCCGCGTTCCTCGGCGGACCGCCGGGAGGCGGCGGCGAGCCCGGAGGCGTCGAGCCCGGCGAGGGGTTCCGGGAGCGCGGCACGCGCGGCCGCCTCCGCCCGGGCCGCGTGCGCGTGCTCGCGTTCGGCGGCCTCCCGCAGGTCGAGCGCCGGGGCGACCGCCTCGGCCTTGCGGGACCGCTCCATCCGCAGCCGGTCCTGCTCGGCGGCGTCGGCGTGCTCCCGGAGGCGGACGGCCCGCTCCTCGGCCTCCGCGAACCGGCGTTGCAGCCCGGCCAGTCGGCGGGCCTCCTCCAGGGCGCGGGCGGTGGCGACGGCGGCCGTACCGGCGGCGGTGTGCGCGCAGGTCGCGATCGTGAGCCGTTCGCGGGCGGTGGTGCGGGCGAGGGCGGCCCAGGTCAGCACCGCCTCGGCGAGTCCGGGGTCGCCCGGGGTCAGCTCGGGCAGCGGGGTGCCGTCGCCCGCCGCCTGCTGCATGCGGTGGGCGTCGGCGAGCAGCGCGGCGTCCCCCTCGCGCACGTCGGCCTCGGCGGCGCGCCGGCGCTCGGCGAGCCGCTTCTCGACGTCGGCGAAACGGCGGGTGTCGAACAGCCGCCCGAGCAGCCGGCCGCGGGCCTCGGCGTCGGCGCGCAGGAACCGCGCGAAGTCGCCCTGGGGCAGCAGCACCACCTGGCAGAACTGCTCCCGGCTCATGCCGAGGAGCTGGGTGATCTCCTCGCCGATCTCCTGGTGGGAGCGGCTGAGGTCCTTCCACGCGGCGGCCCGGGTGTCGTACTCGCGCAGCCAGGACTGTGCCTTGTCGGTGGTCGTGCCCGTGCCGCGTTTCTTGGGGCGGGCCCAGGGCGGCTGCCGGGTGATCTCCAGGCGGCGGCCGGCGACGGTGAGGTCGAGCCGCACCTCGGTACGGGTGCCGGGCGGGGCGTGGTCGCTGCGCAGGGTGAGGCCGTGGCCGGTCTGCCGGGCGCCGGGCACGGCCCCGTAGAGCGCGTAGCAGACGGCGTCCAGGACGGAGGTCTTGCCGGCGCCGGTCGGGCCGTGCAGCAGGAAGAGCCCGGCGGCCGAGAGGGCGTCGAAGTCGATGCTCTGGGTGGTGCCGAAGGGCCCGAAGGCCGTGATGTCCAGCCGGTGCAGCCTCATCGGCTCGCCCTCCCCCGTGACAGTGCCGGTGCCGATGCCGCGGCGCCGGTGTGTGCCGTGACGTCCCTGTGTGCCTCGGTGGTCATGGGGCGACCTCCCGAACCGTGGTCTCGGCGCGTACGGCGTCGAACGCGTCCTGGAGGACGAGCCGTTCGCGGTCGTCGGGGGCGGCGCCGCGCACATGGGTCACGAAGTCCTCCGCGATCTCCTGGTCGGAGCGGCCGGCCAGCCGGCGGGCGTAGCTGACGCCGGGTTCCTCGGGGGCACGGTCCGGGTCGAAGACGAGGCTGAGGGTGTGCGGGAACCGCTCGGTGAGCCGGGCCATGGGCTCGGCGGGCCGGACCGGGTCGGTGAGGGTGGCCTCCACCCATGCCTCCTGGTGCCGGGCCAGTTCCGCGTCGGCGAGCAGGTCCTCCAGGCGGCCGCGGATCCGGGCGAGCGGGCGCGGCACCGGGCAGTCGACGCGCTCGGCGGCGACCGCTCCGTCCGCGCCGAGGTCGACGAGCCACATGCTCTTGCGGTGGCCGGCCTCGGAGAAGGAGTACGGCAGCGGGGAGCCGGAGTAGCGGACGCGCGCGGTGAGCGTCTGGCTGCCGTGCAGATGACCGAGGGCCACGTAGTCGACGCCGTCGAAGACCCCGGCGGGAACGGAGGCGACGCCGCCGACGGTGATGTCCCGTTCGCTGTCGCTCACCTCACCGCCGGTGACGAACGCGTGTGCGAGGACGACGGAGCGGGTGCCCGCGGGTCGGGCGGCGAGGTCGGCGCGGACCCGGTCCATGGCGGCGGCGAGCACCTGTTCGTGCCCGGCCTTCTCCACCCCGAACCGCTCGCGCACCAGGGCCGGTTCGAGGTAGGGCAGGCCGTAGAAGGCGACGTCCCCGTGGGCGTCGGCGAGGACCACCGGGGTGCCGCAGGCGGCGGGGTCGGTGCGCAGATGTATGCCGGCCCGGCCGATGAGCCCGGCGCCGACGCCGAGCCGGCGGGCCGAGTCGTGGTTGCCGGAGATCATCACCGTGGGCACACCGGCGTCGGCGAGGCGGTGCAGGGCGTCGTCGAAGAGCTCGACGGCGGCCAGCGGCGGTACCGCGCGGTCGTACACGTCCCCCGACACGACCACCGCGTCGACCGCGCGCTCGCGCACGGTCGCGACCAGGTGAGAGACGAACCCGGCCTGGGCGTCGAGCATGTTCACCCGGTGGAACGCCCGGCCGAGATGCCAGTCGGACGTGTGCAGAAGCCTCATGATCCCCGAGACTAACGGGAGGGTACGACAACGCGGGCGGCTACTCCCGTATCGGACCGATATGCCCGACTCGTGGGACCCTTGCGCCTCGATCGCCCCAACGGCCGCCGGATCAGCACCCTTTGTCCGGCTATGCCGCCCCGTACGCCTCTCCGCCCAGCTCGAAGTGGGCGGTTCCGGCGGTGAGGTCGGCGAGCCAGGCGCGGAACGCGTCCACGTCGGCGTCCGGCAGCCCGATCTCCAGGGCGACCGCCTCCCCGTAGCGGACGTCGCGCACCTCGCGGCCGGCGGCGCGCAGTTCGTTCTGTACCTTGCCGGCGCGCTGGTGGTCGACGGTGACGGTGGCGAGCCGGAAACGGCGGCGGGTGACCGTGCCGAGCGCGTCCAGGGCCTCGCCGACGGCGCCGCCGTACGCCCGGATGAGTCCGCCCGCGCCGAGCTTGACGCCGCCGTAGTAGCGAGTGACAACGGCGACGGCGTATCGCAGATCGCGGCGCAGCAGCATCTGGAGCATGGGAACGCCCGCGGTGCCGCCCGGCTCGCCGTCGTCGCTCGCCCTCTGCACGGAGGCGTCGGCACCGATGACGTACGCGAAGCAGTTGTGCGTGGCGTCGGCGTGCTCCTTGCGGACGGCGGCGACGAACTCCTGCGCCTCCCGTTCGGTGGCGGCGGGGGCGAGGGCGCACAGGAAGCGCGAGCGGTTGACCTCGGTCTCGTGCACGCCGGGCTGGGCGATCGTGCGGTACTCGTCCTGCATACGGGCAGCCTATGCGGTGGTCGTACCGCTCCCCCAAGGCCCGTCAGCCCCAGGCGCCGATCTCCCGGGTCAGCTCCAGGCCGACCAGCCGGTCGGCGTAGGCGTACGACTCGAAGCGGGCGCCCGGCGGCACGTCCTCGGCCTCCTCCAGGCGCCGCAGCACCTCCAGGGCGGCGGGCACGTCGAGATCGTCCTCCCAGGCGGCACGCAACCGCTGCCGTACGGCGTCGGGGACGGGCCGGGACGGGTGATTCGCCCAGCCCGCGACCGCCCGGCGCCACCGGGCGAGCGTCCGCTGCGCCTCCGCCAGGGCGCCGGTGCCCAGCTCCGCGGCGACCCCCCGGGGAGTGGTCAGCAGGGCGAGGCGGAGGGCGGCGGGGTCCGGGGTGCCGGAGGGGTCGCCGGCCGGGGCCACCTCCAGGTGCGGCCCGTCGTCGGGGGCCGGCTGCCCCGCGCCGCGCACATGCAGGATGCGGCCGCCGGGCGGGGCCTCCGGCTCGGCGCGCCGGATCCCGAGCGCGTCGGCCCGGGCCCGCAGCTCCGGACCCGGGCGGGCGACGGTGAGGGAGGGGCCGCCGTCGAGGTCCAGGGCGCGCGCCAGCACGTCCGCCACGAGCAGCAGCCGCAGGGCGGAGGTGTCCTCACCCGCCGCGTGGACGTGGACGCGGGTCAGCCCGCGGGGGAGATCGGTGGGTTCGCCGCTCCGGGCGTCGGTGATGTGCAGCACGCTGCCGAGCGTAGGCCCGGGAATCCCGTGGTGCTCCTCGTCGTTGCGCGTCACAGGCGTGTCCTCGTGCCGCACACCGTGACACGCACCGCCCCGACGTCGAAGGAGCCCCACGTGTACGGCGACAGCGCAACCATCCGCAGGATCCTCACGGAGCTGGGCGACACCTGGGCGGTCGTCGGTCTGTCGACCAACCAGAACCGGGCGGCGTACGGCGTGGCCGGGGTGCTCCAGCGGTTCGGCAAGCGGATCGTGCCGGTGCACCCGAAGGCCGAGACGGTCCACGGCGAGCAGGGGTACCCCTCGCTGGAGGCGATCCCGTTCCCGGTGGACGTGGTGGACGTGTTCGTCAACAGCGAGCTGGCGGGCCCGGTCGCCGACCAGGCGGTCGCGATCGGCGCCAAGGGCGTCTGGTTCCAGCTCGACGTGATCGACGAGGAGGCGTACGCGCGCACCCGTGCGGCGGGCCTGGAGATGGTGATGGACCGCTGCCCGGCCATCGAGATCCCGCGCCTGGTCTGATCCGGCCGGCCTGACGCGCCTCGTCCGATCCGCTGGTCCGCCGCGTCCGGTCCGGTCCGGTGCGCGGGTCAGTGGGGGTGGGGGCTCTCGCGGTGCACCGGCCCGTGCGCCCGCTCGCAGTGCGGGCCGCGCGCCGGGGCGGCGTCCCCGGGGAGCGCCACCTGGAGGAGCCGCTCGGGGGCGTGGTCGACCTGGAGCGTGGTGTGCGTGATGGCGTACTCGTCCCGCAGCACCTCCTCCAGATCGCGCCGCACCTCGTGGCACTCGCCGCCCGGCTCCACCAGGACGTGCGCCGAGAGCGCCGACTGTCCCGAGGTGATCTGCCAGACGTGCAGGTCGTGCACCTCGACGACGCCGGACCGGCCGGCCAGCCGGTCGCCGAGCACGTCCGGGTCGACGTCGGCGGGGGCGGCCTCCAGGAAGATGCGCCCGGAGTCGCGCAGCAGCCCGTACGCCGCCTTCACCATGAGGGCGACGACGACGAGCGTGGCCAGCGCGTCGGCGCGGGCGAAGCCGGTCAGCACGACGATCAGCGCGGCGACGGCGGTGCCGATGAAGGCGAACAGGTCGTTGAGGATGTGCTGGTAGGCACCCTCGACGTTGAGCGAGGTGCGGTTGGCCCGGGACAGACACCAGGTGGCGACCACGTTCACGGCGATGCCGACGAGCGCGGTGACCAGCATCAGTCCGCCCTCGACCGCCGGCGGGGAGATGAGCCGGCGCACCGCCTCGTACGCCAGCCAGGCGCCGAGGAGCAGCAGGGTGAGGCCGTTGACCTGGGCGGACAGGATCTCCGCGCGCTTGAGCCCGTAGGTGAACCCGCCGTGCGCGGGGCGTGCGGCCAACCGCATGGCGACCAGCGCGAGCACGATGGACGCGGCGTCGGTGAGCATGTGGGCCGCGTCCGAGAGCAGCGCCAGCGACCCGGCGACGAGACCGACGGCGACCTCGGCGGCCATGAAGACGGTGATCAGCGCGAGCGCCGCCCCCAGCCAGCGGCGGTCGGCGTCGGGGGAGACGCCGTGCGAGTGACCGGCGTGACCGCTGTGACCGCCGTGACCGCCGTGGCTTTCGTGGTCGGAGCGGGTCAAGTGGCTCGACTTACTCGTGTTACTCACGTGACCGGCGGGTGCACCGCCCGTGCTGGGGTGCTCGTCGGGCCGGTGGTCGTGGTCGCTCATGTCGGATGCCTTCCCCCATTGCCGCGGACGCGTCGCACCCGGTCGGGGTGCGGTGCTCCGACTGCCACGCCCGGGCCGGCGGCGGCCGCCTCGCCCGGGCACCGCAGTGGGTGCCCCGACGGAAGTCAAACGCATCCGTGCACGGAACGGCAAAGGCTGCATCGGTGACCGTTGTCATCTCCGTTAACACGACTCTGACCTGCGGCGATGCCGTCCACCGGGTGGGGCCTCGGGGAGGTGGCCTTCAGGGCGCGTCCGCTCAGCCGGCGCCCACGTGCCGCGCGACGAGGTCGTACCAGCCGGCCTCGACGCGCTCCAGGGGCATGCCCTCCCGGGCGACCAGGTGATCGACGAGGGAGACGTCCAGGTAGGCGAGCAGGGCGTGCGCGATCAGGTCGGGATCGCCGCCGGCCCTCATCTCCCCGAGCAGCAGACGGAGATGGCTGAACCGCAGCCGGTAGGCAGGTACGGAGCGCCGGCGGCTGGTGTCGGCGTGGGCGGCGAGGTAGATGTCGCGGTGGGCCTGTTCGTGGCGCAGCACGGCCGAGCCGAAGGCGCGCAGCCGCTCTGCGGCCGGGGCGCCGGGGCCGAGCGGCGGCGGGCCCGTGAGGAAGGCCGCCTGGAGATCGCGTTCGTGGCTGTCGAGCAGGGCGATCATGAGCCCCGTCCGGTCGCCGAACCGCCGGAACACCGTGCCCTTGCCGACCCCGGCCCCGCTGGCGACCGCCTCCATCGTGAGCTTGGCGGCACCGCGTGTGGCCACCAGGTCGGCGGCGACCTCCAGCAGCCGGGCGCTGTTGCGGACGGCGTCGGCCCGCAGCCGGGGCGCCTCGCCCACGGGTTCGAGGAACAGGTCCGCCCGGCCGGCGGGGTCGTCCCGCGGGGGGCGCGGGGAGGGGAGCGGCTCGGTCATGAAAAGAAGAGTAGCGCTCCGGGAAGAGAACCGGACCGGAGTCCGTTACTCCGAGTGGACCACGGTCCGTTTGACACCCGGACCTCGGCCCGCTTAGGTTGTACAACATTCAACGGACTCCGGTCCGTTTATCCCCCCGCTCGTTCTACCTGGGAGTTCCTCACCATGTCCGTTCGCATCCTCGCGCTCGTCGGCAGCCTCCGCGCCGGTTCGCACAACCGTCAGCTCGCCGAGGCCGCCGTGAAGCACGCCTCCGAAGGCGTCGAGGTGAGCATCTTCGAGGGCCTGGCCGACATCCCCTTCTACAACGAGGACATCGACACCGAGGGTGCGGCGCCCGAGACCGCCACCGCCCTGCGTACGGCGATCGCCCAGGCGGACGGCCTTCTGCTGTTCTCCCCCGAGTACAACGGCACCATCCCGGCCGCGCTGAAGAACGCGATCGACTGGGCCTCCCGTCCGATGGGCGCCGGCGCCCTCGCGGGCAAGCCGGTCGCCGTGGTCGGCACCGCCTACGGCCAGTACGGCGGCGTGTGGGCGCAGGACGAGACCCGCAAGTCGGTCGGCATCGCCGGCGGCAAGGTCGTGGAGGAGGCCAAGCTCTCCATCCCGTCCTCCGTGATCCGCTTCGCCGAGCTGCACCCGGCCGACGACGCCGAGGTCGTCGAGGGCCTGGGCAAGGTCATCGACCAGCTGGTCGCGCAGTCCGGCACCGCGGCTGCCTGATCCTCCGCACGACGGCCGCCTGATCCGGCACACGACGCCGACGGGCACGTACGGCGCACAACGGCTGTGGGCCGGGACCTCGACGGGTCCCGGCCCACAGCCGTGTCGCGGGCACGGCGGCTCAGCCGGCCGCGACGCCCAGCCCCTCCAGCACCACGGCGTTCGGCAGCTCCGCGAACGCCTTGCCGGGCAGCAGCAGTTTGCCGCGCCGCCGGCCGCTGCCGACCAGGATGTACGGCAGGTCGACGACAGCCGCGTCCACGAGGAGCGGCCACTCGCCGGGCAGCCCGACGGGCGTGATCCCGCCGTACTCCATGCCGGTCTCCCCCGTCGCCGTGTCCATCGGCGCGAACGACGCCTTGCGGACGCCGAGCTGTTTGCGCACCACGCCGTTGACGTCGACGCGGGTGGTGGAGAGGGCGACGCACGCGGCGAGCGTGGTCTCCCCGCCGCGCCGGCCCGCCACGACCACGCAGTTCGCGGACCGCTCCAGCAGTTCCTGCCCGTAGTGCTGGACGAAGGTGGCGGTGTCGGCCCACTCCGGCTCGGTGTCGACGCACACCAGCTGCTCGGCGGGGACGGTGCCGCGCCAGTGGCGTACGGCGTCGGCGACCGGGCGGACGAGCGTGTCGAGGCACTCGGGGGCGGGGCGGGCGGAGTCGAAGTCTCCGAGAGGCGCGCGCATGGCGGCACGGTAACAGCCGTGCGGGGAGGGGCGGGCGCGCCCGCCGGGCGGGGCAGGCCGCCGGGCGGGGCCCGGCTCAGCGGACCGCGGGCACCGAGACGGTCATCACCATCTCCATCGGCTCCTCGCCGTCGTTGCCGTAGGTGTGCGCGAGGTGGGCCTCGAACGACGCGCTCGCGCCGGTCGGCACACGGTGTTCCTCGCCGTCCACGGTGAGCGTCAGCCGCCCCCTGGTGACGTGCAGGATCTCGACCGTGCCGACGGGATGGGGGTCGGAGGGGCTGTGCTCGCCCGGCATCAGCCGCCAGTCCCACATCTCCAGCGGTCCGGGCGCCTCCGTACCCGCGAGCAGTCGGCCGTGGCCGCCGGCCTCGCTGTGCCACATCCGCACGGCCTGGTCGGCGGGGACGACGCGGACGCGGGGGCCCTGCTCGTAGTCGAGGAGGGTGGGGATGCTGACGCCGAGCGCGTCGCCGATCTTGACGACGGTGCCGAGGCTGGGGTTGGTACGGGCCTGCTCGATCTGGATGAGCATGCCCCGGCTGACCCCGGCGCGGGCGGCGAGCGTCTCCAGGGTGAACCCCCGCTCGGCGCGCCAACGCCTGACGTTGCGCGCCAGGGACTGGGTCAGCAGGTCGAGGTCCGACACGTTCCGCCCCGTATTCCGTTCGATCCGCCGTATCGCCGTGCAGCCGTTCCGTCCGCGCACCCACCCTCGTCTACGACGCGGTGCGCGGCGGCGGAACACCGTCGGCTGCACCCTATCGTCCACCGCGGTGTACCAGGCAGGCCCGTCGGGCGGGGTACGCCTCTCAGGCCTCCGCCTCCAGTTCGGAGAGCGCCAGCAACTGTTCCGGGGTGATGCCGTCGGGGATCGGCACCGGCGGCGGGGTGCGCAGCGGCGGCTGCCAGCCCTCCTCGGCCGTCCAGCGCCGCACCACCCGGGCGGGCGCCCCCGCGACCACCGCGTGGTCGGGCACGACCCCCCGTACGATCGCGCCTGCCGCCACCACCACGTTCCGGCCGATCCGGGCGCCCGGCAGGATCACCGCGCCGGTGCCGATCCAGCAGCCGGGGCCGATCGACACCGGCTCCATGCGCGGCCACTGCTTGCCGATGGGCTGGTGCGGGTCGTCGTAGGAGTGGTTGGTGGACGTCACGTAGACATAGGGGCCGAAGTAGCAGTCGCTGCCGACGGTCACCGTGGTGTCGGCGATGACATGGCTGCCGCGGCCGAGGACGACACCGTCGCCGATGCGCAGGATGGGCTCGGGGCCGAGGTCGAGGTCGGGCATCAGCCCCGCCGTGAGCGTGACCTGTTCCCCGACGATGCAGCAGGCCCCGAGGTGGATCCACGGCTCGCCGAAGACCGTGCCCAGCGGGAAGGCCAGCCGCGTGCCCGCGCCCAGCGCGCCGAAGCGGAACCGTCCGGGGTGCTCCGCGGTGACGGAACCGGTGCGCTGCGCCCAGGCCCAGCCCGCGTGCACGGCGCGCTGGGCGAGGCGGCGCCGCCAGGACGACCACGTGTTCCTGCTGCTGAGCATCCGCTCACGGTACTGAAGCCGGACGGCGCGCAGGACGCCGTACGGCTGTGATCTTCACCCCAGGGGGTGAGCCGGGGATGGCGTACGGTGCCGGGACGGCCGCCGGGCGACGGGCGGGTGGCCGACGGCCGGGAGCGAGGAGACGGTGATGACGGACGGCGCGCTGATCAGGGGCATCGGGGGCAAGGAACCGCGGCTCGGCGAGGAGGTGTTCCTCGCGCCGACGTCCGTGGTGCTCGGTGACGTGACGCTGGGGGCGGGCGCGAGCGGTCTGGTACGGGGCGGTGCTGCGGGCCGACGTGGAGGGCATCGCCGTGGGCGCACGGAGCAATGTGCAGGACAACTGCACGCTGCACGCCGACCCGGGCTTCCCGGTGAGCATCGGCGAGCGGGTCTCCCTCGGTCACAACGCGGTGGTGCACGGGGCGGTGGGGGGTCCCCCCTGCTCGAGCGAAGCCGAGAGCTTGGGGGAGGAGGACGACTGCCTGATCGGCATGGGCGCCACGGTGCTCAACGGGGCGGTGATCGGCGCGGGCTCGCTGGTCGCCGCGCAGGCGCTGGTCCCGCAGGGGACGCGGGTGCCGCCGGGGTCGCTGGTGGCGGGGGTGCCGGCGAAGGTCAAGCGGGCGTTGACGGAGGAGGAGCGGGAGGTGGTGACGCTCAACGCGACGATGTATGTGGACCTGGCGAAGGCCCACGGTGAGGTGAGGTGACGGAGGCCACGCGTCCCTCAGGGGGCGCGCTCGTCAGTCGGTCGCCGGGACCGGTTCCGGCTCCTTGGCCGTTTCGGACTTCTGGGCGGTCGCCTTCGCCGCGCGCCGCTTGACGATCAGCATGGAGGCGACGCCGACCAGGGCCGCGGCGACCAGGCCCAGGTAGGAGAACCGCTTGAGCCAGTCCTCGGCGACCACGCCCACGTAGTAGATGACCGCGGTCGTGCCGCCCGCCCAGATCACCCCGCCCAGCAGGTTGGCGATCAGGAACTTCCAGTAGGGCATGTGCAGCACGCCGGCCAGCGGACCCGCGAAGATGCGCAGCAGGGCGATGAACCGGCCGAAGAAGACAGCCCACATGCCCCACTTCTCGAACGACCGTTCCGCCGTGGCGACATGCCCCTCGCCGAAGTGCCTGGGGAACTTCTTCCCCAGCCAGGCCAGCAGTGGCCGTCCGCCCTTGCGGCCGATCGCGTACCCGATGGAGTCGCCCACGACGGCGCCGGTGGTCGCGCAGGCGCCGAGGATCACGGGGTTGATCTCGCCGTGCTGGGAGGAGAGCAGCGCCGCCGAGACGAGGACGATCTCGCCGGGCAGCGGAATGCCGAGGCTCTCCAGGCCGATGACCAGGGCCACCAGCGCGTAGATACTGACCGCCGGCACCGTCTCGAGCCATTCCTGGACGTGCACGCCGGATCCTCCCGTGTTTCCAGTCCCCTGAAGCCGCGCCTCACCGCATCCGGCGGCCCGGCGCGCGCCTCCCCCTGCCGCTCCACGAGCGCACGTGGTAAGCCTACCGGTTCGGCGTTCGAGTCGTCCGCCGCGGCCGGACGCCCGGAGCCGGCGCGGCGCCCGGCGGCGCTCACGCGCCCCCGCGCGCGCCGATGACACCCTGCGCCCGTCCCGTCCGTCAAACGGAGGGCGCCAAGTCCCCTCGTATGTAGGCCCGTTGGGCCCCGACGGGCGGGGAAGGGATCACCCCGGCCGGGACCGGCGCGCCACGCCGGTCCGGTGCCGTACCTGGCCGCACCTGGCCGTTCGTGGTCGTACTCCGTCGGAAGGAACCGTTGTCATGCGCCGGCACACGTCGAGGAAGTGGTCGCGTCTCCTGGTGGCCGGGGTGGGTGCCGCGCTGGCACTCGGCGTTCCCGGAGCCGCCGGGGGTGTCGCGGCCGCCTCCGCGGCGGAGAACGAGACGGCCGGAGCGCGGGCGGCGCACGGCGTGGCGGCCGCCGCTCACCGGATCGATCCGCACGCCTATCCGTGGCGGGGCGACGGGAGGACGTGGGAGGCCGACGGGCACGGTTACTTCGTGCGCTCGTGCGCGTCCTTCGCGGCCTGGGCGGTCCGGGCCGACGGCCGCCCCCGGCACCACTCCCCCGACTTCCTCGGCGACGCCCGCGCCTGGCGGGGCGCCGCCACGGTCCGGACCCCGCGCGCGGGGGACATCGCGCAGTGGGACCCGGGGGTGGGCGGCGCGGGACACCGGGGGCATGTGGCGTATGTCGCCGCCACCCGCGGCACGCGGGTCACCCTCTACGAGTACAACTTCCGCAGCGCCGCCAACGGCCACCGTCCGCGCGCCCTGAACGTCCGTACCGTCCCGGCCGGGAACCCCAGCCGCTACCTGCGGTTCTGAGCCGCCCGGGACGGAGGGTCAGCCGTTGGGACGCAGGGTCCACACCACCGTCATCTCGCCGGTGACGGCGCCGTCCGCGCGCCGCAGCGCGACGGAGACCGGGAACTCGGGACGGCGGCCGGCGTCGAGCTCCGCGACGACCTCGGCCGCGGGCCGGCCGAGCGTCGCGGTGGCGGTGACCTCGCCCATCGCCAGCTTGCGGTAGGCGATCTCGGCGCCGACGGCGAGCGGCACGGCGCGCGAGAGCTGGTCCCCGAACGCGGCCAGCACGACCGCCCCGCTCGCCGACTCGCCCAGCGTGAACATGGCTCCGGCGTGCGGACCGCCGACGTGGTTGTGGTACTCGCTCTGGTCCGGGAGGGCCACCACCGCCTTCTCGGGGGAGGTCTCCAGGAACTCCAGCCGGAGGGTCCTGGCCATCGGCACGGTCGCGGCGAGCATCTCGCCGACAGACATCTGGTCTGCGCTCATGCCGTCACGTTACCCGCGAGTAGCCACGGGAGGCCAGCCCCGGTCCGGCACGGGTTCGGTACGCGGCCGGTACCGGTCCGGTACGGGCCTGACGAAGGGAAGTGACCGAAACGTGTCATGGGCAGCACTAGTGTGACTACCCATGTGGCCAGGACAGCAGCCGCCCGGGGGCGAGCAGAACCCGCAGGACCAGAACCAGAACCCGTACACCCAGCCGGGATATCAGCAGCCGGGGCAGCCGGGGTACCAGCAGCCGAACCCGTACACCCAGCCGGGATATCCGCAGCAGACCCCCAACCCCTATGCGCAACCGACACAGCCGGGGCAGCCGCAGTGGGGGGCTCCCACGCCGCCCACCGGGCTCCAGACGCCGGGCGGGGGCGGCACGGGAGGCGGTGGCGGGAACCGTACGAAGATCGTGGCGATCGTCGCGGCGTGTGCCGTGGTCGTGGCCGCCGCGGTGACCGGGATCGTGGTCCTGGGCGGCGGCGACAAGGACGACTCCGCGGACGGCAAGGACAAGGCGACGGCCTCCGCCGGCGCGTCGGCGGAGCCGGGGAAGTCCGCCACGCCGGAGAACAATCCGCGCGGCGGCGGGGAGGAGAAGGCCACGATCAAGGGCTGGAAGGTCGACATCAACCCCAAGTGGGGGGTCGCCTTCGACGTGCCGGCGGACTGGGAGGTCAAGTCGCCCAGCTACATCACCGGTTTCGAGGACGAGAAGGGCGAACCGCTCATCGTGATGTCCGCGCCCGCCGTCCTCAAGGAGGAGTGGTGCACGGCCGACGAGGACAAGGACGGCCGCACCGAGAGCACCTCGCTCGCCGCGACGGGCGTCAAGGGCGCCAACGGCGCGAAGGACACCGACGAGGTCGCGATCGCGCAGTCGACCAACTGGGTCTACGGCGGTTACACGCAGCCCGACGAGAAGAGCCTGTCCCACGACAAGCCGAAGCCGTACACGACAACCTCCGGGATCAAGGGCAGCTACACCTGGGCCCGGTCCAAGAACACGCCCGCGAAGGGCAAGTGCGCGACCGACGGCAAGGCGATCAGCTTCGGCTTCAAGAACTCCAAGGGCGACTTCGTCTCCTGGACGCTCTACGGTGCCACCGGCGTGGACGAGGAAGTGTCCGAGGACACGATCATGAAGATCCTCAGCACGGTACGGCTGCACGGCGAACCGACGGCGTCCTGACCGCCCCGGCCCCCGGGCACGCCGGGGGCCGGACCCGGCCCGTTCCCGTGCGGCGGACGGGGTGCGGTGAGGCCGGTGGGCCGGCGGTTTGGCATCCGGACCCCATGGCGGCGATAGTCGGCCGGTGACCTCTGCCGCCGACCCCGGCCCCGACCATCGTCCGGACCTCTCCCGCCGCCCTCTCGGGGGCCGACGCCCTCGGCGTCCCGAGTGGGCGGGGCGGAACTACAGCCTGCTGGCCGCCGCGGCGGTCGTCACCAACCTGGGCAGCAACGGGGCCCTGATCGCCGCCGCCTTCGCGGTCCTCGACGCGGGCGGCGACGCCGGGGACGTGGGGCTCGTGGCGGCGGCACGCACGCTGCCGCTCGTCCTGTTCCTGCTGATCGGCGGCGCGGTCGCCGACCGGCTGCCCCGGCACCGGGTGATGGTCGCGGCCAACGCCCTCAACTGTCTGTCGCAGGCGGCGTTCGCGGCGCTCGTCCTGGCCGGTGAGCCCCGGCTGTGGCAGATGATGCTGCTCACCGGGCTGGGCGCGACCGGCCAGGCGTTCTTCAACCCGGCCGCCGAGGGCATGCTGATGTCCTCGGTGCGCGGGGAGCAGGCGGGCCGTGCCTTCGCGGTGTTCCGGATGGCGATGCAGTCGGCGGCGGTCGGCGGGGCCGCGCTCGGCGGGGCGCTGGTCGCCGCGCTGGGGCCCGGCTGGGTGCTCGCGATCGACGCGGCGGCCTTCGCGGTGGCGGGTTCGCTGCGCTCCTTCCTCGACGTCGGGCACATCGCGCCGCGCGAGCCGGGCGGCGGTCTGCTGGCCGATCTGCGCGAGGGCTGGCGGGAGTTCAGCGGGCGGCCCTGGCTGTGGGGGGTCGTCGCCCAGTTCTCGATCGCGAACGCGGTGGTCGGCGCGGCCGACGCGGTCTACGGCCCGCTGGTGGCGGAGGAGAACCTCGGCGGTGCGGGGCCGTGGGGGCTCGCCCTCGGCGCGTTCGGCGCGGGCACGGTCGCCGGGGCGCTCGTGATGACCCGCTTCCGGCCGCGCCGACTGCTGCTCGTCGGCACCCTGTGCGTCTTCCCGCTCGCCGCGCCTTCCGCGGCCCTGGCGGTGCCAGTGCCGGTCGGCGTCCTGTACACGGTGATGTTCCTGACCGGCCTGTCGGTCGAGGTGTTCGGCGTGTCCTGGATGACGGCTCTGCACCAGGAGATACCGGAGGACAAGCTGTCCCGGGTCTCGGCATACGACTGGTTCGGCTCGATCGCGATGCTCCCGCTCGCGACGGCCCTGGCGGGCCCCGCGGAGTCCACCCTCGGCCGCGCCAACGCCCTGTGGGCCTGCGCCGCACTGGTCCTCGTCGTCACAGCGGCAGTCCTCTGCGTCCCAGAGGTACGCAACCTGCGCCGCCGCACACCGTCGGTATCGGTGCCGGCACCGGCACCGGCACCGACGGCCGGGGAGCCGCAGCACACCCAGCCCCGCACACAGCCCGGCACCGACTGACGGCTCCCGACAAGTGGGCCCCCGCCCCCTCGGGCGTCCAGGGGGCAGAGCCCCCTCGGGGCCAGGGGCGAAGCCCCAAGAACGCGCTCGGGGGCGAAGCCCCTCACGCCCTCCGGGCGAAGCCCCCAAGGGGGGTCCGGGGGCGCAGCCCCCAGGGATGGGACGGGTAGGGGCGGCGGGGGCGAGGAAATCCCGGCGTCGAGCCACGCCCGGCGGCCTCGGCCGCCACCGGCCCGGGGGCACCGCATCGGCGCCGTCGGCACGACACACACCGTCAGCCGATACCGAACGCCCCGTCCGGCGGCTCCGGCGACGGCACCGCGTCCGTGTCATGAACCGGCCGGGCGGAGCCCATGAAGACCCGCAGAGGATCCCCGTGCTCGACACGCGCGGGGAACGCATCCGCCGCCACACGCCGCACCAACGCCCCGACATCCGCCGCCCGATGCGCCGCGTACAGCACCACGTTCCCGAACCGCCGCCCCCGCAACACCCCCGGCTCCGCGATCAACGCCAGTTCCTCGAACACCGTCCCGAGCGTGGCGAGCTGCGCGCGCAGAAAGGCGAAGGGCGTGGCATCCGCCAGATTCGCCACGTACACCCCGTCACCCCGCAGCACCCGCGCCACGGCCCGCGCGTACTCGACCGAGGTGAGATGCGCGGGCACCCGGGATCCACCGAACACGTCGGCGATCACCACGTCCGCCGAGCCGGCCGGCGCCGCCTCCAGCCAGGCCCGGGCATCCGCGCGATGCGGCGTGATGTCCGCACCGGCGGGCAGCGGCAACCGCTCCAGGACGAGGTCCAGCAGCCCCCGGTCGGCCTCGACGACCTGCTGCCGCGAACCGGGCCGGGTCGCGGCGACGTACCGCGGCAAGGTGAACGCACCGCCACCGAGGTGCAGCACGTCCAGCGGCACCCCCGGCCCGGCGACCGTGTCCAGCACGTGCCCGAGCCGCCGGGCGTACTCGAACTCCAGGTGCTCGGGCGCGTCCAGGTCGACGTACGACTGCGGCGCCCCGTCCACGGTCAGCAGCCAGGCGCGCTCCCGGTCGACGTCGGGCATCAGCCGGGCGGTCCCGTGATCCACGTCCCGCACCACGGGTATCGCTTCGCTCACGGAACCATTGTGCGGCACGGGGGCGCCCCGCAGGACGCCCCCGCCCGGCTCACTCCACCGAGGTCACCGTCCCCGCCCCGACCGTCCGGCCGCCCTCGCGGATCGCGAAGCCGAGCCCGGCCTCCAGGGGCACGTCCCGCCCCAGCTCGACGATCATGGTGACCGTCTCCCCGGGCCGGGCGACGCCGGCCGCGCCGAGGTCGACGCCGCCGACCACGTCCGCCGTGCGGATGTAGAACTGCGGCCGGTAACCGCTGGTCACCGCCGTCGTACGGCCGCCCTCGCGGGCCGACAGCACGTACACCCGCGCGGTGAACCGGCGGCGCGGCTCGACGCTGCCGGGCGCCGCGACGACGTGCCCGCGCCGCACCGCGTCCCGCGCCACCCCGCGCAGCAGCAGCGCCACGTTGTCCCCGGCCTGCGCCTCCTCCATCGGCCGACCGAAGGTCTCGACCCCGGTGACGACGGTCTCGACACCGGCCCCGAGCACCTCGACCCGGTCGCCGACGCGCACCGTGCCGCGCTCGACGGCGCCGGTGACGACCGTGCCGCGCCCGGTGATGGTGAGCACGTTCTCCACCGGCAGCAGGAACGGCGCGTCCAGGTACCGCTCGGGGACCGGCACATAGGTGTCGACCGCGTCGAGCAGCGCCTCGACGGCCGCCGTCCAGCGCGGGTCGCCCTCCAGCGCGCGCAGCCCGGAGACCCGTACGACGGGTACGGACTCGCCCGGGTAGCCGTGCGCGGTGAGCAGTTCGCGCACCTCCAGCTCCACGAGGTCGGTCAGCACCGCGTCCTCGCCGTCGCCGACGGCGTCGGCCTTGTTGAGCGCGACGACGATGTGGTCGACGCCCACCTGCCGCGCGAGCAGCACGTGTTCGGCGGTCTGCGGCATGATCCCGTCCAGCGCGGAGACGACGAGGATCGCCCCGTCGAGCTGGGCCGCGCCGGTGACCATGTTCTTGATGTAGTCGGCGTGGCCGGGCATGTCGACGTGCGCGTAGTGCCGGGTGTCGGTCTCGTACTCGACGTGCGCGATGTTGATGGTGATGCCGCGCGCGGCCTCCTCCGGGGCGCGGTCGATGCGGTCGAACGGCACGAACGTGCCGGCGCCGCGGCCGGCGAGGACCTTGGTGAGGGCGGCGGTCAGGGTGGTCTTGCCGTGGTCGACATGGCCCATCGTGCCGATGTTGAGATGCGGTTTGGTGCGGATGTACGCCGTCTTGGACATGGCGGTACCTCGAAGTCTCTTCGGTGGTGACGCGTGAACGGCCCCGGGCGCGGCGCATGGGGCGCGCGGCCGGGACGGGGACCCCGAGAACCTGGCCGACCCTCCCCCTGGGGGGTCCGCCGGACGATCCGGGGAGGGTCAGCTTCGGGCGCCGTCGACTGCGGCGAGGAAAGTGGGAACGGCAGCCTTCGGGGCATCCGCGGCTGCGGATGCCGCGAGGTGGAAGGCGTACCGGAACATGCCCCGATCATGCCTCCGCCGCCCGTTCCGGGTCGAATGGTTTTCGCCCCGCCCGGGATCGTGGACGCGGAGATGTACGTCCGGTGCACCTCTGCCGTCGACCTCTCGCACACGACCCATCGCAACCCGCCCCGACCCGCCGGAGGGTACGTTCTCGCGGTCCTGGCCGGGGGACTGACGGGCGTTCAGCGCACCACCCGTGAAATGGCCCATACGGCGATCACATGCGTTCGTCGGTTAATGTCACCAACATGCTCGATGCCACCACCCGCTCGGGCGGCACCGCCACGGCCTCTCCCCGGGCCACCGCCACGGAGTCCACCACCGCCACGGCACCGGCCGTTTCCCCGTCGTTGGTGAGCGCCCCGGTCGCCGCAGCCGTCTCCCCCTCCTTCGCCGCGCGCTGCGGCAGAGCACTGCTCTCGCCCTGGGCGCGGCTGGCCCTGCTCGTGGCGCTGCTCGCGACGGCCGCCACCTGCGTGCTGCTGTTCGAACCGCAGAGGCTGCTGACGCACGGCTGGCCACCACAGCTCGGCGGGGCCGCGGCCGCCTCGGTGTTCGCGGTGGCGTACGGGCTGTGCACGGTCGCCTTCGTGCCGCGCCCGCTGCTCAACCTGGCCGCGGGCGCCCTGTTCGGTTCGCAGTTCGGCACGGGCAGCGCGCTGACGGGCACGGTGCTGGGCGCCGGGCTCGCGTTCGGCCTGGGCCGGCTGCTCGGCCAGGACGCGCTGCGGCCGCTGGTGCGCGGCCGGTGGCTGAAGGCGGCGGACGGCCAGCTCAGCCGGCACGGCTTCCGTTCGATGATGGCGGCCCGGCTCTTCCCCGGGGTGCCGTTCTGGGCGGCGAACTACTGCGCCGCCGTCTCCCGGATGCGTTCGGCGCCGTTCCTGATCGCGACGGCGCTCGGCTCGATCCCCAACACCGCCGCCTACGTCGTCGCCGGCGCCCGCGCCTCCAGTCCCACCTCCCCCGCCTTCCTCATCGCCCTCGCCATCATCGCCGTCCCCGCCCTGGCCGCCACGACAATCGCCTGGCGCAAACGCCACCACCTGCGCGCCCCGTAGGGGGCGCGGCTCGGGGCCGGGTCCGCGGTTCTTGAAGGGACGGGAAGGGCAGGGGCGGTGGGGGGAAACCCCTGTCGCAGACCCGTCACTTGGGGACGCTACGCTGCCACCCCACCCCTCTCTACGATCAGCGCTTGGACCTCCTGCCTCCATGTCTTGGTTTGAATCCCTCGTCCTCGGACTCGTCCAGGGGCTGACCGAATTCCTCCCGGTGTCCTCCAGCGCCCACCTCCGGCTGACCGCCGCGTTCGCCGGCTGGAAGGACCCGGGCGCGGCGTTCACCGCCATCACCCAGATCGGCACGGAGTCCGCGGTACTGATCTACTTCCGCAAGGACATCGCGAACATCCTCTCCGCGTGGTCGCGTTCACTCGTGAACAAGGAGTGGCGGCACGACCCCGACGCCCGCATGGGCTGGCTGGTGATCGTCGGCTCCATCCCGATCGGCGTGCTCGGCGTGACGCTCAAGGACCAGATCGAGGGCCCGTTCCGCGACCTGCGCATCACCGCGACGATGCTCATCGCCATGGGCGTGGTCCTGGGCGTCGCCGACCGGCTCGCCGCGCGCGACGAGAAGGGCGGCCGCCACCGCGCGCCCAAGCAGCGCAAGACGCTGGAGAACCTGAACATCAAGGACGGCCTGATCTACGGCATCTGCCAGGCCATGGCCCTGATCCCGGGCGTCTCGCGCTCCGGGGCGACGATCAGCGGCGGCCTGTTCCTCGGCTACAAGCGGGAGGCGGCGGCGCGGTACTCCTTCCTGCTTGCGGTTCCGGCCGTCCTGGCGTCCGGGGTGTTCGAGCTGAAGGACGCGGCGGAGAGCGGCCACGTGTCCTGGGGGCCGACCCTCTTCGCCACGGTGATCGCGTTCGTGTCCGGGTACGTGGTGATCTCGTGGTTCATGAAGTTCATCAGCTCGAAGTCGTTCATGCCGTTCGTCTGGTACCGGATCGCGTTGGGCGCGGCGATCATCGGGCTGGTGGCGGCGGGTGTGCTGAGCCCGCACGCGGCGGAGTCGGCGGGCTGAGGGGGCGGACCGAGGAGTGGTCACGGCTCGCCGTGACCCATTCCATAGCGGGTGCGTAGCCGAGCGGTAGCGGACTGTCAGACCTTGCCCCTACGCTTGTCCGCATGTCCCCCGAATCCGTGCCCCCTGGTTCCGTGCGGTCCGCCGCCGACTTGAACGAGCGGATCCGTGCGCTGTGGATGCGTGCGGGTGGGTCTCTGACGGCCCAGGAGCGGGCGGAGTACGAGGCTCTGGTGATCCAGTGGGCCTCGGCGATCCGCCAGGACGTGATCGAGGCGGCGTAGGCTCCGCCTCCGGGCCCCCCGAGCTCCACGGCGGCCCACCTCATCCCATCCCCGTTTGAGATCTCCCCCACCGCGCACACTCAAAGCACGCGCAGACGCACACCGGGGAGGGGATCACGTGACGTTGCTGCCCGAAGGGCGTACCGCACGGCGGAGCCTCGCCGCCGCGCTCACCGGCGCGCTGCCGATGCTCGCCTTCCCCGCCCCCTCCCTCTGGTGGTTCGCGTACGTCGCCCTCGTCCCCTGGATGCTGCTCATCCGCTCCGCGCCGACCGCGCGCCGGGCGGCGTACGACGGCTGGGCCGGCGGCTTCGGCTTCATGGTCGCCGTCCACCACTGGCTGCTGCCGAGCCTGAACGTCTTCCTCTTCGTCCTGGCCGCCCTGCTGGGCGCCCTGTGGGCCCCCTGGGGGTGGCTGGTCCACCGCTTCCTCGGCCCCCGTACGGGGGAACCGGGCGGCCCGCCGACCGCGCTCCGCCTCGCCGCCGCCCTGCTCGTCGTCCCCTCCGGCTGGCTGCTGCCCGAACTCGTCCGCTCCTGGCAGGGATTGGGCGGCCCGTGGGGGCTGCTCGGCGCGACCCAGTGGCAGGTCGGACCGGCCCTGCGGCTCGCCTCCGTCGGCGGGGTCTGGCTGCTCAGTCTCCTGGTGGTGGCCGTCAACGTGTCGGTGACCGCGCTGCTCGCCACACGCACCTGGCGACGCCCGGTCGCCGCCGTCGTCGTGCCCGTCGCCGGCCTGGCCGCCGTCGCGCTCGCGACCTCGGCCGCGTGGGCGTGGGCGCCCCGCCCCGCCGTCGACGGCCACGTCCGCGTCGCCGTCGTCCAGTCGGGGATCGTCTCCGGTGACGACAGCCCCGAACGCCGCTTCGACCGCGAGGAAGCGTTCACCCGCCGGCTGGCCGGCCAGGACGTGGACCTGGTCGTCTGGGGCGAGAGCAGCGTCGGCTTCGACCTGGACGACCGCCCGGACCTCGCCCGTCGGATCGCCGCCCTGTCCCGCCGCCTGGACGCCGACGTCCTCGTCAACGTCGACGCCCGCCGCGCCGACCGCCCCGGTATCTACAAGAGCGCCCTCCTCGTCGGCCCCGACGGCCCCACCGGCGACCGGTACGACAAGATGCGTCTGGTGCCGTTCGGGGAGTACATACCGGCGCGTTCCCTGCTGGGCTGGGCCACCTCCGTCGGGAAGGCGGCCGGGGAGGACCGCAGGCGCGGCGACGAGCAGGTGGTGATGGACGTCGGGCACGGGCTGCGCGTCGGCCCGCTGGTCTGCTTCGAGACGGCCTTCCCGGACATGAGCCGGCACCTCGCCGCCGACGGCGCCGACCTGCTGCTCGCCCAGTCCTCGACGTCGAGCTTCCAGCACAGCTGGGCGCCCGCGCAGCACGCCTCGCTGGCCGCGCTGCGCGCCGCCGAGACCGGCCGTCCGATGGTGCACGCCACGCTGACCGGCGTCTCCGCGGTCTACGGCCCCGGCGGTGAACGCCTCGGCTCCCGGCTCGGCACGGACGACGCCGGGATCTCGGCGGTGTACGAGGTGCCGCTCGCGCACGGCACGACCCCCTATGTGCGCCACGGCGACTGGCCGGTCCACGCGGCGCTGCTGGTCCTGGCCGCGCTGTGCGTCACGGAAGGGGTGCGCGCCTACCGGGCACACGCCGGTGTTCAGGACCCGGCGGACCGCTCCCGCACCGCGGTCACGACCCGTTCGCACAGTTCGTGAGTGGCCAGCGCGTCCCGGGCCCCGAGCACCTTCCCGGCGCGCACGGCGTCGAGGAAGGCCAGCACCGCCTGCTCGATGCCGCGCTGCCGGGCCACCGGCACCCAGTCGCCGCGCCGGCGCACGGTGGGCTGGCCCTTGTGGTCGATCGTCTCGGCGAGATTGACCACCTGCCGCTTGCTGTCCTGTCCGGACACCTCGAGGATCTCCTCGGCCGAACCGCTCAGCCTGTTCATCACGCCCAGCGCCGTGAAGCCCTCCCCGGCGAGCTGGAGCACGACGTGGTGGAGCAGCCCGTTCTCGGTGCGCGCCCGCACGGTGACGTCGTCGACCTGACCGGGCACCAGGAACCGCAGGGTGTCGACGACATGGATGAAGTCGTCGAGGATCATCGTGCGCGGGTCCTCGGGCAGTCCGACGCGGTTCTTCTGCATCAGGATCAGCTCGCGGGGATGGTCGGCGCACTGGACGTACCCGGGCGCGTACCGCCGGTTGAACCCGACCATCAGTCCGGTGTTCCGCTCCTCCGCGAGCGTCACCAGCCGCTCGGAGTCGGCCAGTTCGTAGGCGAGTGGCTTGTCGACGTACGTCGGCACGCCCGCCTCCAGGAGCCGTGCGACGAGCTCGGGGTGGGCGGCGGTGGACGCGTGCACGAACGCCGCGTCGAGCCCCTGGTCCAGCAGGGTCCGCAGTTCGGTGTGGCGCTGTCCGGCGGGGAGGTGCAGGGTGTCGGCGACGCGGGTGAGCGTGGCGGGCGTGCGCGTGTGCAGGTGCAGTTCGACACCGGGCAGCGTGGCGAGCACCGGTAGGTAGGCCTTCTGCGCGATGTCGCCGAGTCCGATGCAGCCGACCTTCACCGGTGGTCTCCTCACAGTGTTCGACGCGGGTTCCGGGGAAGCATACGGCGATCACCCGTGCGGGGCATTTCGCCCCCGTCCGCTGTCGCAGACCCCGCCCGGACCGCCAGAGTTGCCCGGGTGCATCGAACCACCACCGCAGCGCTCCTGGTCACGGTGACCGCGTCCGCCCTCGCCGGCTGTACGACGGTCCAACGGCCCGTCGCTCCGGGGCCGCCGTCCTCACCGTCCCCGTCCCGTACGACCGCTCCGCGTCCGGACGGCAGCGCCGAGCCCCGGCTCGTCCAGGCCCCGGCGGACGAGGCCCTGGAACGCACCGGCCCCCGCGCCCCGTCGGCCGACGCCCCGGACGCCCCCGTACGCCCGTCGCACCCCCCGGCCCCACCGGCGGCCCGGGCCCCCGCACCCCGGCGACCGCCGGCCGCGCAGCACCCCCGCGAGCCCCGCACCGAACACCGGGCCGCCCCACCTCCCGCCGCTCCGAAGCCTCCCCCCGACAACGCGGGCATCTGCGACCTGGGCCGCAGCTACGGCGGCTGGCCCGCCGACAGCCCCCAGTCCCAGATCTGCGACGACACGTACGGCCACTGACGACCATGCCTAGGGCCGCCTCGGCGGCCCCACCGGTGGTTGGCCGCCCGTCGACAGCTCCCGCTCCAGGCGGTCCATCGCCGCCCGTACCCCGTCTGCGTACGCGTCGTCCCCGAGCGCGTCCGCCGTGCCGCGGGCGCGGTGGAGATGCCCGCGGGCGTCCTCGCGACGGCCCAGCTTCGCGTAGTCCGCCGCCAGGTTGAGGTGCAGGGAGGGGAGGAAGCCCCGCACCGCGAGCGAGCCGTCGTGCGCGGCCGGCCGGCTGTCGGTGAGTTCCTCGGCGGCCGACAACGCCCGCAGGTCCCAGGCCAGTTCGTCGGCGGGCTCGTCCTGGGTGTCCGCCAGGTAGTGCGCCAGCGTGCAGCGGTGGAGCGGGTTCCCGTCCTCCCCGATCTCCGCCCACAGCTCCAGGAACCGCCCGCGCGCCTCCTCCCGGTCGCCCCCGTGGTGCAGCATGACGGCCTGCCCGATACGGCCCATCACGGCGTCGGCCGCCGCCTCCGCGCGTTCCTGTGGCTCCACCGTCACGTCCCTCCGGTCCCGCCGAACCCGACCCTTCCGACGCTAGTCCCCACCGCTGACAATCCGGCTCAGGCGCCCCCGTCGACGCCCCGGGTCACGCACCCGGCCCGCCCGCCCTCACCCCACGTTCGGGATCGTCCAGTCGATCGGCTCGTGCCCCTGTGCCGCCACCGCCTCGTTGATCTGCGTGAACGGGCGGGAGCCGAAGAACTTCTTCGCCGACAGCGGGGAGGGGTGCGCGCCCTTGACCACCACGTGCCGGGACTCGTCGATCAGCGGCAGTTTCTTCTGCGCGTAGTTCCCCCAGAGCACGAAGACCGCCGGGTCGGGCCGGCCGGCCACCGCCTTGATCACCGCGTCCGTGAACTTCTCCCAGCCGCGCCCCTTGTGCGAGTTGGCCTCGCCGGCGCGGACCGTGAGCACCGCGTTGAGCAGCAGCACGCCCTGCTCGGCCCACGGCATCAGATAGCCGTTGTCGGGGATCGGCGTGCCCAGCTCCGCCTGCATCTCCTTGTAGATGTTCCGCAGCGACGGCGGCGTCCGCACACCGGGGCGGACCGAGAAGCACAGTCCGTGGCCCTGGCCCTCGCCGTGGTAGGGGTCCTGGCCCAGGACCAGTACCTTCACCTTCTCGTACGGCGTGGCGTCGAGCGCCGCGAAGACCTCCTCGCGGGGCGGATACACGGGGCCCTTCTCCCGCTCCTCCTCGACGAACTCGGTCAGCTCCTTGAAGTAGGGCTGCTGCAGTTCGTCCCCCAGAACGCCCTGCCAGGACTCGGGCAGCATGGCGATGTCGGTCACGTTCAACGTCCTTCGTCGTACGGTCACTTCCAGTTCCGAAGAACCTACCGGCGACCACTGACAACGGGCCCCCGCCCCCCGGCCGTCGAGGGCCGGCACGCGGGTGCGGGCGGCCCCGCCGGAAGGCGGAACCGCCCGCATCCAGGGGCCCGGCCGGCGTCAGCCGACGCCCGCGTTGAGGAAGATGCCGCCGTCCACGACGAGCGTCTGCCCGGTGATCCAGTCCGACTGCTCGGAGGTGAGGAACGCCGCCGCCCCGCCGACGTCGGAGGGGACGCCGAGCCGGCCGAGCGGGTAGGAGGCCGCGGCCTCCGCCTCCCGGCCCTCGTACAGGGCCTGCGCGAACTTCGTCTTGACCACGGCGGGCGCGATCGCGTTGACCCGCACAGTCGGCGCGAACTCGTGCGCGAGCTGCTGGGTCAGGTTGATCATCGCGGCCTTGCTGACGCCGTAGACCCCGATGAACGGCGAGGCCGAAAGACCGGCCACGGAGGCGATGTTGACGATCGCCCCGCCGTTCTCCTTCTGCCAGGCGTGCCAGATCCGCTGGGCGAAGCCGAGCGCGGAGAGCACGTTGGTCTCGAAGACCTTGCGCGCCACGTTCAGGTCGACGTCCGCGATCGCACCGAACACCGGGTTGGTGCCGGCGTTGTTGACGAGGTAGTCGACGCGGCCGAACGCCTCCATGGTGCGCGCGACGGCGACGGCCTGGTGCTCCTCGTCGTGCGCCTTGCCGGCCACGCCGATGACGCGGTCGGCGCCGAGCGCCGTCACGGCCTCCGCGAGGGCGTCCTCGTTGCGGCCGGTGATGCAGACCCGGTCGCCGCGGGCGACGAGCGCCTCGGCGACGCCGTAGCCGATGCCGCGGCTGGCGCCGGTGACGAGGGCGACCTTGCCGGAGAGTTCCACCGATGTCATGTTCCCTGTTTCCCTGGTTCCTCGGTCGCCCTAGTCGAGCGGCCCGCCGGCCACGTACAGCACCTGGCCGGAGACGAATCCGGCGGCCTCGCCCGTGAAGAACGCGATGGCGTTGGCGATGTCCTCGGGCTCGCCCACGCGCGCGACCGGGATCTGGGTGGCGGCGGCGGCCTTGAAGTCGTCGAAGCCCATGCCGACGCGGTCGGCGGTGGCCTTGGTCATCTCGGTGGCGATGAAGCCGGGGGCGACGGCGTTGGCGGTGACGCCGAACTTGCCGAGCTCCTTGGCGAGGGTCTTGGTGAAGCCCTGCAGCCCCGCCTTGGCGGCGGAGTAGTTGACCTGGCCGCGGTTGCCGAGCGCGGAGGACGAGGAGAGGTTGACGATCCGCCCGAAGTGCGCGTCGACCATGTGCTTCTGGCAGGCGCGGGACATCAGGAAGGCGCCGCGCAGATGCACGCCCATGACGGTGTCCCAGTCGGAGACGCTCATCTTGAACAGCAGGTTGTCGCGGAGCACACCCGCGTTGTTGACGAGGATCGTCGGCGCGCCCAGCTCCTGGACGACACGCTCGACGGCCGCCGCGACCTGCGCCTCGTCGGAGACGTCGCACCCGACCGCGAGCGCCTTGCCGCCGGCGGCGGTGATCTTCTCGACCGTGTCCTTGCAGGCGGCCTCGTCGAGGTCGAGCACCGCGACGGCCCGGCCCTCGGCGGCCAGTCGTACGGCGGTGGCGGCGCCGATGCCGCGCGCCGCGCCGGTGACGACGGCTACCCGCGCTTCAGTGGTGGACATTGCTGCTTCTCCTCGTCCTGGGGAAGTCACCGGGCGGCCTCCGGGGTCCCGGAGGCTTCCGGAAGGTGGCGGCTCCTGCGGCACGCCCGGTGAGCGACCGCTTAGTACCTTCGACAGACGTGACGCTAGAAGCCCTGGCACCCGGTGTCAACGGCACACCGGGTGCGTGTGATCCATTACCTCACCAGCAGCCCGAGCAATCGCTCCGCCTCGGCCGCCGGATCGGCGGTCAGACCCGTGTGCACCGGGCCGGGGCGCACGATCGTCGACCGGGGCGCGACCAGCCAGCGGAAGCGCCGCCCGGCGTCGTCCCCGGCCGCCGGGCCGGCCGCGCCGCCGCCCGCGCACACGCCCTCGACGGCGCGCAGCGCGGCGCGCACGCCGGGCACGTCCGCCGTCGGGTCCAGGGCGCGCAGCCGGTCCTCGTCCAGATGGGTGCGCGCGGCCACGAAGGACCGGGCCCGGCAGTAGACGAGCACCCCCGCGTTGATGCACTCGCCGCGTTCGACGCGCGGTACGACCCGCAGCAGCGCGTACTCGTAGACGTCCCGGTCGTTCACTTGTTCTCCTGCGGGGCGGTCGCGCGGGCGGTGGTGTCGAGGCCGGTGACGCGGGTGTGGATGTCGGAGGCCCGGGCCAGCAGCGGGGCCGCGTAGGCCCGGCGCACCTCGTCGGGGGTGCCGAAGCCGGGTTCGTCCGTCAGCCAGACGTCGGGGACCTCGGCGGTCACCTCGGCCAGCAGCTCCGCCGTCACCCGCGGGGCCAGTTCGGCGGCGGCCGCCGCGACGTCCGGCGCGAAGGGGGCGAGGGCGTGGTCGGAGGCGTCGTAGGGCCGGGCGGCGGAGGTCTCGGCGGTGGGCCAGTTGTGCTGCCAGATCATGGTGGCCCCGTGGTCGATGAGCCACAGCTCGCCCCGCCGCATCAGCAGGTTGGGGTTGCGCCAGGAGCGGTCGACGTTGTTGACCAGGGCGTCGAACCAGACGATCCGCCCGGCCTCCACGGGGTCCACCGGGAAGGCGAGGGCGTCGAAGCCGAGGGCGCCGCTGAGGAAGTCCATCCCGAGGTTGAGCCCGCCACTCCCCCGCAGCAGCCCCTGCACCTGCTCGTCCGGTTCCCCGAGGCCCAGCACGGGATCGAGGGCGACGGTGACCAGCGGGAGCACGCGCAGTCCGAGCCGGCGCGCGAGCGTGCCGCACACCACCTCCGCGACCAGCGTCTTGCGGCCCTGCCCGGCGCCGCTGAACTTCAGCACGTACAGGCCGAGGTCGTCCGCCTCGATCAGTCCGGGCAGCGAACCGCCCTCCCGCAGGGGCGTGATGTAGCGGGTCGCGGTGACTTCCTTCAGCATCGCCCCAGGTTATCGGGGCCGCGTGGGCCCGGTCCCCGGCCCGGTGGCCGGATCCCGGCGGACTGCTGTCGATCTCCTGTCGATCGGGCGCGTCCTGAACAGGCCGTGCCCGTCCGCCGTAACCATGGTCGAAGCACCAGCAGTCACCGGCGGCGAGCCGGCGGCAGGACACGCATGCCGGTGGGCGCGGGCGGGGGACGCCGGTGACCACGGCAGCAACCTTCGAAGGGAACGTCGGCATGACCAGCGAATCGCTCCACCCCGCTCCGACTCCGACCCGTCGTACGGTCGTGACGGCGGTCGGCGCGGCGGGACTCGCCGTCGCGCTGACCGCGTGCGGGAGCGGGGACGACGACTCCTCCGCCGCCGACGCGAGCACCGGCGGCGGCACGGGCGGCGGCGACAGCGCCACGAAGGACTCCGGGTCGGGTTCGGGTTCGGGCGGCGCCGAACTGGCGAAGACCTCCGACATCCCCGAGGGCGGCGGCAAGGTCTTCGGCGACCAGGGCGTGGTCGTGACGCAGCCGAGCGCGGGCGAGTTCAAGGCCTTCTCGTCCAAGTGCACGCACCAGGGCTGCGCGGTGAGCAGCATCAGCGACGGCGTGATCGTCTGCCCGTGCCACAACAGCCAGTTCTCCGCCAGCGACGGCAGCGTGAAGAAGGGTCCGGCGACCCAGCCGCTGGCCGCCGCGAAGATCACCGTGGACGGCGAGTCCATCAAGCTCGCCTGACCGGTGCGCGGCGGGTACCCGGCCGCAGCGGGTGGGTATCCGGGAAGAACGGAGCCGGAGGAACGGGGAAACGGGGAAGGGGAACGCATGTCCGTCACCCAGCGCCGGGGGCGCAGGATCATGATGACGCCGGCGGAGCTGGACCAGTTCCTCACCACCCAGCGCAACTGCCGGGTCGCCACCGTCTCCGCGGACGGCGCCCCGCACGTGAGCACTCTCTGGTTCGTGTGGGACGGCGCCTCGATGTGGCTGTACTCCGTGGTGCGCAGCAGGCGCTGGGCACAGCTGCGCCGGGACCCGCGGGTCGCCGTCGTGGTCGACACCGGCGAGGAGTACGACGAGCTGCGGGGCGTGGAGCTGTCCGGGACCGTGGAGTTCGTGGGCGAGATACCGCGCACCGGCGAACTGCGTGCCGAACTGGACGTACCGGAGACCCTGTTCGCCCGGAAGAACTTCGGCCTGGAGGAGATGCCGCACGACGGCCGCCACGCCTGGCTCCGGCTCACCCCGGAGAAGACGGTGTCCTGGGACTTCCGCAAACTGGGCCGGCGGTAGGGCCTCACGCGCCCTCCCCGTCGCGGGAGACCCCCACCGTCTCCGCCGCCTCCCGCAGTGCCGCGACCGCCGCCCGGATCGACGGGCGGCGGTCGGCGTCCGCCCGCCACACCACGTAGACATGGCGCCGGACCCGCTGCCGCACCGGCACGGTGACCACACCCTCCGGCACCGGGTCCCGGCCGAGCAGCGGGGCGACGCACACCCCGAGCCCGGCGGCGACCATTCCGAGCTGCGTGTGCGTCTCGGCGGCCCGATGGCCGATGATCGGTTCGACACCCTTGGAGCGCAGGGTGAACATCAGCCACTCGTGGCAGAACTCACCCTCGTTCCAGGTGATCCACTCGTCGTCGGCGAACTCCCCGAGGTCCACCTCCGCACGGCCCGCCAGCCGGTGCCCGGCCGGCATGGCCACATCGGCCGGGTCGTCCAGGAGCGAGGCCTTGACCAGTCCGTCCGGCAGCGGCATCGGCTTGTTGTACCAGTCCAGGACGACCGCGAGGTCGAGGTCCCCGCGGACCACCCCGGCGACGCCGGCCTCCGGTTCCAGCTCGCAGGAGCGCAGCCGGAGGGAGGGGTGCCGAGCGCGCAGCCCCGCGAGCGCCGCCGGGAACAGCCCGCGCGCCGCCGTGGGGAACGCCGCCAGGCGCAACTCCCCCACCACGCGCCCCCGCTGGGCCTCCAGATCGGAGCGGGCCAGCTCGACCTGGGAGAGGATGCGCGCGGCGTGCTCGGCGAGCAGCCGCCCGGCGTCGGTCAGCCGTACGCCCCGCCCGTTCTTGGCCAGCAGCCGCTGGCCCACCTCGCGCTCCAGCTTGGCGAGCTGCTGCGAGACGGCCGAGGTCGTCACGTGCAGCCCCTCGGCGGCGGCGCTGACGGAGCCGTGCCGGGCGAGGGCGTCGAGGGTGCGCAGGCGCTCCAGGTTCAACATGTAAGCGATGCTACGAGATATCGGGCGCGCATTCTCGATTGTGCTACGAGGTTGGCTGCGCGAGGCTGGCCGCCATGAGCACCGTCGCCTCGTCCCCCACCCCGGATTCGGTTCCGCCCTCCGCTCCCACCTCCCCCGTCCCCACCCCCACCCCCGTCCCTGCCCCGGCCCCGGCGGGTCGGACCGCGCTCGACTGGCGGTTGCGCTTCGGCGCGCTGTCGCTGATCTGGGGTTTCAGCTTCCTGCTCATCAAGGTGGGCACACACGCCTACGCCCCGTTCCAGGTGACGTTCGGCCGGCTGCTGTTCGGCACCGCGGTGCTGGTGGCCGCGATGGCGGTGAAGCGGCAGCGGCTGCCGCGCGGGGTCCGCACCTGGGGGCACCTCGCGGTGGCGGCGCTGCTGCTCAACGCGCTGCCGTTCTCACTGTTCGCCTACGCGGAGCTGACCATTCCGTCGACGCTCGCGGGCATCTGCAACGCGACCTCGCCACTGTGGGGCATGGCGTTGTCCCTCGTGGCGCTCTCCGAGGACCGCCCGACCCGGCGCCGGTTCGCCGGGCTCGGCCTCGGCTTCCTGGGCGTGCTCACCGTCCTGGGCGCCTGGCAGGGCTTCCACGGTCTGGACGCCACGGGCACCGCGCTGGCCCTGCTCGCCTCGCTGAGCTACCCCGTCGGCTGGATCTACGTCCGCCGCACCCTGACCGGCGCCGACTCCTCCCACCTCTCGCTGACCGGCGCCCAGTTGCTGCTGGCGACGGTGCAGCTCGCGGTGGTCACCCCGCTCTTC
Organism: Streptomyces sp. NBC_00670; assembly: GCF_036226765.1. NCBI lineage: Bacteria > Bacillati > Actinomycetota > Actinomycetes > Kitasatosporales > Streptomycetaceae > Streptomyces > Streptomyces sp. NBC_00670. The sequence continues at coordinate 1,174,962 of NZ_CP109017.1, forward strand.
ACCGACGTGCCGAGCGGCCTTCCCGTGCTGCCGCTGCTCGCCGTCGTCGCCCTGGGCGCGCTCGGCACCGGCCTCGCGATGCTGGTGCAGTACAGCCTGGTCGCCGAGGTCGGTCCGACGACGGCGCAGATGGTCACGTACTTCATTCCCGTGATCGCCACGGCGGCGGGTGTGGCGATCCTGCACGAGCCGCTCGCGTGGTCGACGCCCGTGGGAGCGGTGATCGTGGTGGCGGGTGCGGCCCTGACACAGAGCCGGGCGCGGCGGTCGTAGGGGCCCTGAAGATGGCGCCCCTACTGGCCCGCCGACGCACAGGAAGTCCGCCTCACACGTAACGCGGACCGTCCACCGGCCCGACCGCCAGGGCGACGGCGTCCGCGACCGCCCCGGCCTCCTCCGGCGCGAGGGTCGAGACGGTGATCCGGATGCCGGGCGGGGCCGCAGCCCGGAAGCGGGCACCGGGGGCGACCGCCCAGCCCGCGTGCAGCAGCCGGGCCACCGCGCCGGTCTCGTCCGGCACCGGGACCCAGACGTTCAGGCCGCTGCGGCCGTGGGCGCCCACCCCGCGCTCCGCGAGCGCGCCGATCAGCGCCTCGCGCCGCCGGCGGTACGCCGCCGCCACCGCCGGCACGTCCACCGCGCCGTCGGCCCACAGTCGTACGACGGCCCGTTGCAGCAGCCGGCTGACCCAGCCGGGGCCGAGCCGCTGCCTGCCGTGCACGCGGTCGATCGTGACCGGGTCCCCGGTGAGCACGGCGAGCCGCAGGTCGGGGCCGTACGCCTTGGCCACGGAGCGGACCAGCGCCCAGTTGCGGGTGGTCCCGGCCAGCGGGTGCAGGGGCAGATCGACGATGGCGTGGCCGTGGTCGTCCTCGATCAGCAGGGTCTCCGGGTGCGCGGCCAGCACGGCACGCAGGGCACGCGCGCGGGCGGCGCCCACCACGGCGCCGGTCGGGTTCTGCGCCCGCCCGGTGACGACGAGGGCCCGGGCCCCGGCGACGAGGGCCGTGCGGACGTCCTCGGCGAGCGGCCCCTCGTCGTCGACACGGACCGGGACCGTACGCAGTCCGAGCGCGGGCACGAGGTCGAGCAGGCCGCCCCAGCCCGGGTCCTCGACGGCGACCGCGTCCCCGGGTCTGAGGTGGGCCGTGAGCACCCGTTCGATCGCGTCGAGCGATCCGGAGGCCACGATCACGGGTCCGTCCGGCACGCCGTCCGCGTCCAGTTCGGTGCGGGCGATCCGGGCCAGTTCCGGCTCCACCGCGTCCTCCCCGTAGAGCACGGGGGCGCGGTCGGCCCGGCCGGCGGCCGCCGCGAACGCCTTCCCCAGGGCGGGCAGGAGCGCGGGGTCGGGGTTGCCGTCGGCGAGGTTGCGCACCCCCTCCGGGACCTGGACCCGGACGTACTCCCGGGCGGTGGTCGCCGGCTTCGCCCGGACCCGGCTGCCGCGCCGCCCGTCGGTCTCGATGACCCCGCGTTCCCGCAGGGTGCGGTAGGCGGCCGCGACGGTGTTCGGATTCACCCCGAGTGACGTCGCCAACTCCCGCATGGGGGGAAGCAGTTGGCCGGGGAGCAGGTCACCGCTGCCCACCCCGCGTTCGATGCTCGCGGAAATCTCCGCCGCACGCCGGCCTTCGATCCGATATTCTCCTAGCACAAAGGCCATTATGCACTAGTGCAATACATTCCGTGCACCCCGGTCCCAGTCAGCGAAATCCAAGGGGAGACCAGACGCCATGTCGCACGCCACCGCCGCCACCGCGCCGGAGACCACGCCGCAGCCGCCGTCGGAGCCGCCCGCCGCCTACGTCCCGACCGACCGCACCGTTCCCACACGCTCGGCGAACCGCGCCTCGTACGACAAGGAGCTGGTGCACTCGATACTCGACGAGGCCTACGTCTGCCACCTCGGCTTCGTGCGCGACGGGGCGCCGGTGGTGCTGCCGACGCTGTTCGGCAGGGTCGGCGAACGGCTGTACGTGCACGGGTCGACGGGCTCGCGGCCACTGCGGATGGCGGGGCGCGGACGGAGTCGGGACCAGCAGGCGGAGCAGGGGCAGGAGCGGGCGTCGGCGGGGCTGCCGGTGTGTCTGACGGTCACGCACGTCGACGGCCTGGTACTGGCGCGGTCGGCGTTCCACCACTCGCTCAACTACCGCTCGGTGGTGGTGCACGGCATCGCCGAACAGGTGACCGACCCCGAGGAGCGGCGGACGGCGCTGGACGCGCTGGTCGACCACGTGGTCCCGGGCCGCTCGGCCGACTCCCGCCCGGCCAACGCCAAGGAGCTGGCCGCGACCGCCGTGCTGCGCCTGGACCTCGAGGAGGTCTCGGCGAAGGTGCGCACCGGCGGGGTCAACGACGAGCCGGAGGACCTCGGCCTGCCGTACTGGGCGGGCGTGGTACCGGTCCGCCCGGCATACGGCGCACCGGTGGCCGACCCCGGGCTGGCGCCGGGGACGGCGGTGCCGGGGTATCTGCCGGGGCGGTGACCTCTCCCGGGCAAGCTCGGCCTAACGGGGCGGAGACTCCCCGGTGTGGGCGGCGGCGGGCGGGTGCGCCCCGCCGGCCGCCACGGGTGCCGGCGCCGGTGCCGGTACCGCCCGCGCGGCCCGCTGGGCCACGTACGCCCCGGTCAGCACCACCGCTCCGCCGATCACCTGCGGCGCCGACAGGTGTTCGCCGAGCAGCACCCAGGCGAGCACTGTCGCCACCACCGCCTCCAGGCACGCCACGACCCCCGCCACCTGCGGCGACAGCCGCCGCACGGCCAGTACGCCGGTGGCGTAGGCGAGGACGGTCGCGATGAGCACGATCCAGCCGAGCAGCAGCACGGCCGGCACCCGGGTGCCGTTCATGGCCGCGTCGCCGCCGAGCACGGACCACTCCATCTCCCACGGCCGTGCCACCACCGTCAGCACGAGCGCCCCGCCCAGCAGCCCGTACGCGATCACGCCCAGCGGGTCCGGGGCCGCCTCCTCCGCGTCGCCGCCGTGGTCGGACAGGACGAAGTAGCCGACCTGGCAGCAGGCCGCGCCGAGCGCGAGCACCAGCCCGAGCGCGTCGAAGGCCAGCCCCGACCACACCTCGACCACGCACGCGAGCCCGCCGGCCGCGAGGACGACCCCCACCGCCGCCGACCGCGTCACCGGCCGCCGCTGCACGAACCGCACCCAGCCCAGGACCAGCGCGGGCGCGAGGTACTCCACGAGCAGCGCCACCCCGACCGGGATACGGGAGATCGCGGCGAAGTAGCAGGCCTGGACCCCGGCGACGGCGAGCAGCGCGAACCCGGCGAGCAGCACGGGGCGCCGCCGCACCAGCGCGCGGTGCCGTACGGCCACGGGGAGCATCACGACGGCGGCGCCCGCGACCCGCAGCCACACCACGTGCAGGGGTTCGAGCCCCGCCTCGATCAGCGGCTTCGCCGCGACCCCCGAGCCGCCGAAGGCGACCGCCGAGCCGAGGGCGAGCCCCAGCGCCACACCGTGTCCACGGCCGCCCCGGCCGTCCCGGCCGTCTCCAGAGGTACGCACCGGCACATGATGCCAGCCACCGACAGGACCGTCACCCCCGATGGCCCCTGACCGGCCTCGCCCGGCCGGTGCGGCGATTCCTGGTGGTCACGTAGGCGCGTCAGTCCCCATTGACATCCTTCGTCAGTCCCCGTTGACGTCCTCCGTCAGTCCCCGGTCACGCACTCCGCCGCTCCCCGGCCGCACGTCCCGTCAGTCCCGTGTCACGTACTCCGTCAACGCGATCCGCCCGAGCAGCACCGCGGGGTCGATCCCCACCCGGCGCAGCACTTCCACCGCCCGGGAGCCGGGGTCCGCGGCCACCGCTGCCAGGACGTCCATCCCCCGCGTCGCACCGCGCCGGCCGCGCCGTGCGCGTCGGCATGCCGCCGCCATCACCTCGGCCGCGGCCGGCGACCAGCCGCCGGGGCCGCGCAGCGTGGGCACCGCGCCGGAGTCCTCGACGCTGCTCTGCCAGCGCAGCCCGTAGCCGATGCTGCGCTGCACGAGGTAGCCGAGGAGCCGGGCCACCGCACGAGGGTCCCCGATCGCGGCCCGTACTTCGGGGTCCGACTCGAGCAGGGCGTGCAGGAGGTGGGCGGTGTCGATCTGGCGGTCGCCGTCGCGCACCGCCCGGCGGCGTGCGGCAGCGACGACGGACGCCAGGTCGTCGGTGAGCTGCGCGTCGGGATCGCTGTGGCGCGGGCCGGGCACGGCGGCCGGCGGCCGGCACTGGGTGGGTGGCACATCCCCCACCCCATCAACTTCGGCACCCCACGTCATCCCCAGCCGGCAGCATCAACGGATCCCACGCAGGGTGGGTACCACCCCGCGCGCCTCCTCCTTACGGATGACACGGCCCCGCATTTCCCCCGGGCAGAGGAGAACACGAAACGGCGCCCCGCGGACCGTGGTCCACGGAGCGCCGTCCATGCCTGCGGAGCTCGGAGCGCCGTCAGGTCCGGGGCGTCGCTGTCAGTCCTCGTCGGCGAGGATCAGGTACAGCTTCTTGCGCGCCTCGTTGATGACCGTCAGGGCCTTCTCGCGCTGCTCCTTGTTCCCGGTCTTCCAGACCTGGCCGAACGCCTCCATGAGGCCGAACCCGGCCTGCCGGATCTCGTTCAGCGACTCCCAGTCGACCCCGCGCGAGGCCTCCTCCCAGGGCGCCTCGGAGCCCTCGTCGGCGGCGGCGCGGCCCTGTTCGGTGAGCGAGAACAGCTTCTTGCCGCCCTCGGTCTCACTGACGATCAAGCCTTCGTCCTCCAGCAGCTGGAGGGTCGGGTAGACCGAGCCGGGGCTGGGCTTCCACGCCCCGCCGCTGCGCTCGGCGATCTCCTGGATCATCTCGTAGCCGTGCATGGGCCGGTCCTTGAGCAGCGCCAGGATCGAGGCGCGTACGTCGCCGCGCCGCGCCCTGCCCCGCGGCCCGCCCCGGCCGCGTCCGCCCCAGGGGCCGGGCCCGAAGCCCGGCCCGCCGAAGGGACCGTGCGGTCCACCGCCTCCGGGACCGAACGGCCCGAACGCCGCCCGCACCCCCTCGAAGCCGGGCCCACCGTGCCGCCCCGCACCACCGTGCCGGCCGCCGTGACCGTGCCCGCGTCCATGCTCGTGCTCGAATCCGAAGTCCTGTCCACGCGTACGCATCTTCATCACTTCCATTCCATCGTCGATCGTTCGCGATGCCTCAACGATATATCGGAAATCGACTTACGACAACCCCCTGCCGACCTGCGGCTTCAGCACGCGCACCCCGCACCGAAGCGAGGCCACCCACCGCGGATTGGCCTTGGCCGGTTCCGCCGCGGCCCGCTTAGCGTCGTCCCATGCGCATCCGAATCGTCGACGCCTTCACCACCCGCCCCTTCGCCGGCAATCCGGCGGGAGTCCTGCTCCTGGACGGGAGCGAGTTTCCGGACGACGGCCGGCTGGGGCAGGTGGCCCGCGAGGTCAACCACGCCGAGACCGCGTTCGCCCACCGGCTGCCCGAGGACGGCGACGCCGACTGGGCCCTGCGGTGGTTCACCCCCACCACCGAGGTCCCGCTCTGCGGCCACGCCACGCTGGCCACCGCCCACGTCCTGCACACCACGGGCGCCCACGAAGGTCCCGTACGGTTCGCCTCGCGCAGCGGTGTGCTGCGGGCCGCGCCCGGCGCCGACGGCGCGATCACGTTGGATTTCCCCACCGCCCCGCTCACCGAGGAGCCGGTCCCGGCCGGCCTCGCCGAGGTGCTGGGCGCCACCCCGGTCGCCGCCTTCGGCACCGGTCCGAGCGTCGGCGAACTGCTCGTCGTCCTCCCCGACGAGAGGACCGTGCGGAACCTGACCCCCGACCTGCGCGCCCTCGCCCGCGACTTCGAGCGCGGCGTCATCGCCACCGCCCGCGCCGACGACCCCACCCGGGGCCACGACTTCGTCTCGCGCTGCTTCTTCCCGCGCATCGGCATCGACGAGGACCCGGTCACCGGGGCCGCCCACACGGCCCTCGCCCCCTACTGGTCGGCACGCCTGGGCCGCACCGCCCTCACCGGGCTGCAGGCCTCCGCCCGCTCCGGACTGGTCCGCACGGAGCTGCGCGGCGAGCGCACCCTGCTGACCGGCCACGCGGTGACCGTCATCGACGGCGAACTCCACGCCTGACGGCGCCCGCTGCCCACCGCGGGCTCACGCCGTGGGCAGCCAGTCCACCTTCCCCGCGAGCAGCGCGTATCCCACGAACGCGCCGATGTCGAGCAGCGAGTGGGCCACCACCAGCGGCCCCACCCGCCCCCAACGCCGGTAGAGGAGGACGAACACGACGCCCATCGCCATGTTGCCGAGGAAGCCGCCGATGCCCTGGTAGAGGTGGTACGAGCCGCGCAGCACCGCACTGCCGACCAGCGCGGTCCCCGGCGACCAGCCGAGCTGCCCGAGGCGGCGCAGCAGATACCCGACCACGATCACCTCTTCGAGCACCGCGTTCTGCACGGCGGAGAGGACGAGCACGGGGTACTTCCACCACACGTCGGGCAGCGCCTCCGGCACCACCGTGAGGTTGAAACCGAGCCCGCGCGCGGCCAGGTAGAACGCGATGCCCGTGCTGCCGATCACCGCGGCGATCACCGCGCCCCGCCCGAGGTCGGGCCAGGGACGGGTGCGGTCGAAGCCGAGGGTGCGCAGCGACTGCCGCTCGCGCAGCAGCAGGTGGGCGACGAGGGCGACGGGGACCAGCGCGGTGGCGATCCCGAACAGCTGCCAGGCGAGGTCGAGCCAGGGGCGGCCGGGCGCGGCCGAGGCGTTGAGCGTGGCGGCCTGGTCCTTGAGCCCGCCGGGCTTGGTCACCGACCCGATGAAGCTGATCAGTGCGGAGACCCCGCTCGCCCCGAGCGAGAGCGCCAGCACGAGCAGCGTCTCGTCCCGCAGCGTCCGCCGCGCCGGCCGTTCCTCGGTCAGGAGATCCCCCGCCGGCTCCGCATCCACCCGCACACCCGCCTCCGTAGCACCGTCCCGCCTTCCCCCCCAGCTTGCCCGACGCGAGGGGCGGTCCGGCGAAGGGGGGCAGGTTGAGGCGGCGCCGGCAGCGGAAGCCGGCAGCCGCGGGGCGTGCCGGGTGCGTGGCTCGGCGCCGTAAGCGTGCCCGGCCGACGGGGCTCAGCCCCGTAAGGGTGACCGGCCCATGGGGCCCAGCCCCGTGAGCATGCCCGAGGCACGGGAACCGGCCTCGTGAGCACGCCCGACGCATGGCGCCCGGCCCCGTGAGCCGCCTCCGGCGCGCGGACGAGCCCTCGCGGGGGCGCGGGCAGTCCCGGCCGGAGCGCGCCCCCGCTCAGCTTCCCAGCGGCACCGGCTCCGGCAGTCCCACCGGCCAGCCGTGCACCGGCTCGCCCTTCAGCATCAGCTCCCGGTACCGCCGCGTCGTCGCCGCCAGTGCCGCGTCCCGGCTCAGGCCCTTCTCCAGCGCGTGGTGGAACGTCTCTGCCTGCCACTTCGCGCCGTTGGTCCGCCGCCGGCACCGCTCCTCGATGACGCCGAGGTACAGATCGCGGTCGGCGGGCTCCACGCCCCACGCGTCCAGCCCGGCCCGGGCGAGCGGCAGCAGTTCCTCGCGGACGAGGGTGACCGCGTCGACCTCCGCGACCCCGCCGAGCCGGCCGCGTCGCGGCCACCGCAGCCGGGCGTCGATGCCGTACCGGCAGGCCGCCTCGAAGTTGTCGGCCGCGGCCTCGAACGGCAGCTTCGTCCACACCGGCCGCGGTTCCTCGGCGAGCGCGCGGACGAGGCCGTAGTAGAAGGCCGCGTTGGCGACGACGTCGATCACGGTCGGCCCGGCGGGCAGCACCCGGTTCTCCACCCGGAGGTGCGGGACGTCGTCGACGACCTCGTACACCGGGCGGTTCCAGCGGTAGATCGTGCCGTTGTGCAGGACGAGTTCGGAGAGCTTGGGGGCGCCGCCCTCGTCGAGCACGCGCAGCGGCTCCTCCTCGTCGCAGATCGGGAGCAGCGCGGGGTAGTAGCGCAGGTTCTCCTCGAACAGGTCGTACGCGGAGGAGATCCACCGCTCCCCGAACCAGGTCCGCGGCCGCACCCCCTGCGCCTGAAGCTCGGGCGGGCGGGTGTCGGTGGACTGCTGGAACAGCGGCGGCCGCGACTCGCGCCACAGCTCGTGCCCGAACAGGAAGGGCGCGTTGGCGCCGACGGCGATCTGCGCGGCGCTGACCGCCTGGGCCGCGTTCCACACGTCGGCGAACCGCTCGGGCGTGACCTGGAGATGCAGCTGCACGGAGGTGCAGGCGGCCTCCGGCGCGATGGAACGGGAGGTGCAGACGAGCCGTTCGACGCCGTCGATGTCGAGCTTGAAGTCCTCACCGCGCGCGGCGACGATCTGGTCGTTGAGCAGCGTGTAGCGGTCGACGGCGGAAAGGTTCGACGACACCAGGTCGTCCCGGTCGAGCGTCGGCAGAATGCCGATCATCACGATTCCGGCGTCGAGCTCGCCGGCTTTCCGGTCGGCGTACGCGAGTGACGTGCGCAACTCCTCCGCGAGCCGGTCGAAAACCCGCTCACCCAGCCGGTGTGGCGCAATGTTGACTTCCAGATTGAACATGGCGAGTTCTGTTTGGAAATCCCGGCTGGCTATCCTTTCCAGGACCTGTGCATTCATCATGCGCGGCTGACCGTCGCCGTCGACGAGATTGAGTTCGATCTCCAGGCCCATCAGGTTCCTGGGCCGGTCGAATCGCTTCTCCTCCAGCAGCCGTCCCAGCCCGGTCAGACAGTCCCGGAGCTTGTCGCGATACCGGTGACGATCCGACAGGTCGAACGGCCCTGCCACGACCTTCTCCCCCATCGAAGTGTCCCTCCTCGAATGGGCAGGCCGAGGGTACGGCCGCTGTTGTCATGGGTCACGGGGGATGATGCCCCGGCTCGGCGATCGGTAACGTCCCGGTCGGCGACGGCCGGTCACGTACCGTCCGTCCCGTCCCGCTCATGGCCCACTCCTTCGATTACTCCTTCACGCGAACCGGCGCGCCGCTACGCTGGAGCGGTGGTCCACAGGCACATTCAGGGGGCATGAAGCAGTAAGCAGTTCCGGTTCTCAACCAACTCGTGCATCTCGTGAAAAACGCCAACGAGATTCAGCCGTCCCCTTCCACAGCGTATTCCGAGGTCACGGGGCGGGTACCCACTCCGGACCGGGACAAACCCACGCTTTTTCACGGCCGAATAGCCGCTTGTTGTTGATGACGACAACGTCTAGACGAAACATCGGGCGAACACACGTCGTATAAAATTCGCGAACGAGGCAGAGAGTTGGCGCTCGCGGTCCCCGCCCTGTCGTCACGGCACCGTCATTTCCACCGCGGTGCCGTCATCCGTCCGGGTACCGGCCCCGCCACCTCTGACCCCGAGAGCTGACAGCGTCGTCCGCACGCCCACCCACGCCTGCGCGCCACCGTGCCTGTCGAATGAGAGGCGACCCACCATGCCGCTGCACGTCCCCCCGGCTCCCGCCCCCGCCCTGCGCTCCGTCCTGACGGCACTCGGTTCCCCGACCGCGGTCCGTGAGGCGCGCACTCCCTCGCTGCGCGCCGCTCCGGGCCCCGTCACGCCCGATCTGCCGCTCCCGGTGCACGTCCTGGAGCGGAACACCGCCGCGGGCGCCACCACCAGGCTCTCCGGGTGGCGGTTCCTCATCCGCAGCGGCGACCGGGCGGTGGCCGCCGCGGAGTCGATGCTGACGCCCGACGGCTGGGCCTTCTCGCACTTCTTCGAGGGCCCGTACATCGCCTCCACGGAGCTCGCGCTGCGCCAGGCCGAGGCGGCGGCACAGCCGTACCAGCCCCGGCTGCTGTCCGTGCCGGAGCTGTACATGCTCACGCTGTGGCTGCACGGCGACCCCGCGGCCGACGGGGCGAGCGGCGCCCCGCTCGCCACCGACCTGCTGGTGCCGCTGGCGCCGGCACCGCCCGGCATCGCCGCGCACCGCCCGTACCGGGCCGCCGATCTGCTCCCGATGCTCACCCTCCGCACGACGGCCCCGTCCCCCCTCCTCGGCCCCCCGGACCCCGTGGGCCCGGCCCACGCGGACTCCCCGGCGGCCTGACCGGACCGGCCCCGCCCCTCACCGGGCGGGGCCGCGCGCCGTCAGGGGCCGTACGGCGCCTCCCCGAACACACCTCGCGCACGGCGCGACACCCTAGGTACGGACCTGCGCTCAATCGCGCTCCCCCTCGCTCGTTAGAGGGAAAATCCGCTGGTCAGCCCGGTCTGACTAGCCTGTTCCGGCCATCGCCAACCATCCGAAGTGACGGTACTGTCGGGCTGAACCACCCGGGCGAGTGATGCGTCTAGAACCTGTGAGAAGCGGTGCCGCGAAATCCCTGCGGATCGACGCCCGCAGGGCAACACTGGGTCCGAGCAAGACACTTCGCCAACGGGGGGCGGCCATGAACGACGCATCGAGCCGCAGGGCAGAACCGACACTCACCTCACACATCACGACAGAGCGAAAGATCCCCTCCACCATGTGCCAGCACCAGCCACCGTGTCCGTCCGCAGAATCCGCCGACCGGGAGTCCGCCCGCCTCGTGGCGCACCACCCCGAACAGGGCTGGAGCCTGCTGTGCAACGGCGTTCTGCTCTTCGAGGACACCGGTGAGCTCCTGCCCGACGGCCGGGTCATCGCCCCGCACCGCAGCGGCGCCCGGGCGATGACGGCCGCCTGAGCCGGAGGACGGAGCACGACCACGAAGGGGCCGGCGGGAGAGCACTCCCGGACCGGCCCCGACGCGTTCGCGCGGACGATTACTGCGCGTAGGCGTCCAGCGGCGGACAGGAGCAGACCAGGTTCCGGTCGCCGAAGGCCTGGTCGATCCGGCGCACCGGCGGCCAGTACTTGTCCGCGGCCGACACCCCGGCCGGGAACACCGCCTCCTCGCGGGTGTACGCGTGGTCCCACGCGCCGCCGAGCGCGGCGGCGGTGTGCGGGGCGTTGCGCAGCGGGTTGTCGTCCGCGGGCCACTCGCCCGCGCCGACCTTCTCGATCTCCGCGCGAATGGCGATCATGGCTTCGCAGAACCGGTCGAGTTCGCTCACGTCCTCCGACTCGGTCGGCTCGATCATCAGCGTCCCGGCCACCGGGAACGACATGGTCGGCGCGTGGAAGCCGTAGTCGATCAGCCGCTTGGCGACGTCGTCCACGCTCACGCCGGTGGCCTTGGTCAGCGGCCGCAGGTCGATGATGCACTCGTGGGCAACCAGCCCGCCGGGGCCGGTGTACAGCACCGGGAAGTGCGGCTCGAGCCGCTTGGCGATGTAGTTGGCGGAGAGCACGGCCACCTGCGTGGCGCGCTTGAGGCCCTCGCCGCCCATCAGCCGGACGTACGCCCAGGAGATCGGCAGGATGCCGGCGGAACCCCAGGGCGCGGCCGAGACCGGGCCGACGCCCGTCTCGGGGCCGGCCGCGGGCTGCAGCGGGTGGTTGGGCAGGTACGGCGCCAGGTGGTCGCGGACGGCCACCGGGCCGACGCCGGGACCGCCGCCGCCGTGCGGGATGCAGAACGTCTTGTGCAGGTTGAGGTGGGAGACGTCGCCGCCGAAGTGCCCCGGCCTGGCGAGCCCGACCAGCGCGTTGAGGTTGGCGCCGTCGACGTAGACCTGGCCGCCCGCGTCGTGCACCTGGGCACAGATGTCGGCCACGTGCTCCTCGAACACGCCGTGCGTGGAGGGGTACGTGATCATCAGCACGGCCAGCTCGTCCCGGTGCTTCTCGATCTTGGTCCGCAGATCGTCGACGTCGATCTCGCCGTCCCCGGCGGTCTTCACCACGACGACCTTCATCCCGGCCATGACCGCGCTGGCGGCGTTGGTGCCGTGCGCGGAGGACGGGATCAGGCAGACCGTGCGCTGCTCGTCGCCGCGGGCACGGTGGTAGCCGCGCACCGCGAGCAGCCCGGCCAGCTCGCCCTGGGAACCCGCGTTGGGCTGCAGGGAGACCTTGTCGTAGCCGGTGACCTCCGCCAGCCGCTCCTCCAGCTCACGGATGAGCGTGAGGTAGCCCTGCGCCTGCTCGGCCGGGGCGAAGGGATGCAGTTGCCCGAACTCGGGCCAGGTGACCGGCTCCATCTCGGTGGTCGCGTTGAGCTTCATCGTGCAGGAACCCAGCGGGATCATGCCGCGGTCCAGCGCGTAGTCGCGGTCGGCGAGCCGGCGCAGATAGCGCAGCATCGCGGTCTCGGAGCGGTGCTGGTGGAAGACGGGGTGGGTGAGGACCTCGTCGGTGCGCAGCAGCGCCTGGGGCAGCGCGTCCTCGGCGGCGGCGTCCAGCGTCTCGACGTCCGCCTCGATGCCGAACGCGCCCCACACCGCGCCGAACGCGCCCCACACCGCGCCGAGCGCGTCCCGCGTGGTGGTCTCGTCGCAGGCGAGCGAGACGTGGTCGGCGTCGGCCTGGTGGAGGTTGACGCCGTTCTCCCGTGCGGCGGCGACCACCTCGGCGGCCCGGCCGGGCACGCGCACGGTCAGCGTGTCGAAGTAGGCGCCGTGGACGACCTCGGCCCCGCCCGCGGTGAGCCCTGCGGCGAGGATCGCGGCGTAGCGGTGGGTGCGCCGGGCGATGGTGCGCAGCCCCTCGGCGCCGTGGTACACGGCGTACATCCCGGCCATCACGGCGAGCAGCACCTGGGCGGTGCAGATGTTGCTGGTCGCCTTCTCACGGCGGATGTGCTGCTCCCGCGTCTGCAGGGCGAGCCGGTACGCCTTGTTGCCGTCGGCGTCCACGGAGACGCCGACGAGACGGCCGGGCAGGCTGCGCGCGAACTTCTCGCCCACCGCCATGTAGCCGGCGTGCGGCCCGCCGAAGCCCATGGGGACGCCGAACCGCTGGGTGGTGCCGACCGCGATGTCGGCGCCGAGCTCGCCGGGCGAGGTGAGCAGCGTGAGGGCGAGCAGGTCGGCGGCGACGGTGACGAGCGCACCGAGCTCGTGCGCCTGTTCGATGACGGGTCGGAGGTCGCGTACGGCTCCGGAGGCCCCCGGGTACTGCAGGAGGACGCCGTTGATCTCCCGCTCGGCGATCCCGGCCGGGATGCCGTCGCTCAGGTCGGCGACGAGGATCTCGACGCCGGTCGGCTCGGCCCGGGTCCGCAGCACGGCGACGGTCTGCGGCAGGGTGTCCGCGTCCACGAGGAACAGGCCGTTCTTGTTGCGGCCCATGCGCCGGGACAGCGCCATCGCCTCGGCGGCCGCAGTTCCCTCGTCGAGGAGGGAGGCGCCGGAGGTGGGCAGCCCGGTGAGGTCGGCGACGACGGTCTGGAAGTTGAGCAGCGCCTCGAGGCGGCCCTGCGAGATCTCCGGCTGGTACGGGGTGTACGCCGTGTACCAGGCGGGGTTCTCCATGACGTTGCGCAGGATGACCGGGGGCGTGAACGTGCCGTAGTAGCCCAGACCGATCATGGGGGTGAGCACCTGGTTGCGGTCGGCGAGGCCGCGCAGCTCGGCCAGTACCTCGGGCTCGGTACGGGCACCGGGCAGTCCCAGAGCCTCGGCGTTCTTGATCACGTCGGGGACGGCGGCCGCGGTCAGTTCGTCGAGCGAGCCGTAGCCGACCTGGGCGAGCATCTTCGCCCGGTCCCCGGCGTCGGGGCCGATGTGGCGCTGTTCGAACGGGATGCCCTGTTCGAGCTGGGAGAGCGGAGTGCGGTGGGCGGTCATTGCGGAGGCCTCCTGGTCTGGCGCGACCTGCGAGGGGCACCTCGGCGCGGGTACCCCGGCGGCCTCCCCCTCTGTCATCTCGACCTGAGAGCTTCGCCGGACCGGCCCGGAGCGGGCGCTGCGGCTTTCACCGTCGGTGAGAGCGGACACCGTCGATACCCGCTCTGCTTTCCAGAGTGACCTCGTCCGCGCGGTACGGGTGCCTGAGAGATTCCGGGGAGGAGTTGCTCCTTCGGCGCCCCCGGATCGTCTCCGGAGGGCTCTCCCGCGCGGGGTCGACGGCCGCTCACCAGCCTACCAGCGGGTCCTTCGGACCGGTTGCCGAGTGGCCGCCTCCCGGATGATGCCGTTTCGTGGTGTTTCCGACACGCACCGCCAGGAGGGACGGGACCGTGCAGACCGACATCGATCCGCGCAATCTGATCGGCCGCAAGGCGTTCGACCGCAAGGGCGCCAAGATCGGCACGATCGACGAGGTCTACCTCGACGACGCCACCGGGCTCCCGGAGTGGGCCGCCATACGCACCGGCCTCTTCTCCCGGGACGCGTTCGTGCCGCTGGGCCCCAGCGCGCTGGAGGACGGCACCCTCCGCGTCCCCTTCGAGCGCGCCTTGATCAGGGACGCCCCGGACTTCGGCGTCGGCCGCCACCTCTCCCCCGAGCAGGAACTGCAGCTCTACCACCACTACGGACTCGACGCCGCCGCCCCTCCCCCGGCGCCGGACCACTCGTTCGGCCGAGTGGCGGGAGGCAGGGACGGAGCGGAGGTCGGCGAGGGCGCCGACGGCGCCCTCCCGGCACCGGCGGACGAACTGGCGGGCACGGACGAGGCGTCCTGAGCCTTCCGGCCGCGCCGGGGCCGGCGGTCGGCACGGGACGCGTCGGCACCGGCCCCCGTCGCGCCGCCACGGACATCGGCGCCGGAGCCAGGGAGCTCGACGGCACCCCCACGTACAACGACGCCGGAGCCACGGGGCTCGACGGCGCCCCCGCCCGTCCTGGCGCCGGGGCTGCCCCCGCCCGTCCCGCTGCCGGGGCCGTGCGCCTCGCCGACGCCCGTGTGGACATCGGCGCCCGAACCGCCGGCCTCGGCAGCGCCCGGGCCCGGGCCCGCTCCAGCAACCCCTCCGCCCGCCTCGGCGTCGGAGCGAGACGGCTGGGCCACGCCCGCGCGCATGACGCCACCTGAACCATGCGGCTCGACGCCGGGCTCCTGCGGCTCGACGCCGGGTTCCTGCGGCTCGGTGTCGCGCTTCCGCAGCTCAGTGTCGGGGCCAGGCGGCTCGGTGCCGGGGCCCTGCGCATCGACGCCGCGCTTCCGCGCCTCGGTGTCGTGGTCCTGCGCCTCGACGCCGGGGCCCTGCGGCTCGATGTCGTAGTCCTGCACCTTGACGCCGGGGCCCTGCGCATCGACGCCGTGCTCCCGCGCCCCGACGCCGGAGCCCTGCGGGTCCGTGCCGGGGCCGGGAGCCCCCGGGTTCGCCGCGGGTATCCGCCGCGGCGGGCCGGCGTAGCCCGGGCCCGGCGCGGAAATCAGCGGCAGCGGATCCGCCGGCTGGAGGTCGGCGTCCTCCGCCCGGAACGTACGCACCCGCCCCGGCGCGGACTGCGGCGTCTCGAACCGTACGGTCACTCGCCCCAGCCCGCTGCCCTGCACCCACCCGGGCCCGAGTTCGGCGTGCGTCACGTCCTGGCCGGGCCGCCAGTGCCGTTCCGCCGCTCCGGCGGGCTCTCCACGCACCGCGTCGTCGTCCGCTCCCGGCGGCGCCCCGCCGGGTTCCCCGGGCCCCGCGTCCCGCCCCGTTTCCTCCGGCGGCGCGGCAGTCCCCCCGGCCTCCAGATGCGCCTGCGCGAACAGGTCCTCCTGCGTGTAGTCGGCGAGTCCGCTGACCCCGACCCCGAGCAGCCGTACGCCACCGGTCGTGTCCACCGACTCCAGCAGCCGCCCGGCCGCCTCGCGCACCACCGCCGGGTCGTCCGTGGGCCCGCGCAGGGTCTCGGAGCGGGTCAGCGTGGAAAAGTCGTACCGCCGCACCTTCAGCACGATGGTGCGCCCCGAGAGCCCCGCCTCCCGCAGCCGCCGTACGCACCGCTCCGCGAGCCGCGTCACCTCCGTACGGACCCGTACCCGGTCGTGGATGTCGACGTCGTACGTGTCCTCCACGGAGACCGACTTCGTGTCCCGCTCGGCCACCACCGGCCGTTCGTCGCGCGCGAGCGCCATGGCGTACAGCGACTGTCCGTGCGCCTTGCCGAGGAGCCGGATCAGCTCCGCCTCCCCGGCCTCGGCGATCTCCTCGACGGTCGTGATCCCGCCGCGCCGCAGATGGTCCCCGGTGGCGGGGCCGACGCCGGGCAGCGTGCGCACGGACATCGGGCCGAGCAGGGCCCGCTCGGTGCCCGGCCGGATCATCACCAGGCCGTCCGGCTTGGCCTGTTCGGAGCCGATCTTGGCGAGCATCTTGGAGGCGGCCAGCCCCACCGAGCCCGTCAGCCCGGTGACCGCCTTGATGTCGGCGCGCAGCTTCACCCCGGCCAGCCGCGCCGACTCCTCGTCCCAGGCGACTCCCCCGGCCTCCAGGTCGACGAAGGCCTCGTCCAGGCTGAGCGGCTCCACCAGCGGTGAGAGGGCGCGCAGCAGCCCCATGACCTGGTCGCTGATGGCGCGGTAGAAGCCGAAGCGGGGCACCAGGTAGGCGGCGTGCGGAGCGAGCCGCCGCGCCTGTCCCATGGGCATCGCCGAGTGGACCCCGAAGACCCGCGCCTCGTAGGACGCCGTGGCCACCACCCCGCGCGGCCCGAGGCCGCCCACGACGACGGCCTTTCCGCGCAGGCTGGGTTTGGCTGCCTGCTCCGCCGAGGCGTAGAAGGCATCCATGTCGAGATGCAGGATCGTGGGCGCGCTTCGCACATCTCCGATGCTGCACCACACCACTGACAACGCGGACCGGCGACGCGGCGGCGCGCACGGTCCGCGCCCCGCCGGGCGCAGGGGAAACCGCCAGAACATGCCGTTCGGCGGCGCTCCCGTCGCGGTCTCAGACCGCCCGGTTCCGGCGCCGCGCCAGCTCGTCCGCCGGGTGCGCCCCCACCAGCGTCTCGCCCGTGTCGACGCGTTCGCCGTGCAGCTGGGAGAGGGCCCCCTCGACGTCCCGCCAGACCACTCCGACGGCGATGCCGAAGATGCCCTGCCCGCCCTGGAGCAGCGCGTGCACCTCGTCGGGCGACGTGCACTCGTAGACCGTCGCCCCGTCGCTCATCAGCGTCACGCGCTCGAGGTCCCGCAGCCCCTGTTCCCGCAGGTGCTGGACGGCGGTGCGGATGTTCTGCAGGGAAACCCCGGTGTCGAGGAAACGTTTGACGATCTTCAGCACGACGACGTCGCGGAAACTGTACAGCCGCTGGCTGCCCGAACCGTGCGCGGGCCGCACGCTCGGCTCGACGAGCCCGGTCCGGGCCCAGTAGTCGAGCTGGCGGTAGGTGATGCCGGCGGCGGCGCAGGCCGTGGGCCCCCGATAACCGATCCGCTCCGCCGGGTCGGTCGGACCCGCGGGGTCGGCCGGGGCGGCGGAAACGGCCTGCCCGTGCGGCACCGGAAGGGGGCGCGACGGCGCGTGGCCGGGCGCACCGGCGCGAAGCACATACCGGCCGCTCTCCCCCGGAATGCGTCCGGGGGCACCCCCAGCCGTACCGTCGCCGCTGCTTCTCACGCCGACCTCCGTCCTTGACCTGCCTTCTCGACGGTAGGCAGTCACCAGGGGTGCGTCAACGATCGCCACACTCGGCACGCCGAGTGATAATCACCCTGGGAGTGGTTTCCCGCGCCCTTCCGCGGGGAAAGGCTAGCCGAATGCCCTTGTGCGCCTTTCGTGCGCCGTCATGCGCCCCCTGTGCGCCGGGGCGGCAGGCCCCTCGCGGGAGCCGACGGGATCACTGGCTGCTGGTGCCGAAGTCCTCGGGTGAGATCTGGTCGAGGAACTCGCGGAACTTCTCGACCTCGTCCTCCTGCTCGTCCGGGATCGCGATGCCCGCGTCGTCGAGCACGCCGTCGCTCCCGTAGATCGGGGTGCCGGTGCGCAGGGCCAGCGCTATGGCGTCGGACGGCCGCGCGCTCACCTCGACCCCGCTGGCGAACACCAGCTCCGCGTAGAAGACGCCGTCACGCAGATCCGTGATGCGCACCTCCGTGAGCTCCTGGCCGACGGCTTCCAGCACGTCCTTGAACAGGTCGTGGGTCAGCGGCCGCGCGGGGGCCATGCCCTGCTGGGCGAAGGCGATGGCCGTCGCCTCCCCGGGGCCGATCCAGATGGGGAGGTAGCGGTCGCCCCCCACTTCACGCAGGAGCACGATCGGCTGGTTGGAGGGCATTTCGACCCGGACACCTACGACATCGAGCTCGTTCACACAGCAACCCTAGGCCGACGGCGGGACGTTTGGGTAGTCGAGGCGGGATCGGGGCGGGTATCCGCCCTCGGCGAACAGCGGGCCGTGACGCCGCTCACGGCGGGCGCAGCGCGGGCCCGCGACCGGGTCAGGGCAGGCGTATGCCCAGCGCCGTCTGCACCAGCGCGGCGTGGAGTTTCACCGCGAGACCCGCCAGTTCCTTGGTACGCGCTTCCGCGTGCGCCCTGGTCTGCGGATTGCGGTGGCGGCGCAGCGGGGCCACCACCTGGTCGACGAGACCGGCCTCACGGTCGGCGGCGGCCTTCATCACCCGCAGATGCCGCGGCTCGATGCCGAACCGGCCCAGCTCCACCACCAGAGTGGCGACGGTGGCGGCCTCGGCGTCGTACGTGCCGTCCGGCAGCGGCGCGAGCAGGCCGTACGACTCCCACTCCGTCAACTGCTCCTCGGCGATCTCCGCGGCGGCGAGCAGCTCCTCGCGGCCGAGGCGGGCGGCGGCGGGCGGCTCCGGCTCGGCGAGCAGGTCCTCCAGCCGCTCCCCGTCACCGGCCTCACGGGACCGGCCCGGGAACGGGATGCGGACCTCCTCGCCGCGTTCGCGGGCGTCGAGGTGTTCGCGGATCACCTTCAGCGGCAGGTAGTGGTCCCGCTGCATCCGCAGGACGTGCCCGAGGCGCTCGACGTCGCCGACGGTGAACTGGCGGTATCCGGAGGGGGTCCGCTGCGGCTCGACGAGCCCTTCCGCCTCCAGGAACCGGATCTTGGAGACGGTGACCTCGGGGAACTCCTCGCGCAGCACGTTGAGCACCGTGCCGATGCTCATCAGCCCGCGGTCCGCGGCGGCGGTGCCGCCGCCGGCACCGCCACTCGGTGTGTGAGGCATGGGCCTTCCCCGGTCTCTCCCCGGGCCCGGGACCCGGGGAGGCTCAGATGCCCCGCTGGCTCGCGTAGAAGACCAGCCGGTACTTGCCGATCTGCACCTCGTCGCCGTTGGCGAGCGCGACCTGGTCGATGCGCTCACGGTTGACGTAGGTGCCGTTGAGGCTGCCGACGTCGGCGACCGTGAACGTGCCCTCCGGCGTGCGGCGGAACTCCACATGGCGACGCGAGACCGTCACGTCGTCCAGGAAGATGTCGCTCTGCGGATGGCGGCCCGCCGTGGTCAGCTCGCTGTCGAGCAGGAAGCGGCTGCCCGAGTTGGGCCCGCGGCGCACCACAAGCAGCGCCGAGCCGAGCGGCAGCGCGTCGACCGCGGCCTGCGCCTCGGGCGACAGCGTCGGCATCTGCGTCTGGCCGGTGGTCTCGGCGTCGTAGGCCTCGAGGCCGGAGATGGAGATCGTGGACGTCGTCTCCGACGGACGCTCCGGGACCGCGCCGGCCCGCAGCGGCGCGCCGCAGTTGGAGCAGAAGCGGCTGTTCTCCGCGTTGCGGTTGCCGCACCTCGTACACACCAGGGCCGACATGGACGGATCCTCCTGCCGCGGCTGCCCACCAGGGGCTTGGGACGCGTACGGGCCGGCGCCGAAGCCGCCACCCGCACCTGAGGTCGACGGATCCCCGAAACCTATGCGTCCGGAAGCGGCAGGGTCAACAGACGACGCGCCCTGACCTCCCGAAACGCCACCACCCTGACCCGCGACCTGATCGCGGAAGAGCGGACGCTCCGCTTCCTGCGGCTGTGCGCGATGACGGGCGGTCGCGTTGTCGCTGCCCTCTCGCGCGCTCTTGCCGAACAACTTCGCAAACAACTTCACGGGCGATTCCCCTTGACCGAAACAGACCCGCCCGTGGGGCAGGACGAACCCTGATTGAACACACCGGTCGACCCGGACATCCTCACAACGTCCGTATCCACCAGACAGTTTCCACCACGCACCCGCCATTCGGTGCGTCGACCCCCCGCAAGCTCATGCCCTCGCCGCACGCTCCCCATGCGCCCCCGCCTCACTGCGAGGTCGACCGAGCGTAGTCAGGCCGCTCCGCGGCTCGCAAGGCGTCCACAACGATCTTCGTCGAACGCTCCACGGTGACCGTGGCCTGCTCCTTCTCCAGGGTCTGCACCACGCCTCCGGGGATGTTGAGCGCCGGCTCGAGGTCCTGCGGCTTGCCGATGACCTTGAAACGATAGGGACCGTTGATCTTGTTCCCGTCGACGGCGATCCCCTTGCCCGAGTCCGAGAGATAGGTGTCGGCGACCACCCGGACGTCGTCGACCTGGATGGCCTCCGCGCCCGCCGCACGCAGCTCCTGGATCGCGTCGAGCAGCATGTCCGCCTCGACCGTCCCCTTCGTGTCCTCGATGGTCATGGTGATGCCGGGTCCCTGCGCGGCCACCGTGCCCGCCAGGATGCCGAGTTGCTTCTCCTTCTCGGCCGTCTGCTTGCGCGCCTCCTCCGCCTGGTCCGAGCTGTTCTCCAGCTCGGTCCGCTGGTCCTCGAGACCCTGCTTCTCGTCCTCAAGACGCTGCGTGCGGTCGTCGAGTTCATCGAGGATACGGACCAGGTCCTCCTGGCGGGCGCCGCGCAGCGCGCTGTCGCTGTCACTGTTGGAGGCGACCTGGACGGCGAGGCCGAAGCCGAGGCCGAACAGGAGCAGCGCCACGATGAGTTGCGCGCGGGTGAGCCGCGGCGGCCAGAGCCCCTTGAGCAGTCGCTGACGGCCCGTCAGTGACGGATCGCCGCCTTTGCCGCCGCCATCGCCCCTGGCGGGCTCCGAGGGCTGCTGGGCCGGCTGCCGGGGCGGCGGCGAGTACCGGGCAGGACCGCTCTCGGCCGGTACCGGACGGACCTCCTGGGGCAGTTCCGCACGCAGATGGTGCGGCGCGGCGCCGCGGATCTCGCGCGGCGCACCGCCCCCGGTGTCGCGGCTCTTGTCGCTCTCGTCGCTGTCGTCGTGCATCGGCCTCACGCCCGAAAAACGTGCCGGCGGATCGCGGCGGCGTTGGAGAAGATGCGGATGCCGAGGACGACCACGACGCCGGTGGAGAGCTGCGCGCCCACACCCAGCTTGTCGCCCAGAAAGACGATCAGCGCGGCCACGACCACGTTGGACAGGAACGACACCACGAAGACCTTGTCGTCGAAGATGCCGTCGAGCATGGCCCGCAATCCGCCGAACACGGCGTCCAGCGCGGCGACGACCGCGATGGGCAGATACGGCTCGACGGCCGCCGGCACCTCGGGCCGGACCAACAGGCCGGCCACGACTCCCACGACGAGGCCCAGTACGGCGATCACGATGTGCCCTTCCCGGTGTTCTTGGTGCTCGGTTCCGCGTTCTTGGTGCTCGGCTGCGCCGTTCTCACGATCACGCTCGGCGCCGCGGGCAGCCGGAGGTCCTTCTGGGTGGAGATGGCCGTCCGGATCCCGTAGTTCTCCTGCAGGGCATGCAGATACAGCCCGTCGGCACTGTCCTGGAACCTGCGGCTCAGCCGCTCGCCGTCCCCCACCGCGAGCACCGTGTACGGCGGCACCAGCGGCCTGTTGTCGACGAGTATGGCGTCCCCGGCCGCCCTGATCGCGGACAGCGCCGTCAGACGCTGCCCGTTGACGGTGATCGCCTCCGCGCCGGACTGCCACAGCCCGTTGACCACGCGCTGCATGTCGCGGTCACGGACGCGCCCGGTGTCGGAGAAGCCGGAGGTCTGGCGCGGGTCCCCGTTGCCACCGCCGGACGCCTCCTTGGCGTCGTTCACGACGAGCTTGACGCCGGGGCCGTGCACTTCGACGGCGCCCGACAGGATGCCCACCAGATCGGCCCCGTCACCGCCACCGCTGGACTTCAGTGCCTGCCGCTGCCGGTCGCCCACGTCGTCCCGCAGGGCGTCGACCTTGGTCTCCAGCGTGTCCGCCGCGTCGGTCTCGCGGTCGATGCGGTCGATGAGTTCCTGACGCTCCTTGGCGACCGTGGGGGCGGCGACCCGTGCCTGGGCCGCGCCGACGGTCACGACCAGTGCCGCGAGGACGAGTCCGGCCGCGAGCCCGAGCCGGGCCCGCACCGTCTTCGGCATGCCGCCGGCGCCCTCGGCCCGCCTCCGGGCGGCGGCCTCGGCATAGCCGTCGTCGAGGCTGTGGTCCATGACGTTGGTGAGCAACGACATGGAGGCGTCCGGACGCGAGGGACGCGTCACTGTCCGCCGAACGGGGGGTGGCTGCGGCATGCCGCACATCGTCGCACGTCGTCCGCCGTACCTCCGAATGGCCCCACCCGCGTGCCGGACAGGCCCCCTTGGGGGCACTTGTCCGGCACGCGGGTGGCCGTGCGGTACGTCCTCACACCCTCCGGCGGGTCAGCGGCCCGCGCTGTCGACGATCGCCGACCACTCGTCGAGCAGGGCCTGCGCGGAGGCGTCGTCGGGACCCTCGGCCCACAGGTGCGTGACTGCCTCGGCCGGGTCGGGCAGCACCATCACCCAGCGGCCGTCACTCTCCACGACCCGCACACCGTCCGTGGTGTCCACGGAGCGGTCGCCGGCCGCCTCGACCACCCGGCGCATGACCAGACCCTTGACGGCCCACGGGGTGGCCAGGTCACGCCTGAGCACATGCGCCCGCGGAATGCGCGCGTCGATCTGGCTGAGCGTGAGCTGGGTACGCGCCACGAGCCCGATGAGCCGTACGAAGGCGGCCGTGCCGTCGAACACGCTGCTGAACTCCGGCACGATGAACGCGCCCCGGCCGTCGCCGCCGAAGATGGTCTGGTCCTCGCGCCCGACCCGGGTGAGGTCGTCGGGCGAGGTCGTCGTCCACTCCACCTGCGTGCCGTGGTACGCGGCCACCTGCTCGGCGATCCGCGTGGTGGTCACCGGCAGCGCCACGCGCCCGCTGCGCCGCTCGGCGGCCACCAGGTCGAGCATCACCAGCAGCGCACGGTCGTCCTCGACGATGCGGCCCTTCTCGTCGACGAGCGACAGCCGCTCGCCCACCGGGTCGAACCGCACACCGAACGCGGCCCGCGAGGAGGCCACGATCTCCCCGAGCCGTACCAGCCCCGAGCGCCGCATGTCTGCGGTCTCGGTGGGCCGGGACTCGTCGAGACCGGGGTTGATGGTCAGCGAGTCGACACCGAGCTTGCCGAGCAGGCTCGGCAGCACGAGTCCGGCGCTGCCGTTGGAGGCGTCCACGACGACCTTCAGCCCGGACTCGGCGATCCCGGTGGTGTCGACGTTCCGCAACAGCGACCCGGTGTACGAGTCGAAGACGCTGGACGGGAAGTGCAGATCGCCGATCTCCCCGGGGAACGCCCGCCGGTACTCCTGGCGCGCGAACACCCGGTCGAGCTTGCGCTGACTGCCCTGGGACAGGTCGGCACCCTGGCTGTCGAAGAACATGATGTCGACGGAGTCGGGCACCCCGGGCGTGGTCCGGATCATGATGCCGCCGGCACTGCCTCTGGCGGTCTGCTGCCGGGCCACGGGCAGCGGCACGTTCTCCAGGTCGCGTACGTCGATGGCGCTGGCCTGGAGCGCGGAGATGACGGCCCGCTTGAGCGCACGGGCGCCACGGGAGTGGTCACGCGCGGTGGTGACGGTCGACCCCTTCTTCAGGGTCGTCGCATAGGCACCGGCCAGCCGCACGGCCAGCTCGGGGGTGATCTCCACGTTCAGCACACCGGAGACACCGCGGGCCCCGAAGAGATGCGCCTGCCCGCGGGACTCCCAGATCACCGAGGTGTTGACGAACGCGCCCGCCTCGATCGTCTTGAACGGGTAGACGCGCACATTGCCCTGGACGATCGATTCCTCACCGATCAGGCACTCGTCACCGATGACCGCGCCGTCCTCGATCCGGGCAGCCCGCATGATGTCGGTGTTCTTGCCGACCACACAGCCGCGCAGATTGCTGTGCTGCCCGATGTAGACGTTGTCGTGGACGACCGCCTTGTGCAGGAAGGCACCGCTCTTGACGACCACGTTGGAGCCGACGACGGTGTGTTCCCGGATTTCGGCGCCGGCCTCGACCTTGGCGTAGTCGCCGATGTAGAGCGGTCCCCGCAGCACGGCGTCGGGATGCACCTCGGCACCCTCGGCCACCCAGACACCGGGAGAGATCTCGAACCCGTCGAGTTCGACGTCGACCTTTCCCTCGAGCACATCGGCCTGGGCCTTCACATAGCTCTCGTGGGTGCCGACGTCCTCCCAGTAACCCTCGGCGACATAGCCGTAGATCGGCTTGCCCTCCTTCATCAGCTGCGGGAAGACGTCACCGGACCAGTCGACGGACACATCGGCCTCGACGTAGTCGAAGACCTCCGGCTCCATGACGTAAATGCCGGTGTTGACGGTGTCGGAGAACACCTGTCCCCAGGTCGGCTTCTCGAGGAAGCGCTCGACCTTGCCCTCCTCGTCGACGATCGTGATGCCGAATTCCAGCGGATTGGGCACACGCGTCAGACAGACGGTGACGAGCGCGCCCTTTTCCTTGTGGAAGTTGATCAGATCGGTGAGGTCGAAATCCGTGAGGGCATCACCGGAGATGACGAGGAACGCGTCGTCCTTCAACGCCTCTTCGGCGTTCTTGACGCTGCCCGCCGTACCGAGCGGCTTCTCCTCGTTGGCATAGGTGAGCTCCATGCCGAGCTCTTCGCCGTCCCCGAAGTAGTTCTTGACCAACGAGGCCAAGAACTGCACGGTGACTACGGTCTCGTTCAGCCCATGCCTTTTGAGCAACCGCAGCACATGCTCCATGATCGGGCGATTCGCCACGGGCAGGAGCGGCTTGGGCATGCTCGAGGTCATGGGGCGAAGGCGCGTGCCTTCGCCTCCGGCCATCACGACGGCCTTCATGTCGGAAGCGTCCTCCTCAAGAGACGACGGTTGGCCGACTTCACCCGTCCTAATTGTCCCGCACATTTACGACGCGGGCCAACGAGCCACTTCAGGCCGTACAACCGGCGAGCTCAATCGGCCATGGCGTCCGCACGGACAAGGCGGCGGACCTGTACCACGTAGAGGACTCCTGCCCACCAATACAGGGTTGTACCCCACCCTGCGAACGCCCATCCGAAAATGGCTGCGAGTGAGGGGAGCCATCCACTTCCGTCACTGAGGAGGAGCAGCGGGAAGGCGTACATCAGGTTGAAGGTGGCCGCCTTGCCCAGGAAGTTCACCTGCGGCGGCGGATAGCCGTGCCGCCTGAGGACACCCACCATGACCAGCAGCACGAGCTCGCGCGCCAGCAGCACACAGGTGAGCCAGAGTGGCAGGATCTCGCGCCAGGTGAGTCCGACGAGCGTCGACAGGATGTACAGCCGGTCGGCCGCGGGGTCGAGGAGCCGGCCAAGGCTGCTGATCTGGTTCCAGCGCCGGGCGAGCTTGCCGTCCAGGTAGTCGCTGACGCCGCTGAAGGCGAGGACGAGCAGCGCCCAGCCGTCACTCTCGGGGCCGCCGAACTCGGGCCGGAGGATCAGCCACAGGAAGAGCGGTACCCCGACGAGTCGCGCCATGCTGAGGATGTTCGGGATGGTGAGGACCCGGTCCGTCTGAACGCGGGTCTCCTGGACCTCCACCCGGGGGCCTCCTGAGGAAATGTGCCAACGATGCCACCTGACCTTACCCGGCAGGATCGAACGGCGGAGCGGAGGGGTGCCGGCGGCGGTCGCACGGGACGACAGAGCCTCACCGAATACACCGCAAACGTAGAAATCCCCCGTGCCGACCGGCACGGGGGATTTCTACACGTATTGTTCGGCGGTGTCCTACTCTCCCACAGGGTCCCCCCTGCAGTACCATCGGCGCTGTAAGGCTTAGCTTCCGGGTTCGGAATGTAACCGGGCGTTTCCCCTACGCTATGACCACCGAAACACTATGAAACACACAACCCGGCACACCATTCACATGGCAGCGGTTGTTCGTGGTTTCAGAACCAACACAGTGGACGCGAGCAACTGAGGACAAGCCCTCGGCCTATTAGTACCAGTCAACTCCACACCTTGCAGTGCTTCCATATCTGGCCTATCAACCCAGTCGTCTACTGGGAGCCTTACCCCATCAAGTGGGTGGGAGTCCTCATCTCGAAGCAGGCTTCCCGCTTAGATGCTTTCAGCGGTTATCCCTCCCGAACGTAGCCAACCAGCCATGCCCTTGGCAGAACAACTGGCACACCAGAGGTTCGTCCGTCCCGGTCCTCTCGTACTAGGGACAGCCCTTCTCAAGACTCCTACGCGCGCAGCGGATAGGGACCGAACTGTCTCACGACGTTCTAAACCCAGCTCGCGTACCGCTTTAATGGGCGAACAGCCCAACCCTTGGGACCGACTCCAGCCCCAGGATGCGACGAGCCGACATCGAGGTGCCAAACCATCCCGTCGATATGGACTCTTGGGGAAGATCAGCCTGTTATCCCCGGGGTACCTTTTATCCGTTGAGCGACGGCGCTTCCACAAGCCACCGCCGGATCACTAGTCCCGACTTTCGTCCCTGCTCGACCCGTCGGTCTCACAGTCAAGCTCCCTTGTGCACTTACACTCACCACCTGATTACCAACCAGGCTGAGGGAACCTTTGGGCGCCTCCGTTACCCTTTAGGAGGCAACCGCCCCAGTTAAACTACCCATCAGACACTGTCCCTGATCCGGATCACGGACCCAGGTTAGACATCCAGCACGACCAGACTGGTATTTCAACGACGACTCCCACCGAACTGGCGTCCGATGTTCACAGTCTCCCAGCTATCCTACACAAGCCGAACCGAACACCAATATCAAACTGTAGTAAAGGTCCCGGGGTCTTTCCGTCCTGCTGCGCGAAACGAGCATCTTTACTCGTAGTGCAATTTCACCGGGCCTATGGTTGAGACAGTCGAGAAGTCGTTACGCCATTCGTGCAGGTCGGAACTTACCCGACAAGGAATTTCGCTACCTTAGGATGGTTATAGTTACCACCGCCGTTTACTGGCGCTTAAGTTCTCAGCTTCGCCCACCCGAAAGTGAGCTAACCGGTCCCCTTAACGTTCCAGCACCGGGCAGGCGTCAGTCCGTATACATCGCCTTACGGCTTCGCACGGACCTGTGTTTTTAGTAAACAGTCGCTTCTCGCTGGTCTCTGCGGCCACCCCCAGCTCACCGTGCAAGACGGATCACCAGGTGTGGCCCCCCTTCTCCCGAAGTTACGGGGGCATTTTGCCGAGTTCCTTAACCATAGTTCACCCGAACGCCTCGGTATTCTCTACCAGACCACCTGAGTCGGTTTAGGGTACGGGCCGCCATGAAACTCGCTAGAGGCTTTTCTCGACAGCATAGGATCATCCACTTCACCACAATCGGCTCGGCATCAGGTCTCAGCCCCATGAACGGCGGATTTACCTACCGTCCGGCCTACACCCTTACCCCGGGACAACCACCGCCCGGGATGGACTACCTTCCTGCGTCACCCCATCACTCACCTACTAACCGCTTGGGCCGGCGGCTCCACCACTCCGAGATTGTCCGAAGACGCACCCGGCGGCTTCACGGCCTTAGCATCACGATGCTCGATGTTTGACGCTCCACAGCGGGTACCGGAATATCAACCGGTTATCCATCGACTACGCCTGTCGGCCTCGCCTTAGGTCCCGACTTACCCTGGGCAGATCAGCTTGACCCAGGAACCCTTAGTCAATCGGCGCACACGTTTCCCACGTGTGAATCGCTACTCATGCCTGCATTCTCACTCGTCAACCGTCCACAACTACCTTCCGGTGCTGCTTCACCCGGCAGACGACGCTCCCCTACCCATCACGATCCCCGTTGGGGGTACATATCGCAATGACACGACTTCGGCGGTACGCTTGAGCCCCGCTACATTGTCGGCGCGGAATCACTAGACCAGTGAGCTATTACGCACTCTTTCAAGGGTGGCTGCTTCTAAGCCAACCTCCTGGTTGTCTCTGCGACTCCACATCCTTTCCCACTTAGCGTACGCTTAGGGGCCTTAGTCGATGCTCTGGGCTGTTTCCCTCTCGACCATGGAGCTTATCCCCCACAGTCTCACTGCCGCGCTCTCACTTACCGGCATTCGGAGTTTGGCTAAGGTCAGTAACCCGGTAGGGCCCATCGCCTATCCAGTGCTCTACCTCCGGCAAGAAACACACGACGCTGCACCTAAATGCATTTCGGGGAGAACCAGCTATCACGGAGTTTGATTGGCCTTTCACCCCTAACCACAGGTCATCCCCCAGGTTTTCAACCCTGGTGGGTTCGGTCCTCCACGACCTCTTACAGCCGCTTCAACCTGCCCATGGCTAGATCACTCCGCTTCGGGTCTTGAGCGTGCTACTAAAAACGCCCTCTTCGGACTCGCTTTCGCTACGGCTACCCCACCCGGGTTAACCTCGCAACACACCGCAAACTCGCAGGCTCATTCTTCAAAAGGCACGCAGTCACGAGACACAAGGCAAGCCTCGATGTCCGACGCTCCCACGGCTTGTAGGCACACGGTTTCAGGTACTATTTCACTCCGCTCCCGCGGTACTTTTCACCATTCCCTCACGGTACTATCCGCTATCGGTCACCAGGGAATATTTAGGCTTAGCGGGTGGTCCCGCCAGATTCACACGGGATTTCTCGGGCCCCGTGCTACTTGGGTATCTTCCAAACGAGCCGCTGACGTTTCGACTACGGGGGTCTTACCCTCTACGCCGGACCTTTCGCATGTCCTTCGCCTACATCAACGGTTTCTGACTCGTCCTGTCGCCGGCAGACGACAGAAGAAAGAACCCACAACCCCCACGACGCAACCCCTGCCGGGTCTCACACGTCGAAGGTTTGGCCTCATCCGGTTTCGCTCGCCACTACTCCCGGAATCACGGTTGTTTTCTCTTCCTGCGGGTACTGAGATGTTTCACTTCCCCGCGTTCCCTCCACTTGCCCTATGTGTTCAGGCAAGGGTGACAGCCCATGACGACTGCCGGGTTTCCCCATTCGGACACCCCCGGATCAAAGCCTGGTTGACGACTCCCCGGGGCCTATCGCGGCCTCCCACGTCCTTCATCGGTTCCTGGTGCCAAGGCATCCACCGTGCGCCCTTAAAAACTTGGCCACAGATGCTCGCGTCCACTGTGCAGTTCTCAAACAACGACCAACCACCCATCACCCCGGGAACAACATCCCGAGTGCACTGGGGCCGGCATCCCGAAGACCCAGCCTCACGGCCGTGCCCTCAGACACCCAACAGCGTGCCCGACACCCTCAACCTCCCCATCTCGCGTTCCACGCCGAAGCAGTACTAGCGACCAGAGCTGGTCAAGTGTGCCGAGTAGTCAACGTTCCACCCATGAGCAACCAGTGCGGGACGTTCGCCCGCATCCTGGCCTCTGACCTCGTCCCGGAGGACTCGGTAAGAAGTGCTCCTTAGAAAGGAGGTGATCCAGCCGCACCTTCCGGTACGGCTACCTTGTTACGACTTCGTCCCAATCGCCAGTCCCACCTTCGACCGCTCCCTCCCTTGCGGGTTGGGCCACGGGCTTCGGGTGTTACCGACTTTCGTGACGTGACGGGCGGTGTGTACAAGGCCCGGGAACGTATTCACCGCAGCAATGCTGATCTGCGATTACTAGCGACTCCGACTTCATGGGGTCGAGTTGCAGACCCCAATCCGAACTGAGACCGGCTTTTTGAGATTCGCTCCACCTCACGGTATCGCAGCTCATTGTACCGGCCATTGTAGCACGTGTGCAGCCCAAGACATAAGGGGCATGATGACTTGACGTCGTCCCCACCTTCCTCCGAGTTGACCCCGGCGGTCTCCCGTGAGTCCCCAGCACCACAAGGGCCTGCTGGCAACACGGGACAAGGGTTGCGCTCGTTGCGGGACTTAACCCAACATCTCACGACACGAGCTGACGACAGCCATGCACCACCTGTACACCGACCACAAGGGGGCGCCCATCTCTGGACGTTTCCGGTGTATGTCAAGCCTTGGTAAGGTTCTTCGCGTTGCGTCGAATTAAGCCACATGCTCCGCCGCTTGTGCGGGCCCCCGTCAATTCCTTTGAGTTTTAGCCTTGCGGCCGTACTCCCCAGGCGGGGCACTTAATGCGTTAGCTGCGGCACGGACAACGTGGAATGTTGCCCACACCTAGTGCCCACCGTTTACGGCGTGGACTACCAGGGTATCTAATCCTGTTCGCTCCCCACGCTTTCGCTCCTCAGCGTCAGTATCGGCCCAGAGATCCGCCTTCGCCACCGGTGTTCCTCCTGATATCTGCGCATTTCACCGCTACACCAGGAATTCCGATCTCCCCTACCGAACTCTAGCCTGCCCGTATCGACTGCAGACCCGGGGTTAAGCCCCGGGCTTTCACAACCGACGCGACAAGCCGCCTACGAGCTCTTTACGCCCAATAATTCCGGACAACGCTTGCGCCCTACGTATTACCGCGGCTGCTGGCACGTAGTTAGCCGGCGCTTCTTCTGCAGGTACCGTCACTTTCGCTTCTTCCCTGCTGAAAGAGGTTTACAACCCGAAGGCCGTCATCCCTCACGCGGCGTCGCTGCATCAGGCTTTCGCCCATTGTGCAATATTCCCCACTGCTGCCTCCCGTAGGAGTCTGGGCCGTGTCTCAGTCCCAGTGTGGCCGGTCGCCCTCTCAGGCCGGCTACCCGTCGTCGCCTTGGTGAGCCACTACCTCACCAACAAGCTGATAGGCCGCGGGCTCATCCTGCACCGCCGGAGCTTTCCACCACCCGACCATGCGGTCAGTGGTTGTATCCGGTATTAGACCCCGTTTCCAGGGCTTGTCCCAGAGTGCAGGGCAGATTGCCCACGTGTTACTCACCCGTTCGCCACTAATCCCCACCGAAGTGGTTCATCGTTCGACTTGCATGTGTTAAGCACGCCGCCAGCGTTCGTCCTGAGCCAGGATCAAACTCTCCGTGAATGCTTGCCGGGATACCCCGGTCACACATCACGAGAGCGGAACAGCCAGGCGGAATAAGCCCAGCCGTTCACAGCGTCCTCGCTGTGTTTGTTTCAAAGGAACCTCGCCCCAGCAGATGCTGGAGACGGGGTATCAACATATCTGGCGTTGACTTTTGGCACGCTGTTGAGTTCTCAAGGAACGGACGCTTCCTTCGTACTCACCCGAGAGACTCTCTCAGGCTTTCCTCCGGGCGCTTCCCTTCGGTGTTTCCAACTCTACCAGCGTTTTTCCGGGCTTCTGACCACTGCCCTGCGAGCACGCAGGAAGCGACCCCGGGATAGGATCTGGTGAGTTGGTTGCTGCCGGGTGAGGACGCTTGGTCGCACCGCATCGCCCCGAGCAGGAGTACAACTCTACAGCGGTTCGTGGAGGGGGCGCAAATCGATTGCGCTGCCCTCCTAGGGGCGCCAACCCGTACGTCTGCTGCGGAACCCGTACTTCCCATGACATACGCTGCTCACCGGCCCGCCGTACCTGGACCCTCCAGCCGTGGCGGACCTGCGGTTCTTGTGCATCTCCACCCCCCGGGAGGCCCCCCATGACCACCGTGACGTCCCCTCTCGCAGGGCGTGCGATCGGACTCGTCGCAGTACCCGATCCCGTCTTCTCCCAGGCGATGGTGGGGCCCGGCACCGCGATCGATCCCGTGCGCGAGCCCTCGGAGGCGGTCGCTCCCGTCGACGGCGTCGTCGTCTCCCTGCACCCGCACGCCTTCGTCGTGGTCGACGGGGACGGGCATGGAGTCCTGACCCACCTGGGCATCGACACCGTGCAGCTCAATGGCGAGGGTTTCGAGCTGCTCGTCAACAAGGGGGACACCGTGACGCGCGGCCAGGCCGTCGTCCGGTGGAACCCGGCGGCCGTGGAAGCGGCCGGGAAGTCCCCGGTGTGCCCGGTGGTGGCGCTGGAGGCCACGGCGGAGTCCCTTTCGGACGTCCGGGAGAGCGGTGACGTGAAGGCCGGCGAGCAGCTGTTCGCCTGGCAGTGACGTCGGTGCCGTCCCTGGCGGCGCGGGAGCAAGGATGATCGCGGCGGTGGACCCGCCGCACGAGCGGAGACGGGTGAGATGGAGACAACGCTGCGAGGCGTCGGTGTGAGCCACGGTGTGGCGATCGGCGAGGTACGGCACATGGGGACGGCGGTGCTGGAGCCGCCGGCCAAGCAGATACCGGCGGAGGAGGCGGAGCGCGAGCAGGGGCGCGCCCGTCAGGCGGTGGAGGCCGTCGCGGCGGATCTCAACGCGCGCGGGAATCTGGCGGGGGGCGAGGCCCAGGCCGTGCTGGAGGCGCAGGCGCTGATGGCCCAGGACCCCGAGCTGATGGCCGACGTGGAGCGCAGGATCGCCGTCGGCAGCACGGCCGAACGGGCCGTGTACGACGCCTTCGCCTCGTACCGTGCGCTGCTGGCCGGTGCGGGTGAGTACCTGGCGGGCCGGGTCGCCGACCTCGACGACGTGCGCAACCGGATCGTTGCGCGGCTGTTGGGTGTTCCGATGCCGGGTGTCCCGGACAGTGACCAGCCGTACGTCCTGATCGCGCGGGATCTGGCGCCGGCCGACACGGCGCTGCTCGATCCGACGCTGGTGCTCGGTTTCGTGACCGAGGAGGGCGGGCCGACCAGCCACAGCGCCATTCTCGCCCGGGCGCTGGGCGTGCCCGCCGTGGTGGCGCTCCCGGGCGCGGGTGAGCTCGCGGAGGGCACGGTGATCGCCGTGGACGGCAGCACCGGTGAGATCTTCGTGGAGCCGGGCGCGGAGAAGAGGGCGCAGCTGGAGGCCGCGGCGGCCGAGCGGCGGGCGGCGCTGGCCGCGTCGACCGGGCCGGGTGCCACCTCCGACGGTCACCGGGTGCCGCTGCTCGCCAATGTGGGCGGACCCGCCGACGTGCCGGCGGCGGTGGAGGCCGGGGCCGAGGGTGTCGGTCTGTTCCGTACCGAGTTCCTCTTCCTGGACGACAGCAAGAAGGCGCCGTCGGAGGAGAAGCAGGTCGAGGCCTACCGCCAGGTCCTGGAGGCCTTCCCGGAGGGCCGGGTCGTGGTGCGGGTGCTCGACGCCGGTGCCGACAAGCCGCTGGACTTCCTGACTCCGGCGGACGAGCCGAACCCGGCGCTGGGCGTGCGGGGTCTGCGCACCCTCCTTGACCACCCCGAGGTGCTGCGCACGCAGCTCACCGCGCTGGCCAAGGCCGCCGAGGGGCTTCCGGTGCACCTGGAGGTCATGGCGCCGATGGTCGCGGACCGCACCGATGCCAGGGCGTTCGCCGAGGCCTGCCGTGCCGCCGGTCTGCGGGCCAAGTTCGGGGCGATGGTGGAGATCCCGTCGGCCGCGCTGCGGGCACGGTCGATTCTGCAGGAGGTCGAGTTCCTGTCGCTGGGCACGAACGACCTGGCCCAGTACACCTTCGCGGCCGACCGGCAGGTGGGTGCCGTCTCCCGGTTGCAGGACCCGTGGCAGCCCGCGCTGCTCGACCTGGTCGCGATGGCGGCCGAGGCGGCGAAGGCCGAGGGCAGGAGCTGTGGCGTCTGCGGTGAGGCCGCGTCGGATCCGCTGCTCGCGTGTGTGCTGACCGGTCTGGGTGTCACCTCCTTGTCGATGGGTGCGGCGTCGCTGCCCTATGTGCGGGCGACGCTGGCGAAGTACACGCTGGCCCAGTGCGAGCGTGCGGCGTCGGCGGCGCGGGCGGCGGACAGTGCCGAGGAGGCGCGGGAGGCCGCCCAGGCGGTGCTGTCCGGGGAGTAGACGTGTGGCACGGCG
The DNA here is from genome assembly GCF_036226765.1 of Streptomyces sp. NBC_00670. Classification (NCBI taxonomy): domain Bacteria; kingdom Bacillati; phylum Actinomycetota; class Actinomycetes; order Kitasatosporales; family Streptomycetaceae; genus Streptomyces; species Streptomyces sp. NBC_00670. The sequence continues at coordinate 1,208,718 of NZ_CP109017.1, forward strand.
TGCCGTGCGAAGTCTCGGAGTTCAGGGGCGCTCCACCCGTCGGGTGGGGCGCCCCTCGTGCGTCCGGGGACGCCGCCGTGAGGGTCAGTGGGGGTGGCCGGGATGGCCGGTGTCGCCGAGGTCCGGTGGTGCGCAGTAGTCGACGCCGGACTCCGGGGAGCGGAGGTCGCCGGAGGCGGCGTCGGTGCAGTAGGCGTCGAAGACCTCGGCGGCGGTCAGCGGTGCCAGGCCGCCGGCGCGCAGCCGCCAGCCGTAGACCCGGTCGGGGGTGCCGGGGGTGCTGTCGCGTACGACGAGGCCCCCGGGGCTGTCGGTGGCGAGGCCGAGGGCGAGCACGGTGGTGAATTCGAGGGCCTCGGTGTCGTCGAGCCGGGGGGTGCCGTCGGGGCCGTCCTCGGTGCGGAGGACGGTGACGAGGGCTTCGGGGTGGGTGGCGATGCTGCAGACGAGGTGGCGTCCGCCGGGGGCCGGGGTGCCGAGGATGCGGGTGAGCAGGGCGGAGGCGTGGGCGAGGGCCGCGCGTCCGATGTCCTCGCCGCAGCCGGCGCAGGGGCCGAGGGCGGCCAGGGCGGTGGCGGCGTACTCCCAGGTGGCCTGGCGTACGGCCTCGTCGACGAGGTGCGGGACGAGGTCGGACAGGGGTTGTCCGTCGTACGGGATGGCGGGGCCGGTCAGGGCGAGCCGGGCGGTGTAGCGGGTGCGGCTGGCCGGGGCGTCGGGTTCCAGGCCGTGTTCGGCGCAGAAGACGGCGTAGTCCTCGGGGTCGAAGAGGGCGACGGTGGTGTGGCTGCCCTGGTCGGCGAGGGTGCGGAGCAGGATCTCCACCTGGTGCAGGTAGGTGGTGTGGTCGTCGAAGGCGAAGGTGCGGTAGCGGCGCATCGCGCCGAAGTCCTGTTCGTCGGTGAGCAGGCCGATGGTCCCGGCGATCTCGCGGCGCAGGACGCGGCGCATGGTCTCGGTGCGGGTCTCCCCCATGGTGTCCCCCTGTGGTGCGCGGTGCGGCGCGCCGGTGTGCGGCGCGCTGTGTGAGCACGGTCGATCAATGCTCACTCACCGTAACGGGCGGCACTGACAATGCCTGTCTGCCGGACCGTTTGCGCAGCTCGGGGCCGTGCAGGGGGCCGGACGGTCGCGGGATCGCGGCCGCCCGGCCGGGGACGGGGTGTGGTCACGCGCGCTTGCGGGCCAGTTCCTCGTAGAAGTGCAGGAGGTCGAGGTTGTCGATCGAGCCGGGGTTGACCGCCTTCTCCAGCGGGGTGCCCTGGAGCAGACGCTTGACCGGGACCTCGATGCGCTTGCCGGTGAGGGTGTGCGGGACGCCGGGGACCTCGATGATCTCGTCGGGCACGTGGCGCGGGGAGAGCTGTTCCCGGATGGTCTTCTTGATCCGGTTGAGCAGGTCCTCGTCGAGCACCGCGCCGGGGGCGAGGTGGACGAAGAGGGGCATCCAGTAGCCGCCGTCTGGCTGTTCGATGCCGAGGACGAGGGATTCCCTGATCTCGGGCAGGCGTTCGACGGCCTCGTAGATGTCGGCCGAGCCCATGCGGACGCCCTGGCGGTTGAGCGTGGAGTCGGAGCGGCCGTGGATGATCACGGAGCCGCGAGAGGTGAGCGTGATCCAGTCGCCGTGGCGCCAGACGCCGGGGTAGACGGAGAAGTAGCTGTCGAGGTACCGGCTGCCGTCGGGGTCGTTCCAGAAACGGATGGGCATGGACGGCATCGGGTTGGTGACGACCAGCTCGCCGACCTCGTCGACCAGGGGTTCGCCGGCCGGGTCCCAGGACTGCAGGTCGGTGCCGAGGCAGGGGGCCTGGAGTTCGCCGATGTACACCGGCAGGGTCGGGACGGCTCCGGCGAAGCAGGAGCAGACGTCGGTGCCGCCGCTGACGGAGGCGATCCACAGGTCGGCGCCGCTGTCGGCGAACTCGTCGTGGAGCCAGCGGAAGCCGTCGGGCGGCAGGGGCGAGCCGGTGGTGGCGACGCACGTGACGCGGGAGAGGTCGTGGTCGCGCGCGGGGTGGGCGCCGGCCTTGCGGCAGGCCATGACGTAGGCGGCGGAGGTGCCGTAGAGGGTGGCGCCGGTGCGTTCGGCGACCTGCCACTGGGCGTCGATGGCGGGGTGTCCGGGGCTGCCGTCGTACAGGACGATCGTGGTGCCGGTGAGCAGGCCGGAGACGAGGAAGTTCCACATCATCCAGCCGGTGGACGTGTACCAGAAGAACACGTCCTCGGGGCCGAGGTCGCAGTGCAGGCCGAGCTGTTTGAGATGTTCGACGAGGATGCCGCCCTGGGACTGGACGATCGCCTTGGGCAGGCCGGTGGTGCCGGAGGAGTAGAGCACCCAGAGGGGGTGGTCGAAGGGGACCTGTTCGAATTCCGGTTCCACGTCGGCGGCGGTCAGGGCCGCCCAGTCGAGGGCGTCCTCGGGGGCCGCCGTGCCGAGCAGCGGGATGTGGACGACGGCGCGCAGGGTGGGCAGTTCGCGGCGGAGTTCGGCCACGGTCTCCCGGCGGTCGTGCTCCTTGCCGCCGTAGCGGTAGCCGTCGACGGTGAACAGGACGACGGGTTCGACCTGCTGGAAGCGGTCCAGGACGCTGCGGGCGCCGAAGTCGGGGGCGCAGGAGGTCCAGACGGCGCCGACGGCGGCGGTGGCCAGGAGGGCGACGGCGGCCTCGGGGATGTTGGGCAGGTAGCCGCTGACGCGGTCCCCGGGGCGTACGCCGAGGGCGCGCAGTTCGGCGGCGAGGGAGCCGACCCGGCGGCGCAGTTCGGCCCAGGTGACGGGGCGCGGCTCGTGGGTCTCGTCGACGGCCAGGATGGCGGGTTCGTCCGGGCGGGTGGCGGCCGCGCGCAGGGCGTGCTCGGCGTAGTTCAGCCGGCCCTCGGGGAACCACTGGGCGCCGGGCATGGCGCGGTCGCCCAGCACGCGCGCGTAGGGCGTGCCGAACCGTACGTCGAACCATTCGGTGACGGCCTTCCAGAAGGCCTCGGGTTCGGCCACGGACCAGCGGTGCAGGGCCGCGTAGCCGCCGTCGGCGGGCGCGTCGTGGTGGCCGGCCGCCCAGGACTGGAAGGCGGTGATCCGGGCCTGGGCGATGCGTTCCTCGTCGGGTCGCCAGAGGGGCGAGGGGTGCGCTGAGGTCATGGGGCGGCTCCCGGGCTGTACGCGTCGTGTGCGCGGTCGTGTACGGGTGGGGTGCGCGGCACGCGGTGACACGGACGATGCCATGTGATCGACTTCCGCACCAGGGTGCGCCTTCGATGGTCGGCAACGTGAACATGTGACTCCAGTGCCGGTGAACGGCAGTTGAACGGCTTAGATGTGCGGCGCCGGTGATGGCAGGGTGAGCAGCATGGACGGTCGTGACCTGGTGCGTTCGGTGAGGGTGTTCGGTTCGGGGGGTGCGGCGCAGGGGTTGCGTACGGTGCGGGCGGCGTGGCGCCGGAGGCGTGCGGACGCCGTCGGGCTGCCGCGGCGGGGTGCCGAGCGGGCGCGGGTGCCCGGTGCGGTGCGGGAGGCGGAGCCGGGGCCCGGGGGCGGGGTGATCCGGTTCGCGCGTGCGGAGCTGCGGGTGGCGGTGGCACCGAACGGGGCGGTGTTCTGGGGGTGGGACGGGGCCGGTCCCGAGCCGTCGTACGCGCTGGCGGACGGGTGTCCGGAGCCGGATCCGAGGGCGGTGCTCGAGCCGGACAAGGACGGCGGCTGGCGGGTGGTGGCGGAGCGGGTCACGGTCGTGGTGTCGCGGTACGGCGCCGTCGAGGTGCGCACGCCGGGCGGGGTGACGCTGCGGCGGGATCTGCCGCCCCGCTGGTGGGAGCCGGTCGGCGGCGGTCCGGCGCGCTGGACGCAGCGCGCGGAGACGGCGCCGGACGCCCGGTTCTTCGGGCTCGGCGCGTGGGCGGACGGGCCCCGGCTGCGGGGCGGGACGTACCGGCTGTGGAACACGGGTCCGGGGCGGCCGTCCTCTCCCGGTGGCGGTGCGCCGCACTTGACGCTGCCGGTGCAGCTCGTGGTGGCCGACGCGGGCACGCACCTGGTGTTCCACGATGCGACCTGGGACGGTGCCGTGACGCTGGCGGAGGGTGAGGAGGGTGCCGGTTCGGGGCACGACCGGCCCTCGACGTGCGAGCTGCGCATGGAGGGCGGCCCCTTGCGCTGCTGGGTGGTGGTGGGGTCCCCCGCGCGCGTGCTGCACGTCTGGGCGTCGCTGACGGGTGCGCCGGCGCTGCCGCCCGCCTGGGCGCTGGGGCACCATCACGCGCCCCGGGAGGGCGCCGGGGAGCAGGAGGTGCGGCGGATCGTGGCGGGGTTCCAGGAGCGCGGGCTGCCGCTGGACGCCGTGCACCTGGGCGTCGGGCACGCCGACCGGAACCGGGTGTTCACCGTCGACCAGGAGCGGTTCCCGAAGCTGCCGGTGCTCGCGGAGGAGCTGCGCCGGGACGGCATCCGGCTGGTGTCCTTCGTCGATCCGGCGGTGCGGGCCGAGCCGGGGTACGCGGTCTTCGACGGCGGTGGGGACGGGGATGTGTTCGTGCGGGACGCCGCGGGGCGGGCCGTCGGGGGGCTCGCGCGGCCCGGGGAGGCGGTGTTCCCGGACTTCACGCACGCGCGGGTGCGCGCGTGGTGGGGCGCGCACTACGGGGAGCGTCTCGAACGGGGCTTCGCGGGGTTCTGGCACGAGGGGGACGAGCCGGTGTCGTTCGCCGCCTTCGGGGAGAACACGCTGCCCCGGTCGGCCCGGCACGCGCTGGAGGGACGCGGCGGCGACCACCGGGAGGCCCACAACGTGTACGGGCTCTGCATGGCGCGGGCGGCTCACGAAGGGCTGCGGGGCCTGGCGCCCGGGGAACGGCCGCTCGTGGTGTCGCGGTCGGGCTGGGCCGGGACGCAGCGGTACGGGGGCGTCTGGTCCGGGGAACCGGCGGGCGGTTGGTCGGGGCTGCGGGCGTCGCTGTCGCTGGTGCTGGGCCTCGGGCTGTCCGGGGTGCCCTTCTCCGGCGCGGACCTGGGTGGCGGCGACGGCGACCGGTCGGCGGAGCTGTCCGTGCGCCGGCTCCAGCTGGGCGCGTATCTGCCGCTGTTCCGTACACGTAGCGGACCCGGTGACGATCCCTGGGAGCCAGGTCCGGAAACCCTGGAGCACGCGCGCGTGGCGCTGCTCGAACGGCGCCGGCTGCTGCCGTACCTCATGACACTGGCGCATCTCGCGCGCCGTACCGGGGCGCCCTACGTGCGGCCGCTGTGGTGGGGCGCGCCGGAGGACCGGGAGCTGCGCGACTGCGAGGACGCGTTCCTGCTCGGTGACTGCCTCCTGGTCGCGCCGGTGCTGGAGCCGGGCGCGGACCGGCGTACGGTACGGCTGCCCCGGGGGCGCTGGTACGACACGGCGACGGGGCGGGCGTACGAGGGGCCGGGGCGGGCCGTGGTGGACGCTCCCCTGTCGCGGATCCCGGTGCTCGCGCGTGCGGGCGCGGTGCTGCCGGTACGGGGCGCGGACGGGGGCGTGGAGCTGGAGGTCTGGGCGCCGGGACGCGGGCGCACCGGGGGCGGTGTGGTCGTGCCGGACGCGGGCGAGGGCCCGGAGGAACCGCGGCTCGAGCGGTACGTGGCGCGGCGGCAGGGCGGGCGGGTCGTCGTACGGCGGCACGGGGCGGAGGGCGAGGCTCCGTATCCCGTACGTGTGCGCGGGCTGCCCGGCGGGTGAGCGGGGCGGCTCAGACGTACCGGCCCGCGAACCAGGCACGAACGGCGAGGGTGTGCAGCGGGAACGCCAGTTCGGCCGGCCGGCGCAGAAGCTGCCGGCCCTCCGTCTCGTCGGTGCGGGCGAAGGACGGCAGGTCGGCGGCCGGGCGTTCGGGCAGGAGTCCGAAGAGCAGCAGATGGCCGTCGGGAGAGCTCATCGCGTCGGCGAGCCGTACCTCGTGGTCCGCCGCGTCGATGCCGGTCTCCTCCTTGAGCTCGCGGACGACGGCGTGCCGCCAGTCCTCCCGGTGGTCGACGAAGCCGCCGGGCAGGGCGGTGCCGCCCCGGGCCGGCGCGATGGCGCGGGTGATGACGACCAGGCCGGTGCCCTGGGTGTCGTAGGCGGGCTGGAGCGCCACGGCGACGGGCAGCGGGTTGCGGTACGCCACGGTGCCGCAGTCGGCGCAGGTGCGCGGCCAACCGGAGACGTCCTCACCGTAGGGCGCGCCACAGCTCGAACAGTGGGAGTCCCGGCGTGGCGCGACGGACGGGCGGTGCGATGAGGCGGACACGCCGCGGACTGTAGCCGATCACCGGGCGGACGTCTGCGGTCCGGACACCGCGGCCTTCGGCGGCACCCTGGGGGTCGTGTGTCAGCGCGTCCCGGGCAGGGCGGCGCGGGAGACCGGGAAGTCGAAGTAGGTGTCGGGGTACGGCTCCGGCTGGTACGTGTAGTGCCACCACTCCTCGGCGAGGTTGACGAAACCGAGGCTCTCCAGGGTGCTCTTCAGCAGTTGCCGGTGGGCACGCGGGGTGCCGGTGACGCGGGGGTCGTCGGTGTGGGCGAGGGTGTCGAAGCAGTCGTAGCCGGTGCCCATGTCCACGGAGTTGTCCGGGAAACGCTCTGCCTTGGGGGCGTAGCAGGGCACCAGGGGTTCGCCGGGCACATAGGGGCGCGTCGGCTCGGCGGGCAGCCTGACGAGGGTGAGGTCCATCGTGGAGCCGCGGCTGTGCCCGGACTTCTCGGCGATGTACCCGTCGTCGAACAGTCGCGTCTTGTCGACTCGGGGATAGAACTCCGTCTTCATCTTCTGGTCGTCGAGGTCCTTGGCCCAGCGGACGAAGTGGTCCACGGCGCGCTGCGGCCGGTAGCAGTCGTAGACCTTGAGGGTGTAGCCCTGCCGCCGCAGGCGGTTCTGCGCCCGGTGCAGGGCCTCGGCGGCGGGGCGGGTGAGGAGGCACAGGGGCTGTGCGTAGCCGTCGACGGGCTCGCCGACGAAGTTGTGCGGAGTGGCGTAGCGGATCTCCTCGAGGATGGTCGGGTCGACGCCGTCCAGGGCCACGAAGTCGGCCGGTGCCTGGGGTTCGGTGGTGGCCCGGGCCGGGGCGGCGGCGGTGCCGAACGCGAGCAGCGCGGTCAGGGTGGTGACGAGGGTGCGGACCGTGCGTGGGAGAGAGGTCATGCACCCTGCGTCTATCAGATCTTCGGGCGCGGGCGGCGGGATGAGGGAGGGATGGCCGGAACCACCCCCGTCGGCCCCGGCCATCCCTCGTGCTGTCTCGGACGCTGCCGGGCCGCGCACGGTTCTCCGCGTGCCGACGGTTTTCGTCCGGTGTCCGGAATTCCGGGGTCGCGGGCGGGCGAGCGGGCCGCGGGGCGGCGGGCGACCGGTCCGTGTGCCGGCAGGGTTGCCGGCCCCGGCACCGGCAGGGTTGCCGCCTCCCGTACCGGCGGAGCCGCCGCCGCGAGGAGCGGGATCGCCGGTTGCGGCCCCAGAATGGACCAGTGCGCGTTTCGCCCGCTTTTCACACCGTCCGTTCCAGCGTTCCGCCGTTCTCGTCCGCCGCCTTGACGCCCCAGGAGCACCGGTGAACACTTCCCGAAGGCAGCCGGACCGCCGCGCGACCTCGGACCCGCACCTCTCTGCGCACTCCTCGAACCGAGCGACCAAGGGGTAAGCCATGCCGGACACCGCCCGCACGTACGTCGCCGCGATCGACCAGGGCACGACGTCGAGCCGTTGCATCGTCTTCGACGGTGACGGCGCGATCGTCGCCGTCGACCAGCGCGAGCACCGCCAGATCTTCCCCCGGCCGGGCTGGGTGGAGCACGACGCCACCGAGATCTGGTCCAAGGTGCAGGCCGTGGTGGCGGGCGCGCTCGCCAAGGCCGGACTGCGCGCCGACCAGCTCAGCGCCCTCGGCATCACCAATCAGCGCGAGACGACGCTGCTCTGGGACCGCACCACCGGCAAACCCGTGCACAACGCGATCGTCTGGCAGGACACCCGGACGGCCGCGCTCTGCGACGAACTGGGCGGCGCGGACGGGCAGGACCGTTTCCGCGAGCAGACCGGGCTGCCCCTGGCCAGCTACTTCTCCGGCCCGAAGGCGGCCTGGCTGCTGGACAACGTGCCGGGGCTGCGGGACCGGGCGGAGCGCGGCGAGATCGCGTTCGGCACCATGGACTCCTGGCTGATCTGGAACCTCACCGGCGGCCCCGACGGCGGACGGCACGTCACGGACGTCACCAACGCCTGCCGCACCATGCTGATGGATCTGCGGACCCTCCAGTGGGATCCCGCGATCTGCGCCGCCATGAACGTCCCCGAGGCCGTCCTGCCGGAGATCCGGTCCTCCGCCGAGGTGTACGGCACCGCCGTGGGCCAGCTCGCCGGCGTCCCCGTCGCCTCCGCGCTGGGCGACCAGCAGGCGGCCGTCTTCGGGCAGGCCTGCTACGACGTCGGCAGCGCCAAGAACACCTACGGCACCGGCAGCTTCCTGCTGCTCAACACCGGCGAGCGGCCCGTGCCGTCCAAGAACGGCCTGCTGACGACCATGGGGTACAAGATCGGCGACGAGGCGCCGGTCTACTGCCTGGAGGGGTCGATCGCGATCACCGGGGCGCTGGTGCAGTGGTTCCGGGACCAGCTCGGGATCATCCGCAGTGCCGACGAGATCGAGTCCCTGGCGGCGAGCGTGGAGGACAACGGCGGGGCGTACATCGTGCCCGCGTTCTCCGGACTGTTCGCCCCGTACTGGCGTTCGGACGCGCGCGGGGTGGTCACCGGACTGACCCGGTACGTCACCAAGGCGCACCTCGCGCGGGCGGTCCTGGAGGCGACGAGCTGGCAGACGCGCGAGGTCGTGGACGCGATGTACCAGGACTCCGGGGTGCGGATCAACACCCTGAAGGTGGACGGCGGCATGACCGCGAACAATCTGCTGATGCAGCACCAGGCGGACGTGCTCGGCGTCCCGGTGATCCGGCCGAGGATCTCCGAGACGACCTGTCTGGGCGCCGCGTACGCCGCCGGTCTCGCGACGGGCGTGTGGAACGGCCTCGACGAGCTGAAGGCGCACTGGGAGAAGGACGCCGAGTGGACGCCCGGCATGGAGGACGCGGTGCGGGACCGCGAGTACCGCAACTGGCGCAGGGCGGTGGAGAAGAGCTTCGGCTGGGAGGAGCGGGGCGGCGAAAGCTGACTTCGGGCGGCCTCCACGCGCGCGTGGAGGCCGTCGCCCGCCACGCGCGCGCGTACGCGTGCGTCGTGTGTGACTCAGTGGTGCGTGTTCAGAGGGTGACCGCCCGGCGGTCCGCGGCGTGCGTCATCGCGTGCTGGACGACCTCCACGAGGACCTCCTTGACCGACTCCCGCTCCCGGGCGTCGCACAGCACCACGGGGACCGCGGGGTCGAGGTCGAGCGCCTGCCGCACGGTGTCCGCCGGGTAGCGGGCGGCCCCGTCGAAGCAGTTGACGCCCACGACGAAGGGGATGGCGCGCCGCTCGAAGTAGTCGACGGCGGCGAAGCAGTCCTCCAGGCGGCGGGTGTCGGCGAGGACGACCGCGCCCAGCGCGCCGGTGGCGAGCTCGTCCCAGAGGAACCAGAAGCGGTCCTGGCCGGGCGTGCCGAACAGGTACAGCACCAGGTCCTCGCGGAGCGTGATGCGGCCGAAGTCCATGGCGACGGTGGTGGTGTGCTTGCCCTCGACGCCCCGGAGGTCGTCGACGGGGCGGCCCGCCTCGGTGAGGAGTTCCTCGGTGCGCAGCGGTCTGATCTCGCTGACCGCGCCGACCAGGGTGGTCTTGCCCGCCCCGAAGCCGCCGGCCACGAGGATCTTGAGCGTGACGGGCTCGACCGGCGGTGTGCCGCGCTCAGAACGCCCGAAGATCATCGTTTCTCTCTTTTCCTGCTCGTTCCGTGTCGCGTCGTGCTCGTTCGGTGGCGCGCGCGACGGGGGTCCGCGGGGACCCCTGCCGGGCCCGTAAGCGCTTCACAGCGCTCTGAGGCCGTTGATGACGTCGCGCAGAATGCTTTCGTCGACCAGTTCGGCCGGGGGCACGGGCCGGGACACGTGGACGAGTTCCTCGTCCACGAGGTCGCCGATCAGGACCCGTACGACGCCGATCGGCAGGTCGAGTCCGGCGGCGAGCTCCGCGACCGACTGCGGGGTGTCGCGGCAGAGCGCGACGATGTCCAGGTGTTCCGGGGACAGGGAGTCCGCCCCGGCCTCGTCGGCGCCCGGCTCCGCGAGCACGAGCGCGATCAGGTCGAGGCGGTGCTGGCCCGCGTGGCTGGTGCGGCCGCGGGTCATGGCGTACGGACGGACCACCGGTCCGGCGTCGTCGTCGAACCAGTGGCCGTTTCCCTGTCCCTGTCCGGGTCCCTGTCCCTCGGGGTTCATGCCCTGTCACTACCCGCCGGCGGGCAGATCGGTGCGCGGGGCGGCGCCGAGATGGGTGCCGACCCGCTTGACCAGCAGCGTCATTTCGTAGGCGACCTGCCCCATGTCCGCGTCCGCGTCCGCGAGGACGGCCAGACAGCTGCCGTCGCCCGCGGCCGTGACGAACAGGAAGGCCTCGTCGAGTTCGACCACGGTCTGGCGGACGCTGCCCGCCTCGAAGTGGCGGCCGACGCCCTTGGCGAGGCTGTGGAATCCGGAGGCGACGGCGGCCAGGTGCTCGCTGTCCTCCCGGCTCAGGTCCTTGGACGCCCCGGTGGGCAGGCCGTCGCCGGAGAGCACGATCGCCTTGCGGATGCTGGCGACCCGGTCGACCAGGTCGTCCAGGAGCCAGTTCAGCTCGCCGGGTGTGCCGGTCCGGTGGGCGCCTGCGTCCTTCGGTGCGGTCATCGACCGTCCCCCTCTGTCGTTCCTCGTGCCGAGCCGTCCGGTCCCTCGTCACCGGCGGCGTTCTCGTGGCGGCCGCGCTGCCAGCCCCGCTGGAGCGAGGCCATCCGGCTGCGGACCTCGTCCGCGTCGCGGTCGGCGGGGTCCGCCGCGTCCGTGCCGCCGGGCCGGGTGTCGGGGCCCTGCCTCAACTGCGGGGCGAGACTGGCCTGGCGTACGCGCCGGGGCAGCGGGCCCGCACCCGATTCTGCCTGGCCGGTCGCGGGGGCGATGCGGGGGGTGGGGTTCAGGGTGCCGGGCGCGGGGTGCGCGGCACCCGTGCCGGACGTTCGCCGGTCGTCGTGGGGACGTCCGGAGGCCCCGCGTCCGTCGCGGGGAAGACCGGTGTCCCGGCGGCTGTCACGCGGCAGCCCGGCGTCCCGGCGGTCCGTGGACCGGCCGTCGGTGTCCCCGACGCCCGCGTGGTCGCCGTTCTCGCCGTGCGCGCGGGCCTCCGAGGGGGCCTCGTCCCATCCGCCGCGCCGTGCGCGGTTGTCCGGTACGGGGCGGCCGTGCGAGCTGACGAGCTTGGGTGCCTGGCGGCGCGGCAGCGGTACGGGGCCGTCGGCGCGGGTCGGATCCTCGTGGCGGCCGGACCCGTCGCGGGCGTGCTGCTCGTCGGGCACGCCGGTGAGGGATCTGCGGGGCCCGAACAGCCCGCGGTGGCCGTCGTCCCCGGCGAGGGCGTCGGGGAAGCCCGTGAGCGTGTCCAGGTCGACGGGGGCCTCGAGTTCGACGGGTCCGTCCAGGACCGGCGCGGGCAGCCCGGGCCGGTCGCCCGGCATCCCGCCGAGCGCCGCGTCGTGGCCCGCCGTTCCCCTGGCCTTCTTGCCGGACAGCCGGTCCAGGCGGAAGCCGGTGCCGTTGGTGTCCGGGATGTCATCGGTGAGCAGGGTGTCCGGGATGAGGACGACCGCGGTGATCCCGCCGTACGGGGACGGCTGGAGGGAGACGCGGATGTTCTGCCGCTGGGCGAGCCGGCTGACGACGAACAGGCCGAGCCGGTCGGTGTCGGAGAGTTCGAACTCCGGGGTCTCGGCGAGCCGCAGGTTGGCGTCGAGGAGGGCCTCGGCGGCCATGCCGAGGCCGCGGTCGTGGATCTCCAGCGTGAAGCCGTTGGGGACGCGCTCGCCGATCACCTGGACCGCGGTGTGCGGGGGCGAGAAGACGGTGGCGTTCTCCAGGAGTTCGGCCACCAGGTGGGTGAGGTCGGCCACGGCGGGCCCGGTCACGGCGACCCGGGGAAGCCGGCGCACCTCGATGCGCTCGTAGTCCTCGACCTCGGCGACGGCGGCACGGACGACGTCCATGAGCTGGATGGGTTTGCGCCACTGCCTGGAGGGCGCGGCCCCGGAGAGGATGACCAGGCCCTCGGCGTGGCGGCGCATGCGCGTGGTGAGGTGGTCGAGGCGGAACAGGTCGGCGAGTTCGTCGGTGTCCTCGGTCCGGCGTTCCATGGTGTCGAGCAGGGTCAGCTGCTTGTGCAGCAGGACCTGGCTGCGGCGGGCGAGGTTGACGAAGACCTCGGAGATGCCGGCGCGCAGTTCGGCCTGTTTGACGGCGCCCTCGACGGCGGCGCGCTGGAGGGTGTTGAGAGCCTGGCCGACCTCGCCGATCTCGTTCTTGTCGTACTCCAGTCGGGGCGCCTCGGTCTCGACGTCGACCTGTTCGCCCGCCGAGAGCCGGCGCAGCACGCCGGGGAGCCGGACGCCGGACGCCTCGTGGGCCTCCTGGCGCAGCCGGCGCAGGTCGCGCACGAGGCCGCGGCCGACGCGGACGGAGAGCACGAGGGAGAACAGCAGGGCGACCAGGCCGAGGACGCCCACGACGGCGGCCTCGGTGATGGTGCGGACGGCGGCCGGGTGGACCCGGTCCTGGTAGCGGTCGGTGGCCGCGTCGTCGAGCGTGGCGAGCTGTCCGAGGACGCGGTCGCCGATGGCGTCCCAGCTCTTGGCGGTGACGCCCGGGGGCATCTCCTCCGGGTCCGTGTTGAGCACGAACTTCTCGGCCTCGCGCAGCGGTGCGGTGGGGGCGCCCTGCCAGAAGCTGTCGTAGCGGTCGCGTTCGTCGAGGGGCAGCTGGTCCATGCTGACCTCGTACACGGCGGAGCGCTGGGCGATCAGCTGGGAGATGTCCCGCAGTTCGGCGCGGGTGACCCGGCCGGCGACGAGGGAGGAGCCGAGCAGCGCGTCCTCGCGGGAGAACAGCTCGCGGGCGCGGGCCGCGTTGACGAGGGCGCGGTACTGCTTGTCCAGTTCCGTGGTGTCGACGACGTCGAGGGTGGCGAGCATGGCGTAGCAGGGGTCGACGACGCGGTTGTAGAGGTCGAGGGCCTGCGCGCGGGTGACGATGGTGCCGTCGACGCTCTCGCGCAGCGAGCTCACGCCCTTGAAGGCGTCCAGCACGGTGGTGAGGTGGGCGGAGTCGTCCGTGTCGAGCGCGTCGCGCACGTCGGAGCTCTTGACGTTGCCGCGCAGTGTGGCCATGGCGTCGTCCGTGGCGATCCGGGTGCGGCGCAGTGCGCCCTCAGCGTCGGAGGCGCGGGGGTCGGCGAGGTAGATGAGCGTCTGCCGCCGCTCCTGCTCCAGGGCGCGGACGGCGTCCTCGGTGGGGTAGGCGATCTTCTCGACGACGGAGGAGACGCGGAACAGCTGGAGCACCTCGCGGCCCATGAGGACCGAGGCGTAGCCCCAGACGGCGGTCAGGGCCAGCAGCGGCACCAGGAGCAGCGCCACGATCTTCCGGCGGATGGACTTCCCGCGAAAGCGCATGGCCTCCCCCAGCCGGCCCCTCTCCGTTCGGGGGCACACATGTGCGTCAACAAACGGCGTGAGCCTACTACTGCCGGGGGAAGAATCCGAAGCTCCACAGGTGTGCCCGGGAGCCGAAGGGGGAAAGCGGGAGAGGAAGTTGTCCCCCATGGGGGGCATGCGCGGATATTCGCCTCCGAACCCCCGGCGGCAGGGACCTCGGACATCTGACCGCAGAGATCGGCGAGTTGGCCGAAATTTTTCCTTCCGCGGGAATCTTCACGGAACCTGGATCGTCTTCTTCTACAGGGAAATCGGGGGCGGAATCGGCCACAGCTGCCGTATGCCGCACTCAGGCGGCGTAAATCTGTGCAAGCCGGGCAGCAGCTGGGAGACGGGTGTCGGACGACACCGGTGTGGCGGCCAGGGCGGCAGCGGGGAGGACGAGTTGATGGGGACGGCGGAGCGGAGCGAGGCGCCCGCGGGCGGGGCCGTCGGTCATCCGGGGCGCACGGAGGACGGCTTCTCCTTCGACCAGGAGCAGGAGGAACAGGGCGAGCAGGAGGCGACGTACGCGCGCCGTGCGCCGCTGTGGGTCGAGGAGCCTGCCCGGCGGCGCAGGCTGCCGGACCCGGTGCGGACGGCGGCCGTGCGCGCGGTGCTGCTCATCGCGGTGACGCTGGTCCAGGCGGTCACGGCGTTCCTGTGCACGCTGGCCGGTTCCTGGCTGGCCTTCCCGATGGTGCTGAGCAGCGTGGTCAGCACGGTCCTGGCGACCTGGGGCGTGCTGGACGTGTGGGTGACCCGGCAGGTGTGGAACCAGCGCCACGGCGTGGTGTCCACGCCGAGCGCGGCGGCCCGGGCGCTGCGGCGTGAGCGGCGCCGTGTCCGGCGCCGGGAGCGGTCCGCCGCGCGAACGCAGGAGCGCATACGCCGGCGGGGCGGCGCGGGGCAGTTGTCGCACTCCTGACGACTCCCCCGCAGGGCAGTTGTCACGCTCCTGACGACTGCCTCACGCGGACGGGGCGTCCGGTACCGGGCGCTTGAACATCCGGGTGGCCGTGATCTCGCTGTGGACCGCCTCGTCCGGGTCGGTGGGCCGGGGCAGTCCGGGGCGCAGATGTTCCTCGACGCTGATGTACTTCAGCCCCGCCCGCAGGTCGGCGTCGTTGCGCAACCGGATCACCAGGGGGAACTCGGCGAGCGCGGTCGTGTCGAACAGGCCGGTGGTGTACAGCAGCTGCACGCCGAGCGCGTCGGAGACGGCCCGCTGGAGCTCCAGCAGATAGGTGGCGTTGGCGCGGCCGATGGGGTTGTCGAGGAACAGGGTGCCGGCGTGCCGGTGCTTGTCACGGCCCCGGTCGTTGGAGCGCAGCGCGGCCATCGTGCAGTACAGCGCGATGGCGGCGGTGAGCAGCTGGCCCCCGGAGAAGACGTCCCCCATCTGTCCGACGGGCACGCGCTCGGCGCGCAGCACCGCATCGGGCTTGAGGATCTCCACGGCAACGCCCTTGGGGCGCAGGGCCGCGCCGACGCCGCGCAGCAGCAGGGACATGCCGTCCCGGCGCAGGTCGGAGTTCTTCTTGACGGCGGCGCGGGTGGCCTCGTCGATGACCTCGCCGAGCCGTTCGGTGAGCGTGGCCTGGTCGGGTTCGTCGAAGCGGATGCGGAGGAACTCCTGCCCGGACCACTCGCCGAGACCTTCGGGCAGCCGGGACAGGCGCTGCGCCGAGCGCAGGGTGGCGAGCGCGGACTCCACCAGTCCGCGCAGCCGGTCCACGATGGAGTCGCGGTTGCGTTCGAGCTGCGCGAGTTCGTCGGTGAGCACGCGCAGGCGGGGCGCGAACGCCTCCGCCCAGCGCCGGGCGTGTTCCGGCAGCGCGGAGGCGGGCAGTTCGCGGATCTGCTGCCGGGCCGGGGTGCGGACCTGTTCGTACCGCGTGGAGTTGGCGTGCCGGACGAGGACGTCGCTCGCCTCGCGGAGGGCGCCCTCGGCGGTGGACAGGTCGGCGGCGCACCCGCGCAGTGAGCGGCGGGCCTCGGCGGCCGAGTGCCGGGCCTCCTCCAGGGTGCCCGGGTAGGGCTCGGGTTCGGGCTGTTCCTCGTCGGTGGTGTGCTCGCGCAGCAGGTCGCGGAGCATCGCGGCGATCTCGTCGAAGCCGCCGGCCGCGTCCTCGGCGGCCCGGTGGGCGTCGAGGAGTTCGGCGTGGGCGTCCCGTGCCCCGGTCAGTTCCCCGGTGCGGGCGGCGAGTTCGGTGGTGGCGGTGCGCAGCAGGGTCTGGGCGTGCTCGGCGTCGCGGGGGACGAGGTCGTCGGGCAGCTCGGTGTGCGCCTCGCCGTCCTCCGGGGCGTGCCGTTCGGCCTCGCCGCGCAGCCGGCCGAGCTGCTCGCTCGCGGTGGACATCCGCGTCTCCAGGAGCTGGACCAGTTCCTCGGCGCGGGCGGCGGCGGCCTGGCGGGAGGGCCCGTCGGCGCCGTCCGGGGAGGAGAGGAGCTGTTCCGCGCGGGTGCGCACCTTGTTGGTGAGCCGGTCCAGTTCGCGGCGGGCGGCGGACTCCTCGCTCTCCGCCCGCGCCTGCTCGGCCCGCAGATCGGCGCCGACGCCGACCTTCTCGTACACCTGGGAGGCCGCCCGGTAGGCCTCACGCAGCGCCGGGAGCGACGACGTGGGCGCGTCGCCGTCCTCCTCCGGTACGTCGTCGGGGGCGCCGGCGATCTCGGCGCGCTCGGCGCGCAGGGTGCGGGCGGTGCGGCGGGCGTCGTCGGCCGCGCGCTGGGCGGCGCGGCGGTCCTCGTCGGCGGCGCGGGCGCGGTCCAGGCAGGACTGGGCGCGGGCCTCCGACTCGACGGCCTCGTCGGCGAGTTCACGGAGCCTGGCCTGCCAGCCGGCGCGTTCGCGGAGCCGGAAGGCGAGTCCGGCGAGCGCGTCGGCGGCGCGCCGCGCCCGTTGGGCGCTCTCCTGACGCTCGTCCCGGACGCCGGTGGCCTCCGCGGCGGCCTCGTCGGCCTCGGCGCGGGCCGTGCGGGCCTCGGCGAGTTCGGCCTCGGCCTCCTCGGCGAACGCGCGGGCCTCGGTGGCGGCCGCGGCGAGTTCGGCGAGGCGTCCGGCCGGGCAGCCGGTGCGCCAGGACGCCAGCCGGGCGGCCAGTTCACGGTCCTTGCCGAGGCGGGCGGCGAGCGCCCGGATCTCCTCGTCGCGTCGGATGGCGCGGGCGCGCAGCGCCTGGCGTTCCTCGTCGGCGGCGTGCTCGTCGTGCATGGCGGGGTTCGGCGGCACGAGGAACACCTCGCCCTCCTCCGCGCCGGGCGCCGGGGTCGGGGCGAGCAGCGCGGCGGCGGTGCCGACCGCGACGGCGGAGCGGGGCAGCAGCGCGGCCTCGCCGAGCGCCTCGCGGGCGCGGGCGTGCGAGGCGGGGTCGGTGATGATGACGCCGTCGACAAGTTCGGGCCGGGCGGCGAGCACGCGCGCGTGGTCGGCGGGGTCGACCGCCTGGGCGAGGTAGCGCCAGCCGGGGAGGGCGGGGATGCCGTGCTCGCCGAGGAACTCGACGGTGGCCAGTACGTCGGGGCCGGGCGGCAGCAGGCCGCCGTCGCCGAGGGCGCCGAGGATGCGGGCGTCGTCGGCGGCGGCGGTCCGCAGGTCGAACAGCTGCCGCTCGGCGAAGGAGACGGCGTCGTCGAGCAGCTCCCGCAACTCGTCGGCGAAGCGATCGAGTTGCTCGGGGGTGAGGGCGGAGGGCCCGCCGTCGGCGAGGGGGCGCGCGGGGCCGGATCCGGGGCGCGCGTCGGTTCCGGAACCGGCGTCGGCGTCGGCCGTGCGACCGGCTTCGGCTTCGGCTTCGGCTTCGGCTGTGTGGTCGTGGCCGGGGCCGCCTACGGGTCCCGCTCCGGAGCCGTCGCCAGTGGCAGCGGCAGCCTTACGGCCGGCTCCGCCGCGGCCGGCCGCGGCCGCAACCCCGGCCTCGGCGTCCGCACCCGCAGCGAGAGTCCCCTCGACGCCGGCGTCACCGACCGCGGACGCCGCGCCGGGCCCCGACCCGGAGCCCTCCCCGGGGACGCCCGGACCGGCCTCGCCGAAGGCACCCGAGCCCGCCTCCCCGGAGGCGCCGGCGGAGGCGCCGCCCGCGCCTCCGGTCGTAGCCGCCCCGGCGTCCGGGGCTGGGCCGGTCGAACCGTTCCGGTGACCGGACGAGGGCTCGGCGCCCGTTCGCTGGCCCGGTACCCCGGCGCGGCCGGGGCCGGACGGGCCGGATGCCGTCCTCGTTCCCGGTAGGCCGAGGAGTTCCGTGAGTCGCTCTTCGAGCGCCAGGGACTCGGCGAGCCGGCGTTCGGCCTCGTACGCGCGCGTGGCGGCCGTCGCCGCGTCGGCCGAGCGGGCCGCCGTCAGCTCCGCGCGGGACTCGGCCGAGGCCGCCTCCCGCGCGTGCTCCGTGGCCGTGCGGGCCGCCTCGCGTGCAGTGTCCCACGCCGCGACCGCCGTCTTCTCGGCGTCGCTGGCGGCGAGCGCGGCGCGGGCCGGGTCGGCGTCGGGGGCACTGTCGTCGAGCCAGCCGGCGCGCACCGCCTCGGCGGTCTCCTGCTCGACCTCGGTCAGCCGCTGGCGCAGGTGCCCGGCCTCGCTGCGGGCGCGCTGCGCCTCGGTGGCCGCCGCGGTGGCGTCCCGGTGGGCCGCCTCGCCCGTCTCCTGGAGCGCGGCCGAGCGCTCCTCCTCCTCGTTGGCGAGGCTCTCGGCGCCGTCGGCGGCCGAGCGCAGCGCCCGTACGAGGTCGACGGCGGCCTTGGCGCGGGCGGCGAGGGCGGGCGCCGCGTCCCGTTCGGCCTCGCGGATGGCGACGGCCACGCGCGCGGAGCGGTCGGCGGCGGCACGGTGGCGCAGTACGGCCTCGGCGGCCTGCCACGCGGAGTGCAGCGTGCGCGCGTCGGCCAGCTCGCGCTTCTGCGCGGCCGCCGTCTTCTCGGCGCCCGCGAGGGCCAGCGAGGCGTGCCGGTAGGCGAGTTCGGCGGCGACCAGCGCGGCCCGCTCGCGGGCACCCTCGGCGTGCGTGACGGCGTACGCGGCGGCGGTGACGCGCTGGGCGAGGTCCGCGGCGCGCAGCCGCTCCCGCACGCCCCGCGCGGACAGCCGCCGGGCGAGCGTACGGGTGCGCCGTTCGGCGCCCGCGTGGATGTCCCGCGCGCGGGCGCGGGTCTCGGCGGCCTCGACGATCCGGCCGAGCAGATCCACCGATCCGGCGGTGAAGTCGCGTTCGGCGATCAGTTCGGCGCGCCGGCCCAGTTTGCTGCCGAAGCCGCTGACCAGGTCGGCGAGTCCGTCGGTGTCCCGGGTGTCGGTGACGGCGCGCAGCAGCAGGTCGGTGAAGTCGGAGTCCTTCTTGACCGCGAACAGCCCGGCGGCCTCACCCTCGTCGGCGTTCATCTCCCGCTGGTAGCGGAAGAGTTCGGGGTCGAGGCCGAGATCGGTGAGGTGCTCGTTCCAGCGGTCGTGGATCTCCTCCCAGTGGACCTCCAGATGCGGGTATGCCTTGCCCGCGTCCGTGAGCGCGTCCCGGAAGCCCTTCATCGTGCGGCGCCGGCCGCGCGCGCCAGAGACGCCCTCGACGGGGGGCCGTACGGCGGTGGACTCGGCGACCGGCAGGTTGTCCAGGGTGAGTCCGGGGCCGGGCCGGAAGGAGTACCAGGCCTCGGCGAACTTGCGCGGGTCGCCCGAGACCTGGCGGCCGCGCCACTCGCTGGCCTTGCCGACCACGACGCATTCGCCGGTCAGCGTGTGCTGCCATTCCAGGGCCACGTGCCCGCAGTCGTCGGCGAGCAGGAACTTGCGCAGCACGCCGGAGCTGGCGCCGCCCAGGGTGTTGCGGTGGCCCGGCAGCATCACGGAGAAGATCAGCTTCAGCAGGACGGACTTGCCGCCGCCGTTCTCCAGGAAGAGCACGCCGGCGGGCGCGGGCCGGCGCGGCGGGCCGACCGGCTCCTCCTCGAAGAACTCCGCCTGCGCGGGCGCGGGGTCGGGCACGGGCGCGCCGACGCCGCGCAGGTCCAGCACGGTGTCGGCGTAGCGCGCGCCGGCCGGCCCGATGGAGTAGAGGCGGACCCGGGACAGTTCGTACATCGGCGGACTTTCGTCGGTCTTCTTCGGCGGATCGGGGTGCGGCGGTGGTGCGTTACGGCTGTGCGGAGTGGAAGGGCAGCCCGGCGTCGGCCACCAGGTCCAGGTCGTCGGCGTCGTCGGGGGGCAGCAGCGTCGGCGTGCCGTCGGTGACGGGGACGACGCCCAGCTCGAGGAGTTCGGCCATGGCGGCGCCGCCTGCCATGTCGCGGACCTGGAGCTGGTAGCGGGCGGTGGTGCGGTACGTGCCGCCGCCGTCGTCGCCGGTGCGCTGCAGGAAGCCGGAGTCGGTGAGGAAGGCGACGGCCTTGGCGATGATGCCGGTGGTGGAACCCGCGAGTCTGCGGGCGTCCTTGGTGGCGCCGGTGGCGCTGCGCCGGGCCCAGATCCGCCAGGCGGCCTCCAGCCCGGGGGCGTCGGTCGCCGGGTCGGTGTTCTCGCCCTGCGCGGCGGCCCGTTCCTCCAGGCGGCGGCAGGCCTGGCGGACGAAGGCGTCGACGCCGTTGACCGTGATCCGGCCGATGTAGCCGTCGTCGGCGAGGTCCTCGGGGCGGGGGAAGGCCAGGGCGGCGACGGCGAGATGGGCGAGGCCGTGCAGGAAGCGGTCCCCGGCGTCGGCGGACGTGCGGCGGGCGTAGTCGCCCATGCGGACGGCGAAGACGGAGTCCTCGGCGGCGGTGACGGCCATGCCCGCGCGCGGGGAGACCTCCAGGACCACCAGGCCGAGCCCGGCGGCCACGGCGTCGGCGAGCCGGGCGAAGGCCGGGTCCTCGCGGTGGCGGCGCAGCAGTTCGGCGTACTCCTGGTCGCGGGCGGGCTGCAGTCTGGGCTGCAGCCCGAAGGCGACGAGCCGCGCCGCGTCGGCGGCGTCGGCGGGCGTGACCCCGCCGCTCGCCGGGACGGCGACGGCCTCCGGCTCACTCCACTCGGCGGACTCGGTCACGGTCGGGGCTCCTTGGTGCGGGGGGTCAGTACGTCAGGGCGCAGGGCCGGCGCGCCGGGGCCGGGACGGCTTCGCGGGGCGTCATGCGGCATCCGAGCGGTCCGCCGCCATTCCCGCCGCGTCCAGCAGGGCCGTGCCGACGATGAGGTCGGCGCCGCCGAACTCCGGGTCGTCCAGCTGCGTGCCGTCGTCGACCGCGAAGAGCAGTTTCTCCTCGCCCTGGCGGTAGGCGGTGCCGACCGGCGGGCTGGCCGCGTGCACCGCCAGCAGGGCGACGAGATAGGGCAGGTCGCGGTCGCGGCGGCGGGCCTCGGCGAGCAGGCCGGAGAGCCGGCGGGGCGCGTCGGCGGGCAGGTCGAGCAGGTCCGTGGCGGCGGCGAGCTGCTCCTCGCTGAACCGGCTGTCGTCGGGGGTGGCGATGAGGTCCGGCTCGGGCATCTCGGCGCCGAGGTGCTCGCGTTCGACGGGCGGGGTGAGCAGCAGGTCGACGAGGTCCCCGACGCGGACGGAGGCGGGGGTGCGCAGCCCCGTGCCGCGGGCGAAGAACGCATCGGTGACGCGGACGGACCGCTCCAGTGGGAGCGGGAGGACCGGGGCGAGCAGTTGTCCGTACAGGTCCGTGCCGGACGCCGCCGTCACCGGGGCGAAGGCCTGGCGGTCCTGTTCGGCGCGGAACAGCGGGCCGGCCTCCAGCAGTCGGGACTGCAGCTGGGTGTGGCGGCGGATGCAGTCCTTGACGATGTCGACGAGTTCGGCGGCGCGCCGCTTGTTCTCGGGGTCCTCGGACTCGTCGCGCGCGCGGCGGATGTTGGTGAGGATCGCGTTCTCGTGGCGGTAGCGGTCGGCGACGTGGTCGAGGGCCTCGGCGATCATGTCGGGCACCGCGTTCAGCCAGTCCACCGCCCGTACGTTGCGCCGCGTGGCCTCCAGGGCGCGGCGCAGTGTCTCGGCGTACTGCACGGTGCGGTAGCGGGCCTGTTCGGCGGCGAGCTGGGCGTCGGCGAGGCGGCCCCGGCTGACGAGCACCTCCAGTTTGACCTCGGCGGCGATCTGCGCGCTGGTGACGTCGGTGTCGAGGGCGCCCACCAGGACGTTGACCGCCTCGTCGGTCGTGCGCAGGTAGACGCCTCCGCCGTAGCCGGGGACCTCCTCGACGAGTTTGAAGTCGTAGTCCCGGCGGACGTAGGTGCCGTCCGGGGCGAAGGTGCCGTAGACGGCGCGGAAGCCGCGGTCCACGCTGCCGACGTTGATCAGGTTCTCCAGGACCCAGCGGGCCACGCGTTCGTGCTCGGCGGCCGGGCGGCGGGGGGCCTGGGCGGCGATGCGCGGGAGGAGGCGGGAGACGATCTGTTCCTGGTCGGCGCCCGTGTCGAAGTCCATGTGGAGGGTGACGAGGTCGATGGCGGCGAGGGCGACCTCCGCCATGCCGTACACCGAGTACTCACCGGCGAGGTTGGCCTTGCGGGCGTCCAGGTCGTGCAGGGGCGCGGTGCAGGCGAGTGCGCGCAGGCGGCGGGCCAGGCCCTCGTCGGCGGCCGGTCCCGGGGCGGGGCGTGGGCCCGGCTTGAGCTGGGGCGGAACGCGGTCCGTCGGTGCGGGGGAAGTCACGGTGCACAGAGTAGGTCCTGGGTCTGACATCGGGCCAAACGGGGCGGAGGGCGCCTTCTCGGCGCGGTCTTGTGGCACGGGTGTGCCGGGTTCCGGCTGCCGCCGGGGGGCCTGGCCGTGGCGTTTTTTCTCGCCCCCGCCGCCCCTACCCTCCCCCAGGCTCTCGGCTTCGCTCGAGCAGGGGGGACCCCCATCATCCTCAACCTGGGGGCTCTGCCCCCAGGCCCCCCGGGAGGGGAGATGCGGTCGTGACGGGGCTGTCGCTCAGTCGTGGTTGCTCGCGCCGTTCCCCGCGCCCCTTTTTAGCCGGCGTCCGCCACTCGGCGGGCGTAGACCTTCACCAGGCCCTCTCTGGAGTCGTCCAGGTAGGTCGCGAGGAGGTTTTCGGCGTGGTCCCGTTCGCCGGACCGGAGGGTGTGGAGGAGTTGGCGGTTGCGGGTGAGGTAGGGCTCGTGGAGGCGGCGCGGGTCGTCCACCACGTGGAAGGCCAGGCGTAGTTCGGCGAAGACGCTGCGCATCACCTCGTCCGTGCGGTCGCTGCCCGCGAGCGCGACGAGCGCGCGGTGGAAGTGGATGTTGGCGGTGGAGACGCCCTTCCAGTCGCCCTCTCGGGCCGCCCGGCCGCCCTCCTCGACCGCCGCGGCGAGCCCGTCGACGGCGTACGGCGGGTCGCCCAGGCCGCGCACGACGGCGCACTCGACGAGCCGGCGCACCCGGTAGATGTCCTCCACGTCCTCGACGGTCAGCACTCGTACGAACACGCCCCGGTTGAGCTCGTGGACGAGCAGCCGTTCGTGCGTGAGCAGCCGGAACGCCTCGCGCAGGGTGTTGCGGGAGACGCCCAGCGCCCCGCCGATGCCGTCCTCGGAGAGCCGGGTGCCGGGTGGGAAGTAGCCCTCGGCGATGCGGCTTCTGAGGATGTCCGCCACCCGCTCGGCGGTGCTGGTCCGGCCCAGGAGGGCGCGGTCGTCGGCCAGCGGCGTCAACTGGTCTGCCATGCGCGGAATTCAATCGCAGACAGAAGAACGAGACAACATGGGTATTGAAGGATCGTTCAACGATCCTCTACCTTCCTGAGTAGGGCACACAGGCAAGCACCGCACGGCTCACTCCCCACGCACCCTCCGTCCCCCTCACTGCGAGGTGCTCATGAGCACGACTCCTCCCTCCCGGATCTCCCGGAAGCCCTCCACCGACCCGCACCCCCGCGGCGACACCTCACCGGCCGACGACGGCCCCCTCGCGTTCTGGCGCGCGCTCGGTCCGCGCGGCCGGCGCGCCTTCGGGGGCGCGTTCGGCGGCTACGCGCTGGACTCCTACGACTACTTCACGCTGCCGCTGAGCATGGTGGCGCTGGCCGCCTACTTCGGCCTGGACAGCGGCCAGACGGGACTGATCACCACCGTCACCCTGGTGGTCTCCGCGGTCGGCGGCGCCGTCGCGGGTGTCGTCGCCGACCGGATCGGCCGCGTCAAGGCGCTGCTGATCACCGTGGTCACATAC
This sequence comes from Streptomyces sp. NBC_00670, assembly GCF_036226765.1. Lineage (NCBI taxonomy): Bacteria > Bacillati > Actinomycetota > Actinomycetes > Kitasatosporales > Streptomycetaceae > Streptomyces > Streptomyces sp. NBC_00670. Next base: position 1,232,481 of record NZ_CP109017.1, read on the forward strand.
GCCGTCTTCACCGTGGCCTGCGGCTTCGCGCCCAGCTACGAGACGCTGCTGCTCTTCCGCGCGCTGCAGGGGCTCGGCTTCGGCGGCGAGTGGGCGGTCGGCGCGATCCTGGTCGCCGAGTACGCGAGCGCCCGGCACCGGGGCCGCACCCTGGGCGCGATCCAGAGTTCCTGGGCCGTGGGCTGGGGGCTGTCCGTCGTCGTCTACACGGTGGTGTTCTCCTTCGCGGGCGACGACCTCGCCTGGCGGGTGATGTTCTGGACCGGCGCGCTGCCCGCGCTGCTGGTGCTGTGGGTACGGCGCCGGGTGCACGACGCGCCCGAGGCCGCCGCCGTGCGCCGGGAGAACCGCGAGAGCACGGCGAAGGGCTCGTTCGCGGCGATCTTCCGGCCCGGGACGGCGCGGGAGCCCGGGCTGCTGCGCACCACGGTGTTCGCGGGTCTGCTCTCCACCGGCGTCCAGGGCGGCTACTACACGCTGGCCACCTGGGTGCCGACATATCTGAAGTCGGACCGCGGCCTGTCGGTGGTCGGCACCGGCTCCTATCTGACGTTCCTCATCTCGGGTGCCTTCGTCGGCTATCTGACCGGCGGTTACCTCACCGACCGGCTGGGCCGGCGGCGCAACATCTGGCTGTTCGCCGTGCTGTCGGCGATCTGCGTGCTGGCGTACACGCACATCCCCGACGGCGCCAACACGCTCCTCCTTGTGCTCGGTTTCCCGCTCGGGTTCTGCATGTCGGCGATCTTCAGCGGCTTCGGCTCGTACCTGAGCGAGCTGTACCCGACGGCGGTGCGGGGCACCGGCCAGGGCTTCACGTACAACACCGGACGCGCCGTCGGCGCCGTCTTCCCCACCCTGGTCGGCTACCTCGCCGACAGCTGGGGTGTGGGCGGCGCGCTGGTCTTCGGCGCCCTCGGTTACGGCCTCGCGGCGCTGGCGCTGCTGGGGCTCCCGGAGACGCGCGGAAAGGAACTCCAGTGAACCGCACCCAGGACCGGCCGCGGACGCGTGGGCAGGACCGTCCCCCGACGGCCGCCCAGGACCGCACCCCGCCCCGCCCCCAGGACCGCCCCGTGACGGCCGTCGACCCGCACGCGCACGCGTGGAGCCCGAAAACGGCGCGCGCCCGCTTCCGGGAGGGGCTGGCCGGCCCCACCGCGGGGGTCGCCTTCGGCCACACCCAGGCCAACCTGATCTCCGTCCCCGCCGACTGGGCCTACGACGTCCTGCTGTTCTGCCAGCGCAATCCCAAGCCGTGCCCGGTCCTCGACGTCACGGACGCCGGCTCCCCCACCACGGTGCTGGCCGAGGGCGCGGACCTGCGCACCGACCTCCCGCGCTACCGGGTGTGGCGCGACGGCGAACTGATGGACGAGCCCACGGACGTGCGGTCGTACTGGCGCGAGGACCTGGTGTCGTTCCTGATCGGCTGCAGCTTCACCTTCGAGTCGGCGCTGACGGGGGCGGGCGTCCCGCTGCGCCACATCGAGCAGGGCCGCAACGTCCCCATGTACGTGACGGGCCGCCAGTGCCGTCCGGCGGGGCGGCTGCACGGGCCGATGGTGGTCTCGATGCGCCCTGTCCAGCCGGAGCACCTGTCGGCGGCGATCCGGGAGACCAGTCTGCTGCCGGCGGTGCACGGCAGCCCGGTGCACTGCGGGGACCCGTCGGTGCTCGGCATCGAGGACCTGGGGCGGCCCGACTTCGGCGAGCCGGTGGACCCGCGGCCGCGCGACATCCCGGTGTTCTGGGCCTGCGGGGTGACCCCCCAGGCGGCCGTCATGGCCTCCCGGCCGCCGTTCGCGCTCACCCACGCACCGGGGCAGATGTTCGTCACCGACGCTCGCGACGAGCAGTACCGCGTAGCCTGAGAACAGGGCCCGCACGGGCCCGAGCGGGAGAGAACATGATCGACCTCAACGCCGACCTCGGCGAGGGTTTCGGCCGCTGGCGGCTCACCGACGACGAGGCGCTGCTGTCGGTCGTCACCAGCGCCAACGTGGCCTGCGGCTTCCACGCCGGGGACCCGGCCACCATGCGGCGGGTGTGCGCGCTGGCGGCCGGGCGCGGCGTCCGGATCGGCGCCCAGGTGTCCTACCGCGACCTGGCCGGCTTCGGGCGGCGCGCGATGGACGTGCCGGCCGGGGAACTGGCCGCCGAGGTCGCCTACCAGATCGGTGCCCTGGAGGTGTTCGCCCGGGCGGCGGGCGCGCGCGTGGCGTACGTGAAGCCGCACGGCGCGCTCTACAACCGGGTGGTGCGCGACCAGGAGCAGGCCGCGGCCGTGGTCGAGGGCGTGCTCCTCGCCGGCGCCGCGCTGCCGGTGCTCGGACTGCCCGGCTCGCGCTTCCTGGAGGCCGCGGCGAAGGCCGGACTGCCCACCGTCACCGAGGCGTTCGGGGACCGCGCGTACACCGACGAGGGCACGCTGGTGCCGCGCGGCCGGGACGGCGCGGTGGTCACCGAGCCGGACGCGGTGGTCGAGCGGTCGCTCGGGCTGGCCCGTGAGGGCGGGGTGACCGCGTTGTCGGGGCGCCGGATCGCGGTGCGGGCGCGGTCGTTGTGCCTGCACGGGGACACCCCGGGCGCGGTGGAGCTGGCCCGCCGGGTGCGGGCGCGGCTGGAGGGGGCGGGCGTGCGGGTGGAGGCGTTCGCATGACGGTTCCGGTGCGGGTGCTGCCCGTCGGTGACCGGGCCCTGCTGGTCGAACTGGACTCCGGGGAGGCGGCCCAGGCCCTGCACGCCGAGCTGCTGCGCCGCCGGGCCGCGGGCGCGCTGACGGTACGGGAGATCGTGCCGGCGGCCCGTACGGTCCTGCTCGACGGCCTCGACGAGCCGGCCCGGCTCGCCGCCGAACTCCCCGGCTGGGAGGTGCCGCCGGTCGCCACGCGCGCGCAGGAGGCGCTCGAGATCCCCGTGCGGTACGACGGGCCGGATCTGGCGGACGTCGCCGCGCTGTGGGGCGTGCCGGTGGCCGAGGTGGCGCGGATCCACTCCGGCGCCGACTTCCGGGTCGCCTTCTGCGGCTTCGCGCCCGGGTTCGGCTATCTGACGGGGCTGCCGGAGCGGTACGACGTGCCGCGCCGGGCCACTCCGCGCACGGCGGTTCCGGCGGGGTCGGTCGCCCTGGCCGGGCCGTACACGGGCGTCTACCCGCGTGCGTCGCCGGGCGGCTGGCAGCTCATCGGGACGACGGACGCGGTGCTGTGGGACCACGCGCGCGTGCCTGCCGCGTTGCTGACGCCGGGGGCGCGGGTGCGGTTCGTCCCGGTGGGCGGGCCGGTGGGGTCCTCATGAGCGACCGCGCGCTCGCCGTCGTACGCGCCGGGGCGCTGACCACCGTGCAGGACCTCGGGCGGCCCGGGCACGCCCACCTGGGGGTGCCGCGCTCGGGGGCGCTGGACGCGCCGGCGGCGGCGCTCGTCAACCGGCTCGTCGGCAATCCGCCGTCCGCGGCCGTCCTGGAGACGACGCTCGACGGGTGCGCCGTGCGGCCACGGTCGGCGATCACCGTGGCGGTGGGCGGTGCGCCCTGTCCGGTCGCCGTGGACGGGCGGCCGGCGCCCTGGGGCGCGCCGTTCCGGGTGCCGGGCGGTGCCCTGCTGGACGTCGGGGCGGTGCGTGCGGGGGTACGGAGCTACGTCGCCGTCGCGGGCGGGGTGGCCGTGGAGCCGGTGCTCGGCAGCCGCTCCACCGACCTGCTCTCCGGGCTGGGCCCGCCGCCGCTCGCCACCGGAACGGTGCTCCCCCTGGGGCGGCCCGTCGGTCCCCACGCGCGCGTGGACGTCGCTCCGCAGCCGGCGCCGCCGGCCGAACTGGTGCTGCGGGTCACGCTGGGGCCGCGTGACGACTGGTTCACCGCGCGCGCGGTGCACGCGTTCACCACGCGCGCGTACCGGGTGTCGTCGGCGAGCAACCGGATCGGGCTGCGCACGGAGGGGCCCGCGCTGGAGCGGGCGGTGGGCGGGGAACTGCCCAGCGAGGGCATGGTCCTCGGCGCGGTCCAGGTGCCGCCGGACGGCAGGCCGGTGGTGTTCCTGGCCGACCACCCGACCACCGGCGGCTACCCGGTGGTCGCGGTCGTCCACCCCACCGACCTGGCCGCCGCGGCGCAGACCGCGCCGGGTACGCCGGTGCGGTTCGTGGTGGCGGGGGGTCGCTGAGGGGGGGTGGGGGGTGCGTCGCGCAGTTCCCCGCGCCCCTTTCGGGGGGTGACTTCGCGGTCCTGCCGCTTACGGGGTCCCTGCGGCTTCGGATGGTGGGCCGATCCTGCTGCGGACGGCGGTCTGGACCTCGGCCTCCTCCGCCGGATCGGCGGCGAGGCGGCGGAGGCGTTCGACGACGCGGACGTCGCCGGTCTCGGCGTGCCGGGCGGCGAGTTCGCGGGTGGTCTCCTCGCAGTCCCAGAGGCACTCGACGGCGAACCCGGTCGCGAAGGAGGGGTCGGTGGCGGCCAGGGCGCGGGCGGCGCGGCCGCGCAGATGGGAGGAGGCGGTCTCGCGGTAGACGTGCCGCAGGACGGGGGCGGCGCAGCCGATGCCGAGCCGTCCGGCGCCGTCGACGAGGGTCCACAGGGTCGGCGCGTCGGGTCCCTCGCCGCGCACGGCCTCGCGGAGGGCGGCGAGCACCAGGTCCTCGTCCTGGGCCCCGCCGCGGCAGGCGAGCATCCGCCCGGCGGCGGCGCCGAGCACGTCGGGCCGGTGGGCCCAGCCGCGCGCCCGCCGGACGGCGGCGGGACTGCTCATGCGTTCGAAGGCGGCGACGGCGGCCTCCGCGACGAGCGTGCCGCCGTCGGCGACGGCGGCCTCGACCAGGTCGAGGATGCCGGGATCGCCGGTGTCGGCGAGATAGCGCAGGGCGGTGCAGCGGGCGCCGTCGCCGCCGGAGCGGGCCGCGTGCACGATCTCGGCGTGGTCCTCGGGCCCGGCCACGGCGCTCAGACAGCGCGCGGCGGGCACGTGGAGGGCGGCGCCGCGGTCGAGGCCCTGCTGGGCCCAGTCGAACACGGCCTGGACGCTCCAGCCGGGGCGGGGTCCAGAGGGCCGCAGTTGCCGCTGCCAGCGGTCGAAGCTGCCGGCCTCCTGGGCCGCGCGGACCCGGGTGGCGATCCCGGTGCGGGCGTCGTCGGCCCACAGCCGCCAGGGCCGGGGTTCGAAGGCGTCGCGCACGGCCGCGGCGAGGTCGGCCTCGCCCTCGGGGCCGGCCGGGAAGCGGGCGAGGACGGGGGCGGCGAGGGCGCGCAGCCCCTCGTCGTCGTCGCGCAGCGCGAGCTCGTCCAGGGCCCAGGCCCAGTTGGTGCCGGTGGCCGCGTAGCGGCGCAGCAGGGCGAGGGCGTCCCGCCGCCCGTAGGAGGCGAGGTGGCCGAGGACGGCGAGGGCGAGCCCGGTGCGGGACTCCTCGGCGTCCAGGACGTCCTCGGGGTCGAACAGGTGTGCCTCGACGGCGTCGAGCCCGCCGTTCAGGTCGAGGTACAGGCGGGCGTAGTAGAGGGAGCGGTTCTCCACCTGCCAGTCGTGGCGGGGGTCCCGCAGCACGCATGTGTTCAGGGCCGCGAGCGCCTCGGCGCGCGGGGCGGTGAGCGCGTGCAGTGTGCCGTCGCCGCGGCCCCGCTGGAGCAGGCCGAGCAGCGTACCGCTGGGCGCTATGACCGGATCGAACATGGGAAACAGCCTCACATCAAGCGTCGACGCAACCGGGGAACAACCGCGTTACCTGGCCGCGTGACAACACGTCGGAGCGCCCGCCGTCTCATGCTTGCTGTGAACCATCTTCCTCTGCCTCTCGTCGGTGGCCCATGCGGACCGGTCACGGCCCGCGCGGTGCGGCAACACCTGCCCAGCCGTCGCGTCCGTGAATCACGACGTCATGATGGCCCGCTGTTTTCGCTGCCGCGACCGTATTTCCGGCGGCCCCGTCCCGCCTCCCCCGTCGTTTTCCGTCCTGTCCGGTCCGGGACGGTGTGGCCCGGTGTGACCGGCGTCCCGAATGGCCAGGAGATTACCGTCAGTTGACGCCGAAGAGTGCGAGCAGTTCGGTCCGGCCGAACATCCGCGCGGTGTCGGCGGCGGACGGCGTGCCCGCCGTCGGGTCGGCGCCGGCGGCGAGCAGGACCTCGATCACCTCGCGCTCGTCCTTGAAGACCGCCCCCGCGAGGGGGGTCTGGCCGCGGTCGTTGACGCGGTCGGCCTCGGCGCCACGTTCCAGCAGGGCGCGCAGGGCGCCGGCGTGGCCGTGGTAGGCGGCGAGCATCACGAGGGAGTCGCCGCGGTCGTTGGTGAGGTCGGCCGGGACGCCCGCGTCGACGTAGGCGACGAGTTCCTCGGTCCGGCCCCGCCGGGCCAGGTCGAAGATCCTGGTCGCGAGCTCCACGACCTCCGGGTCGGGGGCTTCACTCATCGCCGGATCACCTTTCACTGCGTACGTGGGGGGACCCGTGGGGCGGCCGGAGTGCGGCCGTACGGGTGAATCGCCAGCGTACTGGCTCCGCGCGGCACATGACCGGCGCCCGCCGTGGCGAGGATCACCAGGAGCCCTCCGCCACGGGGTTGCGGGCCCCCGGCCGGGGACGGACCGGAGGGCGGGGTGAGCACACCGGGAGCAGGCCAGAGGTGAAACGCCGGGAGATCACCCAGTTGCACCTTTTGTCATATGGATACATTCTGTGATCCTGGACGAACTCATGGTGACCGTCCCCCTCAACCAGGAGAGCTCAAATGATTCTGTCCATCTCAGGCGTGGTCCTGTTCGGCATCATCGTCTTCCTGTTCTTCAGGAAGGACGGCCTCAAGGCGTCCCACGCAACGGTCTCGGCCCTGTTCGGCTTCTACCTGGCGAGCACCGCGATCGCCCCCAGCATCAAGGCGGGCGGCGAGAGCCTGGCGAGCCTCCTCGGCGGAATCAACTTCTGAACGCCCCTGACAGCCCCGTACCTCCAGGAGACGACGTGGCCCGCCGCCCCCTTCCCCGCATCCTCCAGCGAGGCACCGCCCTCGGCAGAGGCAGCGCACGGCTCGCCGGCCGAGGCGGCGCACAGCTCGCCCGCGGCCGGGAACTGGCCCGGACGGCGGCGGACGGCGCCACCGACGTCCTCCACCCGCTGATCACGGTCACCCGTGGACTGCGCCGGCTGGCCGCGGCCGGACGGCGCAGATGGGCGGAGACACCGAAGGACCGGCGCGGACCACTGGTGTTCCTCGTCGTCGCGGTGCTCCTGGTGGTGGGCCTCGCGCCGTACGGGCCGCTGCTCGCCGTCGTCGCCCTGATGGCGGCGGCGGCCTGGCAGGGCCGCGAGCAGGCCGTGCCGGTGCCCGAGGGCCCCGACGAGGCGCAGACCGAGCGGCTGCGCGCGCTGTACGACGCGCTCGTCCCCTACTTCACGGCCGCCGGTGACCCCACCCCGCTCTACGGGCACGGCGGCGACTGGACGGCGGCCCTGTCCGGATACGAGTTCGACGACGCGGGCCGGATCTCCCGGCTGACCGTCCGCTACCCGGCCTACTTCACCGACGGCGAGCCCGAGTCCCGCGCCCGGATCGAACAGGTGCTCCAGGCCAAGGCCGGCCGGGGCCGCGAGTACCACTTCACGTGGGACGAGGAGGGCAACGAGCTGACGCTCTCCGTCCTCGCCCCGCTCCCCACCGACATCGCCGCCCAGCGCTTCGTGACCGCGCCGGGCGAACTCGTGCTCGGCTTCACCGACCCCACCGGCGTCCAGCGCACCGTCCCCCTCGACTACGGCGAGGAGCAGCGCGACGAACCCCCCGTGGTGTGGCGCACCGGCCCGCGCTCCACCGAGCCGCATCTGCTGGCCGTCGGCGAGCCGGGCAGCGGCACGACGACCCTGCTGCGCTCGCTGGCCCTCCAGGCGCTCCAGCACGGCGACGTGCTGATCGTCGAGGGCGGCGGCACCGGCGAGTACGCGTGTCTGACCGGGCGCGACGGCGTCCTCGCGGTCGAGTGCGCGCTCGCGGGCGCGGTGGCGAGTCTGCAGTGGGCGACGCACGAGACGGAGCGGCGGCTGATCGCCGCGAACCGGGCCCGGCAGGCCGGGCAGCCGGCCCCGGACGACGTCCGGCGGCCGCTGTGGATCCTGCTCGACCGGCCGGCCGCCCTCGGCCATCTGGCCGCGGCCGGCGGGCACGAGGACCCGCTGGCGCTGCTCCAGGTGCCGCTGCGGCACGGCCGCGCGGCGAACGTGACCGTGGTGGTGGCCGAGCATGTCGACGGCCTCGACGCGCTCCCGGACGCGGTACGGCAGCACACCCGCGCGCGCGTGGTGCTCGGCCCGGCCGCCGCGGACCTGCTCACGGCGGTGCTGGGGGCGCCGCCGCACACGACCCCTACCAAGGACGTCCCGCCGGGGCGGGGGTACGCGCGGCTCGGCTCCGGACCGGTCCACCGGCTCCAGGTGCCGGCCACGCCGGACCCGTACGACGACGCCACCGGCGAGCGGCAGCGCGAGGCGGTGCTGGCCCTGCTGCCGGAGCGCACGGCACCGGCGGACGCGGGGCCGTTCACCAAGGACGCGGGGCCCTTGAACACAACGGAGCCGGTGGCCGCGGAGGGGTGAACGCCCCCCAGCGGTCCTCATGCCACCAACGTCCCCGGCGACCCGGCGTTCCTCACGCCACGAACGTCCGCGGCGGCTCCGTCGTCCCCGGTGCCCCCGTGCGCACCATGTCCGCCGCCGCGGCCAGTCGCGTCGCCGCCTCGTTGGCCACCGCGCCGCCCACCGTGAACGGCAGCCGGACATAGCCCTCGAAGGCGCCGTCCACCCCGAACCGGGGCCCCGAGGGGACGCGGACGCCCGCCCGCTCCCCCGCCTCGGCCAGCCGCGAGCCGGACAGCCCGCCGGTGCGGACCCACAGGGTGAGGCCGCCGTGCGGCACCGCGAACTCCCAGTCGGGCAGCTCCCGGCGCACCGCCTCGACCAGGGCGTCCCGGTTCTCCCGGGCCTGGCCGCGGCGCAGCGCGATGGCCTCCTCCCAGCCGCCGGTGCTGAGCAGCCAGTTGACGGCCAGCTGTTCGAGGACGGGGGTGCCCAGATCGGCGTAGGCGCGGGCCGCGACCAGGCTGCGGATGACGTCCGGCGCGGCCCGTACCCAGCCGATGCGCATACCGGCCCAGAACGCCTTGCTGGCGGAGCCGACCGTGATGACGGTCGATCCGGCGGGGTCGAAGGCGCACACCGGGCGCGGCAGCTCGGTGTCCTCGTCCAGGCGCAGCTCGCTCATCGTCTCGTCGACGACGACTACGGTGCCGGCCGAGCGCGCCAGCTCCACCAGGCGGCGCCGCTGATCCTCGTCGGCCAGCGCGCCGGTGGGGTTGTGGAAGTCGGCGACCACGTAGGCGAGGCGCGGCGCCGCCTCGCGCAGCACCTGCCGCCAGCGCTCCAGGTCCCAGCCGACCAGCCCCTCGGCCATCGCGACGGGAACCAGTCGCGCGCCCGCCTCGCGCATGAGCTGCAGGATGTTGGCGTAGGACGGCGACTCCACCGCGATCCGTTCGCCGCGCCCGGCGAAGAGGTGGCAGATGGCGTCGATCGCGCCCATCGCGCCGGTGGTCACCATGATCTGCTCGGGCATGGTCGGGATGCCGCGCGCGGTGTAGCGCTCGGCGAGCATGGCACGCAGCGCGGGCAGCCCCGCCGGGTAGTCGCCGTGCGTGTGGGCGTACGGCGGCAACTCCCCCAGGGCGCCCTGGACGGCGCGGGTGAGCCAGGGCTCGGGGGCGGGCAGGGCGGCGGTACCGAGGTCGATCAGCGAGCCGAGCGCCTCGGGGGGCAGCGGTTCCAGGCCGCGCGCGGGCAGGGGGTTCCCGGCGGGTACGGCGGTCCAGCTGCCCGCTCCCCTGCGGGACTCCAGGAACCCCTCGCCGCGCAGTGCCTCGTAGGCGGCGGCGACCGTGGTACGGCTGACGGAGAGGGCGAGCGCCAGTTCGCGCTCGGCGGGCAGCCGGGCGGCGACCGGGACCCGGCCCTCCAGGACGAGCAGCCGGATGCCGTCGGCCAGGGCGCGGTAGGCGGGCGGGCGGCGGGTGCCGGGGCCGGCGGGGCGGTCCTGCTGGGAGCCGAGCAGCCGGGCGAGCTGTGCCGCCCCGACCGCGGAGGTCCACTTCACCATGACGATCGGTCCACCTTCCTGGAATTGGCCCTGGATGGTTCAATTCCCCGAGCCACAGAGTGGCATGCGCCGGTCCACTCCAACCACTCGGGGGCTCCCTTGCCGACCACGCCGTCCGTCCCTCCCTCCGGTCCCGCTCCCTCCGGTCCCGCCCCCTCCGCGCCGCCGGAGCGCCGACGCCTGGTGCGGCGGCTGTCCCAGCTCTACGTCGGCCTGGCGCTGTACGGCGTGAGCTCCGCGCTGCTGGTGGCGGCGGGCCTGGGTCTCGAACCGTGGGGCGTGCTGCACCAGGGGCTGGCCGAACGCACCGGGTTCACCATCGGCGAGGTGACGATCGCCGTGGGCGCCGTGGTGCTGCTGCTGTGGATCCCGCTGCGGCAGCGTCCGGGACTCGGCACCGTCTCGAACGTCTTCGCGATCGGCCTGGCCATGGACGGCACGCTCGCCGTACTGCCCACGGTGCACGCCCTGTGGCTGCGGATCGCGCTGATGGCCGGGGGCGTGGTCCTCAACGGACTGGCCACCGGCCTGTACATCGCCGCCCGGTTCGGCCCGGGCCCGCGCGACGGGCTGATGACGGGGCTGCACACGCGCACGGGCCGGTCGATCCGGCTGCTGCGGACCTGCATCGAGGTCGCGGTCGTGGTGACCGGCTTCGTCCTGGGCGGCACGGTCGGCGTGGGCACCGTGCTGTACGCGCTGTCCATCGGCCCGCTCGCACAGCTGTTCCTGCGGGTGTGCGCCGTCCCGTCGACGCCCTCGGGCAGCCCCGTGGTTGCCGGGTCGAAACCGGGGCGGGCCATACTGCGGCGGTGACCACCGCGATACGCCACCCCTACCTCGACCACCGCGGCCCGCTCGCCTTCGCCCACCGGGGCGGGGCGGCCGACGGCCTGGAGAACACCGCCGTCCAGTTCCGGCGGGCGGTGGCTGCCGGATACCGCTATCTGGAGACGGACGTCCACGTCACGGCCGACGGCAGGCTCGTGGCGTTCCACGACGCGACCCTGGACCGGCTCACGGACGGCACGGGCCGGATCGCCGACCTCCCGTGGTCCGACGTGCGCCACGCGCGCGTGGCGGGCGGCGAGCCCGTACCCCTGTTCGAGGACCTGCTGACGGAGTTCCCCGAGGTCCGCTGGAACGTCGACTGCAAGGCGGAGTCCGCCCTGTTCCCGCTGCTCGGCCTCATCGGGCGGACCGGCGCCTGGGACCGGATGTGCGTCGGCTCGTTCTCGGAGGCACGGGTGGCCAGGGCCCAGCGGCTGGCCGGACCCCGGCTGGCGACCTCGTACGGCACCCGGGGCGTGCTCGGTCTGCGGCTGCGCTCCTGGGGGCTGCCCGCGGCGGTGCGCGGCTCGGCGGTCGCGGCCCAGGTGCCCGAGCGGCAGTCGGGGGTGCCCGTGGTGGACGCCCGCTTCGTACGGACCGCGCACGCGCTGGGGCTGCAGGTGCACGTGTGGACGGTGAACGAGGCGGACCGCATGCACCGGCTCCTGGACCTCGGGGTGGATGGCATCATGACCGATCACATCGACACGCTGCGCACGGTCCTGGAGGAACGGGGCACCTGGGTCTGAGGCCCGGCGCGGCGGCGGACAGCAGACGTTCACGGGGGCCGTCCGGCGCCCCGGGGAACGCGCACGGGGAAGCGAGGGCACGGGTGGACATCGGCACCGTGCGCGTGGCGGCGGCCGGCCCGGCCGCCGGGCGGCGCCGCGAGCAGCGCGGCTGGTACTTCTACGACTGGGCGTGCTCGGTCTACTCGACGAGCGTGCTGACCGTCTTCATCGGCCCCTACCTGACGTCGGTCGCCAAGTCGGCGGCGGACTCCGACGGCTATGTGCACCCCCTCGGCATCCCGGTGCGCGCCGGCTCCTACTTCCCCTACTGCGTCTCCCTGTCGGTGGTCATCGCCATCGTGGTGATGCCGCTGGCGGGCGCGCGGGCGGACCGTTCCGGGCGCAAGAAGCCGCTGCTGGCGCTCGCCGCCTACACGGGGGCGACGGCGACGACGGGCATGTTCTTCCTGGGCGGTGACCGCTATCTGCTGGGCGGGGCGCTGCTGGTCGTCGCCAACGCCTCGATCGCGGTCTCGATGGTGCTCTACAACGCCTTCCTGCCGCAGATCGCGGGGCCCGAGGAGCGCGACCGGGTCTCCTCGCGCGGCTGGGCCTTCGGATACGCGGCCGGTGCCCTGGTGCTGATCGTCAACCTGGTGCTGTTCACCGGGCACGACTCCTTCGGCCTGAGCGAGTCGGCGGCGGTCCGTGTCTGTCTGGCCTCGGCCGGTCTGTGGTGGGGCGCGTTCACCCTCGTCCCGCTGCGGCGGCTGCGCGACCGGCCCGCCGCGGCCCCGGTGGCGGCGGCGCCGCACGGCTGGCGGCAGCTGGCGGCGACGCTGCGGGACATGCGGGGCAAGCCGCTCACGCTCGCCTTCCTGCTGGCGTACCTCATCTACAACGACGGCATCCAGACCGTCATCTCCCAGGCCTCGGTGTACGGCTCCGAGGAGCTGGGCCTGGGGCAGTCCACCCTCATCGGGGCGGTGCTGCTCGTGCAGGTGCTGGCGGTGGGCGGCGCGCTGGGGATGGGCCGGCTGGCACGGGCCTACGGGGCCAAGCGGACGATCCTGGGCTCGCTGGTGGCGTGGACGCTCACCCTGGGCGCGGGGTACTTCCTGCCCGCCGGGGCGCCGGTGTGGTTCTTCGTCCTGGCGGCCGGGATCGGGCTGGTGCTCGGCGGCAGCCAGGCACTGTCCCGGTCGCTGTTCTCGCATCTGGTGCCGCCCGGCAAGGAGGCCGAGTACTTCTCGGCGTACGAGATGAGCGACCGCGGCATGAGCTGGCTGGGACCGCTGCTGTTCGGCCTCACCTACCAGCTCACGGGCAGCTATCGCGACGCGATCATTTCGCTGGTGGTCTTCTTCGTCGCCGGTTTCGCCCTGCTTGCCCGGGTTCCGGTGCGGCGGGCGGTGCGGGACGCGGGCAACCCGGTTCCCGACCGGATTTAGCACTCCGGACCAAAGGGCGGTAGTGTACGCGTTTGGCCTGCCAGGCGTACCGTTACTGCGCGTCAGAGAAGACGCGACGCTGGGTGACATCTGCTAGCAGATGTGACAAACCGGGCGCCGTTGGGTACTGCATGGGGAGACAAGGCTGCGGCTACGACGGCGACGCATGACCCGAAACGGGACACGGGACGGGAATCTTTACCGCCGACCGGACGTTGACCGGATGACGACGACAGCGACACCTGTCCTGTGGGCGACAAGCCCGGGAGGCACGATTCATGAGTGAGCGAGCTCTTCGCGGCACGCGCCTCGTGGTGACCAGCTACGAGACGGACCGCGGCATCGACCTGGCCCCGCGCCAGGCCGTGGAGTACGCATGCGAGAAGGGGCATCGTTTCGAGATGCCCTTCTCGGTCGAGGCGGAGATCCCGCCGGAGTGGGAGTGCAAGGTCTGCGGGGCCCAGGCACTCCTGGTGGACGGCGACGGTCCTGAGGAGAAGAAGGCCAAGCCCGCCCGTACGCACTGGGACATGCTGATGGAACGGCGCACCCGCGAGGAGCTCGAAGAGGTCCTCGAGGAGCGGCTGGCCGTCCTGCGCTCCGGTGCGATGAACATCGCGGTACACCCCCGCGACAGCCGCAAGTCCGCGTGATCCCTCCGGGGGTTGGGCGGTAGTACAGCGGACGTCGCGCGAGAGCGAGGGCGCCGTACGTTTTCGACGTACGGCGCCCTCGCTTTTGCGCATCCGCCGCGCTGGTGCGACCGGGTCGGCGACTGCGGGGGCGTCGTGGCCGGTCGCGCAGTTCCCCGCGCCCTTAAGAGCCAGGGGGTGCCCCCTGCTTTTAAGGGGCGCGGGGAACTGCGCAATCTTTTCGGGGGTCCGGGGGCGGAGCCCCCCGGGGACGGGAAGGGTAGGGGCGGCGGGGGCGAGGAAACTCGTCAGCCGGTCAACGGCGGGCGGTCGTCGCCCGCGTCGTAGGGTCCCCCGGGCCGGTCGTCCCGGATGACCTCGCCCTGGACCACCTTGCCGTCGGCCCCCCGCATCCGCGCCTGCGCGAACGCGTCACCGAGCGGCCCGGGCACCGACGCCCGCAGCTTGCGGTCGATCGTGCGCTCCGTATACGCACTCACCGCCTTCTGCACCGGCGGCACGAGCAGCAGCAACCCCACCACGTCGGACACCAGCCCCGGCAGCATGAGCAGCAACCCGCCCAGCATCGTCAGCCCGTTCGCCCCACCGCTCTGCGGAGGCGTCCCCCGCTGGAGGGACTCACTGAGGTTCCTGAAGGCCCGGCGCCCGGCCCGTTTGACCACCGCCGCACCGCCCACGAACCCGGCGACCAGCAGCAGGAGGACCGCGAGCCCCCCGGCCGCGTCCGCGACCAGCAGGAGCAGCCAGATCTCCAGCACCAGCCACGCGGCCACGCCGAGCGGCAGGAAGGTGCGCATGCGGGAGCGGCGGGGCCGGGCCGGGTACGTGGGACTCGAAGCACCAGACGTCATGGTTCCAGTGTGCCTGGGCCCTGCTCAGAACGGCGTAAGGGGAATGATCAGCCGGACGACTTCGGCGCCGTACGCCCCGTCAGGCGCCCGACCCGCTCCCCCACGCCCCAGGAGGTGACCCGCCACAGGGCCTCGACCAGGATGTCGCGGCTCATCTTGGAGTCGCCGAGTTCACGCTCGACGAAGGTGATGGGCACCTCGACCACGTGGTAGCCGGCCTTGACCGCGCGGCGGGCGAGGTCGACCTGGAAGCAGTAGCCCTGGGAGGCCACCTCGTCGAGGCCGAGGCCCTCCAGGGTCTCGCGGCGGAACGCGCGGTAGCCGCCGGTGATGTCGCGCAGCGGCAGGTCGAGGGCGAGCCGGGAGTAGAGGCTGCCGCCGCGGGAGATGATCTCGCGCGAGCGGGGCCAGTTGACCACGCGGCCGCCGGGCACCCAGCGCGAGCCGAGCACCAGGTCGGCGTTCTTGAGCGCGGTGAGCAGCCGGGGCAGTTCCTCGGGCTGGTGCGAGCCGTCGGCGTCCATCTCGATCAGTACGCCGTAATCGTGCTCCATGCCCCAGCGGAAGCCCGCGAGGTAGGCGGCGCCGAGCCCCTCCTTGCCCTTGCGGTGCAGCACCTGGACGTGGTCGTCCTCGGCGGCCAGTTCGTCGGCCAGCTTGCCCGTGCCGTCGGGGCTGTTGTCGTCGGCCACGAGGACGTGCGCCTCGGGAACGGCCTCGCGCACCCGGCCGACGATGGTCCTGATGTTCTCCGCCTCGTTGTAGGTGGGGATGATCACCAAGGCCGTGCCGAGCGGGCCGAACCGTCTTCCCTGGGCTCCCGCCTCGAGGGTCCCGTCGCCGTCGTTCACTGCAGCCCCTTCATGTCCGTACGCAGGGCACCACCATAGTGGCCACTGCCTGGTAGGACGCGACAGCACGGGCCCACGGGGGTGTCGGCCGGACAGAAAGTGGGTAGGAGCGCGCGCCCATGACTGCCGTCTACCCGCCGCAGAGCCCTGTTACGGCTGTCGCGGGCGACGGGATGGGGGCCCGGCGGCCCTTCGGGCCGACCTGGGAACCGCTGGCTGCGGATCGACCGAAAGCCGTTGTCTACTGAGCGGCCGGGCCCCACCCGGGTCACACCTGCCGGCCGGGCACGAAACATTCCCTCGCCGTGGCGCGGACGCTGGGCCTGGCTCCCAGTGGCGGCGCGCCGACGGCGCACCATCCCTGACCCAGCGGGCTCCGGCGACCTCTCGGACGTTCTCCGGCCGGACGTGGCGGTGGTGGACCCGGCAGAACCTACCGGCCCCCGACGGCTCGCTGTCAACACCCCTCCCAACTGCGGCTTTCCCGCAGCGCCGCAGGTCAGCGGGGAGGAAACGCAGGTCGCGCCACGGCCCGGCGGGGGCCGGGCGGCACCCGGCCGCCCCGGTAGATCACTCGCCCGGCCGTACGAACACCGTCCGTCCGCCCACCACGGTCCGCAGACAGAGCGGCAGGTCCCGGCCGGGGGCGAGGTCGGGCAGGCCGGGGGTGCCCGAGCGCGGGTCGGTGGACCAGCGGGCGACCCGGTCGTCGGGGGCCTGGACGACCAGTTCGTCGGTGCGCCAGACGGCGTAGTCCGCGGGTGCCCCGGGCACCAGGACGCCGGCGTCGTCGCGGCCGACGGCCCGCCAGCCGCCGCGGGTGTGCGCGGTGAACGCGGCGCGGACCGAGACGCGGTGCTCCGGGGTGCGGTGGAAGGCGGCCGCGCGGACCGTGCCCCAGGGGTCGAGCGGGGTGACGGGGCTGTCGGAGCCGAGCGCGAGCGGCACCCCGGCGCGCAGCAGGGCCGCGAAGGGGTTGAGGGTGCGGGCCCGTTCGACGCCCAGCCGGCGTGCGTACATCCCGTCCTCGCCACCCCACAGGGCGTCGAACGCGGGCTGTACGGAGGCGGTGAGGCCGAGTTCGGCGAAGGCGGCGACGGTCTCGGGGGTGAGCATCTCGGCGTGTTCGACGCGGTGCCGGGCGGCCCGCACGCGGGCGAGGCCGACCTTCTCGGCGGCGGCACGGACGCCCTCGACCACCGTGGCGACGGCGGCGTCGCCGATGGCGTGGAACCCCGCCTGGATCCCCGCCTCGGTGCAGGCGACGACGTGCGCGGTGACGTCGGCGGCGTCCAGGCGGGCGGTGCCGGTGTGGGCGGCGTCGGCGTACGGCTCGTGCAGGCAGGCGGTGCCCGAGCCGAGGGCGCCGTCGACGAAGAGGTCGCCCGCGGCGCCGGTCGCGCCCAGTTCGCGCGCCCGGGCCACGCCGGCGTCGCCCTGCTCGGCCCAGTAGCCGACCACGCGGGGGCCGGGCTCCTCGGCGGCGAGCCGGAGCAGTCCGGCGAAGTCGTCCTCGGAGGAGATGTCGGGGCCGCCGCACTCGTGGACCGAGCCGATGCCGAGCGAGGAGGCGTGCGCGAGCGCGGCGCGCTGGGCCTCGGCGCGCTGGGCGGGGGTGAGCGCGCCCAGGGCGACGGCGCGGACGGCGTGGTGGGCGTCGCCGGTCAGCGGGCCGTCGGCGTAGCCGGTCGCACCGGTGACGCCCGGGGTCAGGTCGAGCAGGGCGGTGGTGACGACCGCGGAGTGGACGTCGATGCGGGAGAGGTAGAGCGGACGGCCGCCGGTGGCCTCGTCGAGCTCGGCGCGGGCCGGGGGCCGGCCGTCGGGCCAGCGGGCCGCGTCCCAGCCGTGGCCGAGCAGGACGCGGTCGGCGGGGCGGGCGGCGGCGAAGTCGCGGACCAGGGCGAGGGCCGCCTCGCGCGTCGGCGCGGCGGACAGGTCGAGTCCGGTGAGCGCGAGGCCGGTGGCGGTGGTGTGCACGTGTGCGTCGGCGAACGCGGGGGTGACGAGGGCGCCGTCGAGGTCGAGCACCTCGTCGACGCCGTCCGTGAAGGCGTCGGCGGCGCCCTCGGAACCGACCCAGGCGACCCGGCCGCGTTCGACGACCATCGCGGTCGCGAACGGGTCGGCGGGGCTGTGGACCTCGCCGCGGCGGAGGAGGACGGTCTGCGGGTCGGGGGTGCGCTCACTCATGCGTAACAGTGTCGCGCGGCCGCCGGACGCGGCCGACCGCGGGTGGCCCGTCGCGGGCGTCGAACGGCGTGGGCGGTGCCGGGTCAGATGCGGGGCGGGCGGGCCTCGTACGGCGTCGACAGGACGACCGTGGTGCGGGTGGAGACGCCGGCCAGGGTGCGCACGCGGGCCAGCAGTTCCTCCAGCTCGTGCGGGGTCGCCACCCGGACCTTGAGGATGTAGTTCTCGTCCCCCGCCACGCTGTGGCACGCCTCGATCTCGGGGACGCCGGCCAGCCGGTCCGCGATGTCGTCGGGGGCGCTGGGGTCGAACGGTTTCACGGAGATGAAGGCGGTCATCGGCAGTCCCACCGCCTCCGCCTCGACGACGGCGGCGTAGCCGCGGATGACACCGCGCTGCTCCAGCCGGCGCACGCGCTGGTGCACGGCCGACGTGGACAGGCCCGTGGCCTTGCCCAGGTCGGTGTAGCTCATCCGCCCGTCCTTGACGAGCAGCTGCACGATCTGTCGGTCCAGCTCCTCCATGGCGCAAGAACCTACAGTGCCGCCGATCACCCGGGACAGCTCGGCGACGCAGGTCATACCCGGTTCGTGACCTGACGTGGTCCGGTACGCGCGGACGGGCGTGTCCCGTACGGCACCTCGGAGGGCACCCGCGGGCGGCATGTG
Source organism: Streptomyces sp. NBC_00670 (assembly GCF_036226765.1). Classification (NCBI taxonomy): domain Bacteria; kingdom Bacillati; phylum Actinomycetota; class Actinomycetes; order Kitasatosporales; family Streptomycetaceae; genus Streptomyces; species Streptomyces sp. NBC_00670. The sequence goes on from NZ_CP109017.1 coordinate 1,250,834, forward strand.
ACGAACGCCACAGTGTCCGAACAGGCTTCGTGATGTCCTCGTGATTACCCACCGGGCGGGGCGGGAAGTGCTTGCTGTGGTCGAGGCCGCAGTGCCTGATCGGCCCAGCCCTAGGGGGAGAATCCCATGCAGAGTGTGAAGCGCCCTGGCCGCTCCGTGCCCAAGCGGCTCAAGCCGGTGGTGGAGCCCGAGCCGGAGGGCGTCGAACCGGACGACGAGTTCGACGCGTACGACACCTTCGAGATGTACCGGGTGATCTGCCCGGACTGCGCGCAGCCGATCGCGCTCCTCGCGGACGAGGAGGTGCTGCCCGAGCACGCGCTGTGCGCGTCGCCGTGGAACCCGTTCGGTCTCACGGTGTGCGCGGGCACGGGCCGCGCGGCGGACGAGGCCCGCCCCGCCGACGAGTCGCTGAAGCCGCAGCAGCAGGAGACGGGCCTGCTCCTGACCCTGCCCCAGGGCCTCGACTGGCGCACCCAGCCCTTCTCCCACGTGGGCGGCCCCGGGTCCCGCCCCATCCGCGTCCCCACCATGCGCCAAGCGGCGGCCTGACCCGGCCGCACGGCTACGGGGGGCGGAGCCCCTCACGGCCGTCGGGGCCCGGGGAACCTACCCCCGCCGTGCCACCGCCGGCGCGGGATACCCCGGGTCCAGTTCCTCGATCGCCCGCAGCGTCCCCCCGAGCATCTTCACCAGCAGATCCCGCACGGTGTCGCGGGACAACTCGGGGCGGCCGATCCAGTCGAGGGTCGCCCCCTCCACGCTGCACAGCCACGCCAGCAGCCCCATCCGCGCCAGCGGGGCGATCCGGCGGCGGCCGTACGCCCCTTCGGCGATCGCCTCGATCATCGCCTCGCGCACCCCGTCCCGGATCTCCTGCACCTCGGTGTCGAACCCGACACCGCCGCTGACGATCGCGCGGTACGCGGCCTGGTTGTGCTCGGCGTAGCGGAGGTAACCGTCGATGGTGCGGTGCACCCGTTGCGCGGGCGGCAGTTCCTGCCCCTCGGCGGCACGCGTGACCAGTCCGGCGACGGAGTCCTCGATGATCGCCAGGTAGTAGCCGCGCTTGGACTGGAAGTAGTAGTAGATCAGCCCCTTGGCCACCTGCGCGTGGCGGGCGATGTCGTCCATCGAGAGCGCGTCGTAGGACGTGTCGGAGAACAACGTCCGTCCGACGGCGATGAGTTCGGCGCGGCGTGCCACGGAGCGGTCGGTCCCGCGCGCCCGGGGGCGCGCGGTGTCTCGCTGCTGACTGTGCGTCAATTTCGGCCCATGTCTGAAGCGGTCGGGCGGGACAGCGGCAGTATGGCAGAGCCACCCCGCCCGCATGTTCGACTCCGATCACCGGGCCGCGCCCGGGACCGTGTCCCCGAGGGCGCGCCCCTCACCTCACAGCAGGCCGAGCTGCGTGACGAGCATCGCGAGGACGACGACGAGGGTCCAGCCGAGGACGTGCTCGAGGTAGTGGGGGCCGTCGTCCTTCGGCCCGCCGGTGCGGGCGCGCGGACGTGCGGTGGTGGCAGACAGTGCGGTCATGGCTTCTCGCTGGTCCTCGTCGTGCGGCGGATCTGTGCTCCCCCCACCGTGCTGTCCACCTTGCCACCGGATGCGGCGGGCGCGGCCGAGAGCTTGCTCACAGGCCCCCGGCCGTCCGTGCGGGCGGCGTCCGGCGTCTCAGCCCTGCCGGCCGGGGAGCATGGCCAGCGCCCGGGAGCGCTGGGCGACGAGGCCGTCGTACGTACCGTCGCGCTCGGCCCAGCGGTGCCCGAGGACGCCCTTGACGAGGATCTCGCGGGGCGTGGGCTCCTGTGCCAGCAGCTCCATGACCTCGCCGGCGAAGTCGTCGAGCGGCAGCGCGTGCGGGTTCACCTTCTCCTGGCCCGCCGTGGCGACGGCCGGCGGGACGAGTTCGACGACGTCGACCCCGGTGCCGTCGAGCTGCGCGCGCAGCGCCTCCGAGTAGGCGTGCACCGCGGCCTTGGAGGCGGCGTAGCTGGGCATCGGCGGGAAGGGCAGGAACGCGATGCCGGAGGTGACGGTGACGAAGGTGCCGGCGCCGCGCCCGACCAGGTGCGGGGTGAAGGCGTCGAGGACCCGGACGGTGCCGAGGAGATTGGTGTCGACCGTCGTCCGGGCCGTCTCGAAGTGCGCGGGGTCGCACAGGTCCTCCAGGAGCATGACGCCGGACATCGTCACCACGGTGTCGAGGCCGGGGTACCGGGCGAGCACGGCGTCCCGGGCCGAGGCGACGGAGGCGTCGTCGGTGACGTCGACGGCGACCGTGCCGAAGCCCTCCCCTTCGAGTTCCGCGAGTGCGCGCGGATCGCGGCCCGCGACGGCCACGGTGCTGCCCGCCGCGGCGAACCGGCGGGCCAGTTCGCGCCCGATGCCGGAGGTGCCGCCGACGACGAGGACGGTGCGGTTGGAGAGATCCACGGGATCTTCCCTTCGTACGGGGCGCCGCCGGTGTGCGGTCCGGCGGCGCGGACGGTGAGGAGCGGCCGTCCGTCCCGGACGGGCGGCACAACGGCAGTCTTCGCGGCCCGCGCCGAAGGGGGCAGTGCCCCCGTGTTCCCTGGTCCTGACAGGGCCCCCTTCACGACCCGCGCCCCGCATTACCGTGGCGGTATGAAGGACGAGGAATCCGGCAACCGGCTCGGCGACTACCTCCGCGCCCGGCGCGAGCTGGTCTCCCCGGCGCAGGCGGGGCTGCCGCCCGGCGGCAACCGGCGGGTGCCCGGGCTGCGCCGCGAGGAGGTCGCCCTGCTCGCCGGGATCAGCCCGGACTACTACCTGCGCCTGGAGCGGGGCCGGGACCGGAACCCCTCGACCCAGGTCCTCTCCTCCCTCGCGCGCGTCCTGCGGCTCGACGACGTGGAGCGGACGTATCTGCTCGGCCTCGCGGCCGCCCGCCCCCGCGCGTCACGCGCCAGGCGACCCGAGCGGGTGCCGGCGCGGCTGCACGAACTGCTCGCCCACTTGACGGTCCCGGCGTTCGTCGAGGGACGCGCCTTCGACGTCCTGGCCGCCAACCCGATGGCCGTCGCGCTCTCCCCCCGACTGCGGCCCGGCGAGAACCGGCTGCGCTCGCTGCTCCTGGACCCCGAGGAGCAGGCCTTCCACCAGGACTGGCAGCGGGCCACCGCCGATTTCGTCGCCGCCCTGCGCACCACCATCGGGGACGACACCGACAACCCCCGGTTCGTGGAACTCGTCGGGGAGCTGGCGCTGTCCAGCCAGCGGTTCCGCACCCTGTGGGCCCGGCACGACGTCCGCGTCCTCGACGGCGGCACGGTCACGGTCAACCACCCGGTCGTCGGCGAACTGCGCCTGCACCGCGACAAACTGCCCGTCGGCGGGCTCATCCTCGTCGTCTACTACCCGGACAGGAACAGCGACAGCGACGAGAAGCTGCGGCTCCTCGCCACGCTGTCACAGACGGAGCGGACGGAAGAACAGACGGAGCGGACGGAACAGACGGGCACGGAATCGGCCGGCACGGCGCCCGCCGACCCGGCGCCGTAGCGCGCCGGGCCGTGCGGGGGCCGTTTCAGCGCACCCCGACGCTTTCCAGCGCGCGCCTGACGCCCGGCGTCGGACCGGCCGGGAAGTACAGGTAGCACACCCCGCCCGAACCGCTCTTGACCTGGCCGTTCGCGTCGTAGCGCTTGGTGCGCAGCCAGATGTTCTCGAACTCGCGGCGCCGGTAGACGCGCCGTACCTCCGCGTCGCTCGGCGCGGCGGGGTCGTGGGCGATGACGTCGCCGTCGGCGGTGAAGCCGGTCACGGTCATCAGGTGCCCGGAGGTGCCGTAGCCCGCGCCCGTCAGCTCCTCCTTGAGGAAGGACTGGGAGGTGATGACGGGGATGCCCGCGGCGACCAGCGTCTCCACGTCGGTGAGCGAGGTCAGCCGGGTCACCACGCCCTGCATGTCCTTGTAGGTGGCCGCGTAGGCCGCGTTGAACGGCCAGTTGCCGCAGCCCTCGTACTGGTAGTCGAAGGTGTAGCGGGCCGCGTGGCAGACCTGGGGGTCGGCGTACGACGGGTCCACCCAGGCCAGTTGCGCGGCGGTGGGCCGGCGGCCCCAGTACTCGACGATCATCTGGGAGGAGGTGGGGCTGCACCAGGCCTCGCCGCCGTTGTCGTACTGCGGGTACTGGCCCTTGTGGATCTCCTGCGAGTAGCTCGGAACGCGGAGTTCGTGGGCGGGGCCGGGGGTGGAGGCCGGGACCGTGAAGCGGTCGGGGACGTCGGAGCCCATGGCGCCCGCCCGCCACACGGTGGGCGTCTTCCGGGTGCCGGGGGCGCGGTACAGGGTGAGGCGGAGCCGGTAGGAGGCGAGCCGCAGTCCGCTCGCGGCGTCGTCGAGGGCGAGGGTGTCGGTCCAGACGCTGCTCCTGCCGTCGCTCTGGTCGTCGACGGAGGTGCGGCGGATGTCCTCGTCGCCCGCGGCCCAGCGGCCCATGACGTACCAGGGAGTGTCGGTGCCGTCGGAGTAGCGGGCCGACAGCTCGGTCTGGATCCAGGTGCCGGCCGGGGTGTGCGCGTTCCAGGAGGCGATGACCTCGGTGGCGGGCACGGAGAGGGTGTGGGCCGGGGAGGTCCAGGTGGCGTACTCCCAGGTGGAGGTGCGGCCGGTGTGCGGGTCGGCGTAGTCGGTGCGGCTGGCCGGGGTGTCGAGCACCAGGCCGGGGCGGGTGCCGGGGACGGCGCGGGTGCCCTTGGCTGTGCCGGAGCGCCAGTCGGCGTGGGAGGTCCAGGCGTGATGGTCCACGGTGGGTGCGGGCTTCGTCCTCGTCGGCCGGTGGGCGGGTGTGGCGGCGGCCGCGGGTGTCGCGGCGCCGGCCGCGGCGGCGGCCACCGCGGCGGTGAGGAGGGTGCGGCGGGAGGGCTGGGAAGGGCTGGGCATGTGTGGGTACCCCCGAATGTCCTGTGTCCTTGCGCGGCGGTCGGACGCGAGTGGGCCAACTATGGCCGCCGGAGGCGGACGCCTGCCAGCATCCCGACGCTTCGGCGCGCCACCACTATTGGTCTCGACCTCTGGTGTGCGCCGCGGAACCCGGGATGCCGCTGTCGAACCCAGGACGCCGCTGTCGGACCTAGGATGCCGCTGTCGGACCTGCCCCTCCTCGTCGTTCAGGACTCCTCGCGTGGAACTCGCCCTTCAGCACCTCGCCTCCTCCGTGCGGCAGGCACCGCCGTCGTGCGGGGACGTGCGGCTCGTCGCGGTCGACGGGCACGCGGGGTCCGGGAAGAGCACGTTCGCCGGGCGGCTCGCGGGGGCGCTGGGCGGCGCCCCCGTACTGCGTCTCGACGACGTCGCCACGCACGAGGAGCTGTTCGGCTGGACGGAGCGACTGCTGCGCGAGGTCGTCGCACCGCTGCGCCGGGGGCACACGGCGCACTACCGCCCGTACGACTGGCGCGCGCGGCGCTTCGGTCCGGCGCGCGCACTGCCGCCCGCGCCCGTGGTGCTGGTCGAGGGGGTGGGCGCCGGGCGGCGGGCCCTGCGCCCGTATCTGGCGCGGCTGCTGTGGATGGAGGTCCCGGCCGAGGGTGCCTGGCGGGCCGGGCGGGAGCGGGACGGGGAGGAGCAGCGGAAGTTCTGGGACGGCTGGGTCCGGGCGGAGCGCCGGCACTTCGCGCGGGATCCGTCGCGGCCCTTCGCCGATCTGCTGGTGCGGCGGGCGCGCGGCGGGGATCCGGGCGGATCCGACGGCGAATATCTGGTGCTGCCGGGGCCGGCGGGCACGGCCGTGACGGGCGATTCCCTCACTGAGGGTGACGGACCGTCAGCGGTGTGCTGAATTCGTGAAGGCCCTGCTCATCCGCGTGCGTCGGCGCCCTTCTCCGGCTTGACCGGGGGACCGTGCACGTCCTACGTTTTCGATGTGCGGCACACCGAAGCCGCCCTCCCGCGCGAAGCCCCCGGTTGTTCCCCCGTGACCGGGGGCTTCGTTCCGTCCTCCGCCTCCTTTCGCGTTCTCTCCGCGTGCCGAGTGCGGCGATGCGCTCACTCTCGGTCACCGATTCGTGTGCGCCCCCGTGCTCCCACGTCGTTCAACAGCTCGGACGGCACCCTTCGGCGGGCGGCTGCCCCGCAGGTACGATGCCCTCGGCGTGATCGGGGTCTGCCTGGTCGCACCGCTGCAACTCCGGTCCGCGGTACAGCGGTTCGAGGACTGCCGGCGGGCAACGGCCCGGCGGTGAACCATCGGGGGCACGGTTTGTGGGGGACGTGATGGACTTCGGCACGCAGGGCCCCGAGGCTCCGGCCGACCTCGCCTGGCTGCGGGGGGTGGACGCCTACACGATGGGCGCCTATCCGCAGGCCGAGGAGGAGTTCCGGGCCGCGGTACGGATGGACCCCGGGATGGCGGACGGCTGGCTCGGGCTGCACGCGCTCCGCGTCGACACGACGACCGCCCTGCTGCGGATGTTCCACCACCGCGAGCGCTTCGGGGAGCAGCGGGCACGGCACCGGCGCACCTTCAACTCCTGGTACTGGCTGGGCTGGTGGGTGCAGCCGGTGCTGGAGAGCCCGCGCGATCTGCTGCTGGCGCACGCCTCGCACTGGCTGGACGGCAGGCACGTGCCGGAGCTGGACCGGGCGCTCGCGGGGCTGCCGCCGGTGGACACCGACGCCCAGGTCCGCTTCCTGCACGCCTGCCGGGCCTATCTGGTCAAGGACTGGGAGCAGTTGGTCCGGCACACCGATCCGCTGATCGACGACACCCTGCTCGGCATCGAGGCGGGGTTGTTCGGCGGCATGGCCCGGGTGCGGCTGGAGATGTTCGGGCAGGCGGAGCCGCTGCTGTCGGCCGCGCTGATGCGGTGCCGCAGCGAGCAGCCGCAGCGCAAGGAGCTGCGGTACTGGCTGGCGCGGGCGCACGAGGGCACGGGCCGCTCGGCGGCCGCGCTGCCCCTGTACCGGGCGGTGCACCGGGTGGACCCGGCGTTCATGGACACCTCCGCCCGGCTCGCGGCGATCGCGGAGGGGGACGGGTACGACGACGCGGCCGGTCTCGCGGCGGTCAGCCTGGCCGGCATCGGCCAGGACCTACTGGACGGCCCGGACGGTCTCGACGGCGTCGATCCGCTGTTCGGCGCGGGCGCGGAGGGGCGGGACCTGCGTGTCTCCCCCGAACCGGAGCCGACGCCCGGCTCCGGCGGTCCGGTGGGCCCGGTGGGCCCGGTCGTCGCGGCGCCGGCCGCCGACGCGGCCCGGGAGCGGACCCCCGGGACGGGCTCGCCGCTGCCGGCCGGGCCCACCGATCCGGCGCTGCTCGAACAGGCGCTCGCGGAACTGGAGCGGATGGTCGGACTGGAACCGGTCAAACGCCAGGTCAAGGCGTTGTCGGCGCAGCTCAACATGGCCCGGCTGCGGGCCGGTCAGGGGCTGCCCGTGCAGCCGCCCAAGCGGCACTTCGTCTTCTCCGGCCCCTCCGGCACCGGCAAGACGACGGTGGCGCGCATTCTCGGCCGGGTCTTCTACGCGCTCGGGCTGCTCGGCGGCGACCATCTGGTGGAGGCGCAGCGGGCCGACCTGGTGGGCGAGTATCTGGGCCAGACGGCCGTGAAGGCCAACGAGCTGATCGACTCGGCGATCGGCGGCGTCCTCTTCGTCGACGAGGCGTACGCCCTGTCCAACTCCGGGTACGGCAAGGGCGACGCGTACGGCGACGAGGCGCTGCAGGTGCTGCTGAAGCGGGCGGAGGACAACCGGGACCACCTGGTGGTGATCCTCGCCGGGTACCCCGAGGGCATGGACCGGCTGCTGGCCGCCAACCCCGGGCTGTCCTCGCGGTTCACCACGCGGGTGGACTTCCCCTCGTACCGGCCGCTGGAGCTGACGTCCATCGGGGAGGTGCTGGCCGGGGAGAACGGTGACGTCTGGGACGAGGAGGCGCTGGACGAGCTGCGCTCGATCGCGGGGCACGTCGTCGACCAGGGGTGGATCGACGAGCTGGGCAACGGGCGGTTCCTGCGCACGCTGTACGAGAAGAGCTGCGCGTACCGGGACCTGCGGCTGACCACGTATCCCGGGGCGTTGTCCCGGGACGACCTCGCCACGCTGCGGCTGCCGGATCTGATGCAGGCGTACGGGGAGGTGCTGTCCGGGCGGAGCCCGCAGGACCCGTCGGCGCTGTAGCCGACGGCGGGGCGGGGACCGCGGGATCCGTCCGCGCCGCGGCGCACGGCGTGGGCGGAGCCTTCGGGGTCTCCGCCCACGCCGTCCGTCACGCCACCGGCACCTCCGCTCCCCCGGCGGCGACCCGGTGTGCCGGGTCCCGTACCTCTCCGACCAGTAGCTCCAGCACGTCCTCCAGGGCGACCAGGCCGAGCACGCGCCCGGACGCGTCCGCCACCTGCGCCAGGTGGGTCGCGGCCCGCCGCATCACCGTCAGGGCGTCGTCCAGCGGGAGTTCGGCGGCCAGGGTGGTCATCGGCCGCCACACGTGCTGGGGCACCGCGCGCTCGGACTCCTCGAGGTCGAGGACGTCCTTCACGTGCAGATAGCCCATGAAGGCGCCGGTCTCGGCGGCGACGGGGAACCGGGAGTACCCGGTACGGGCCGTCAGCGCCACGATCTCGCCCGGCGTGACCGTGGGTCGCACGGTCACCAGCGAGGCGCGGTCCAGGAGGACGTCGGTGACCGGGCGGGAGCCCAGTTCCAGCGCGTCCTCCAGGCGCTCCTGCTCCTCCGGGTCGAGCAGTCCGGCCTGTCCGGAGTCCTCCACGAGCTGGTTGAGCTGCTCGCTGGTGAAGACCGCCTCGACCTCGTCCTTGGGCTCCACACGGAACAGCCGGAGGATCAGCCGGGCGCAGGCACTCAGGAAGACCGTGACCGGACCGCACAGACGTGCGAAGGCGACCAGGCCGGGGCCGAGCCACAGCGCGGCCTTCTCGGGGGCGGCCATCGCGAGGTTCTTCGGCACCATCTCGCCGATGACGAGGTGGAAGAAGACGACGGCGGCGAGCGCGATGACGTATCCGAGGGGGTGAATCATGCCCTCGGGCAGGCGCACCGCTTCGAAGACCGGCTCCAGCAGGTGCGCCACGGTGGGCTCGGCGACGGCGCCGAGGGTGAGGGAGCAGACGGTGATGCCGAACTGGGCCGCCGCCATCATCTGCGGCAGCCGCTCCAGGCCGTACAGGACCTGGCGCGCCCGGGCGGTGCCGAGCGGCTCGATCTGGCTGCGCCGCACGGAGACCAGCGCGAACTCGGCGCCGACGAAGAACCCGTTCGCGAGCACGAGCAGCGCGGCGAACAGGAGTTGCACGAGGCTCATCGCACGACCTCCGCGGCCGGGCCGCCCCGTCCGGCCCGCACACCGGGCTCACCGGCTGCGTCCACCACGTGGGGCGCCGAGCGCCCCTCGGCCGACGGCTCCCGGCCGGACCCGGCCGGCCCACCGCCGTCCCGGCCGGAGGGCGTCCCCGCGCGCGCGGCGGGCGGCGCCGCCGCTTCGCCGGCGCGCGCGGACCCGGTGGTCACCTCACCCGGTGCCACCGCCGCCCTGCGGCCGTCGGCCTCCGGGACCAGGCCCGGGTCCGGGTCCGCCGACGCCGGACCGGCCACAGGGCCGGGCGCGCTCACCGCACCGCGCGGTGCGGACGTACGGCCCGCGACCGCGCCCCGCGGGACGCGTGCCGCGTTCCCGAGGCCTTCAGCATCGGCAGCCGCGTCCGGCGACGCGGACCACGGCGCCTCGCCGGTTCCCGAAACTGCGGGCGCGGCGACGAACCGGGCTCCCACGGCCGTGCCGCCGGACGCCGACGCGGCCACGGTGGTGCGCGGGGCGGGCGAGGCCGCCTCGCCCGCCGGGGTCGCGGTGCGCGGGGCCGGGGGCGCCGGTGTCGGGGTCGGTTCCGCCGTCGCCTCCGTGCGGGTCAGGCGGACGCGTTCCGCGCGGTAGTGGTCGACCAGGCGGACGGTCAGGCGCCAGCCGGGGAGTTCCGCGCGGTCGCCGGGGGCGGGGATGCGGCCGAGGAGGTCGGCGACGAGGCCGGCCACCGTCTCGTACGGCCCCTCCGGCGCGTCCAGGCCGATGCGCCGCAGCACGTCGACCCGCAGGCCGCCGTCGGCGTCCCACGAGGGGCGTCCGTCCTCGGGCGGGGCGGCGGCGAGTTCGGGCAGGTCGAGGCCGTCGTGCTCGTCGCGGACCTCGCCGACGAGTTCCTCGACGATGTCCTCCAGCGTGACCACGCCGGCCGTGCCGCCGTACTCGTCGACGACGACGGCGATGGGCTGCTCGCTGCGCAGCCGCGTCAGCAGCGGCCGCACCGGCAGTGTCTCGGGGACCAGGACCGCCGGCTGGGCGATCCGGGCGGCGGTGGTGCGCAGCCGGTCGTGCGCGGGGACCGCGAGCGCGTCCTTGAGGTGGACCATGCCGACGATCTCGTCGATCTTCTCCCGGTAGACGGGGAAGCGGGACAGCCCCGTGGCCCGGGTCAGGTTGACCACGTCCTCGGCGGTCGCGGAGGACTGCAGGGCGCTGACCTTCACGCGCGGGGTCATCACGTGCTGGGCGGTGAGGTCGCCCAGCGACAGTGTGCGCACGAAGAGATCGGCCGTGTCCTGCTCCAGCGCGCCGGCCTGTGCGGAGTGCCGGGCCAGCGAGACGAGTTCGCCGGGGGTGCGGGCGGAGGCCAGTTCATCGGCCGGCTCCACGCCGAGCGCCCGTACGAGCCGGTTGGCGACGGTGTTGAGCGCCGCGATCACGGGGCGGAACAGGCGTGCGAAGACGTGCTGGGGGCCCGCCACGAAGCGGGCGACCTGGAGCGGCCGGGAGACCGCCCAGTTCTTCGGCACGAGCTCGCCGATCACCATCTGTATCGCGGAGGCCAGCAGCATGCCGATCACCACGGCGAGACCGGAGACGACACCCTCGGGCAGGCCGACGGCGGTGAACGGGCCGCGCAGCAGTTCGGCCAGCGCCGGTTCGGCGAGCATGCCGACGACGAGGGAGGTGATCGTGATGCCGAGCTGGGTGCCGGAGAGCTGGAACGACAGGTGCTTCAGCGACTCGACGACCGTACGGGCGCGCCGGTCGCCCTCGGCCGCGGCCTTCTCCGCCTCGGGCCGCTCGACCGTGACGAGGCCGAACTCGGCTGCCACGAAGAAGCCGTTGGCGAGGATCAGTACGAATGCGGCTGCCAGGAGCAGCAGGGGGATGGTCATGATGCCGCCGCCCGAGCACGCGCGCGGAAGAGGTCCGCGCTATGTCGGCAGGGGGCGGCGCAGGTACTGCAGGACGGTCCGTCCATCGCCGGAGGGAGTCACTCCTCGGGTAGCAGGAGCCCCCGGGCACCGGGCGGTGCGACAGGGGGCGGAGGCGTCGTATCGACGTCTCCGCCCCCCAGATTAATCAAGACGAGGCCTGGTGCGGCAGGCCCGGCGGCCCCGACTCAGCCCTGATGTTCCCCCGAGGCCCGCTCGGGGTCGTGGACCGACCGGGCCCTGACGAGCGCGCGCAGGGCCCGTGCGTCCGCGATGGCCCGCTCCTTCGCGATGCCCGGCTGGATGCCCAGTGCGGGCAGGCTGGTGCCGTCGCTGAGGTCGAGGAAGACCCACGCGTCGCCCGGGCGCAGATTGACCTGGATGATCTGCGCCCACTCCAGCCGGTGCCGGCTGGTGATGTTCACCACGGTCACCCCGGAGTCGTCGGCGGTGATCCGGGGCCGGGAGAGCAGGAGCAGCACCGCGGCGAGCAGCACGGCGGTGAGCACGAAGCTGAGACGCTCACCGGGCCCGAGCTGTTCGAGCAGCAGCGCGACGACCGTGATGACGACGACGGTCGCCACGGCGGCCGTGACCAGCACGGCCCGGGTGCGCCCCGGCCGGAAGGTGACCGGCAGGGCGGGCGTCCCAGGGACGTCGGACGGGTCCGAGGGGACGGACGGGTCCGAGGAGGCGGGCGGGGTCGGCATGATGTCGCTCCGGCCGGATCAGAGGCGGCAGGCGTGGATCGCCGTGGTCAGGATGGCGCGCGCGCCCAGGTCGTAGAGGTCGTCCATGATCCGCTGCGCCTTCTTCGCCGGGACCATGGCGCGCACGGCGACCCAGCCCTCGTTGTGCAGCGGGGAGACGGTCGGGGACTCCAGGCCCGGGGTGAGCGCGACGGCCTTCTCGAGCTGCTCGACGCGGCAGTCGTAGTCCATCATCACGTACGTCCGGGCCACCAGGACGCCCTGGAGCCGGCGCAGGAACTGCTGCACCTTGGGCTCCTCGACGTCCGCCCCGGTGCGGCGGACGACGACCGCCTCGGAGGTCATGATCGGCTCGCCGAAGACCTCCAGACCCGCGTTGCGCAGCGAGGTCCCGGTCTCGACGACGTCCGCGATGACCTCGGCGACGCCGAGCTCGATCGCGGTCTCCACGGCCCCGTCGAGGTGGACGACGGAGGCGTCGATGCCGTGCTCGGCGAGGTGCCCGGCGACGATGCCCTCGTAGGAGGTGGCGACGGTCAGCCCGGCAAGGTCCTTGACGCCGCTGACGGTGCCGGGCTTGCCGGCGAAGCGGAAGGTGGAGCGGGCGAAGCCCAGCGGAAGGATCTCCTCCGCCTGCGCTCCGGAGTCGACGAGCAGATCGCGTCCGGTGATGCCGATGTCGAGGCGGCCGGAGGAGACGTAGATCGCGATGTCGCGCGGGCGGAGGTAGAAGAACTCGACCTCGTTGTTCGGGTCGACGATCCGCAGTTCCTTGGACTCCCGGCGCTGCTGGTAGCCGGCCTCATGCAGCATCTCCGCCGCAGGGCCTGACAGGGAACCCTTGTTGGGGACGGCGATGCGCAGCATGAGGTCGGCTTCCTTTGCGTGAAGGGATGAACGGAAGGAGAGGCGGGAACGAGGCCCTACAGATGGGCGTAGACGTCGTCCAGGGAGATGCCGCGGGCGACCATCATCACCTGGACGTGGTACAGCAGCTGCGAGATCTCCTCGGCGGCCGCGTCCTTGCCCTCGTGCTCGGCGGCCATCCAGACCTCGGCGGCTTCCTCGACGACCTTCTTGCCGATGGCGTGCACGCCCTTGTCCACCAGCTCGGCGGTGCGCGAGGTGGCGGGATCGCCGTGGGCGGCCTTGTGCTGGAGCTCGGTGAAGAGCTCCTCGAACGTCTTCTTGGACATGGTGGTCCTTACCCTACGCGGTCCGGCCGGTGCCTCAGTGCCAGGGTTCGGATACCGAGCGGAGCGTCGCCGCGGTGGCGACCGCCGCCGTCACCGCCTCGTGCCCCTTGTCCTCGGTCGAGCCCTCCAGGCCGGCGCGGTCCAGGGCCTGCTCCTCGGTGTCGCACGTGAGGACGCCGAAGCCGACGGGGACGCCGGTCTCGACGGAGACCTGGGTGAGTCCCTGGGTGACGCCCTGGCACACGTAGTCGAAGTGGGGGGTACCGCCGCGGATGACGACGCCCAGGGCGACGACGGCGTCGTAGCCGCGGCCCGCGAGCACCTTGGCGGCGACCGGGAGTTCGAAGCTGCCGGGGACCCGGAGCAGCGTGGGCTCGTCGATGCCCAGGTCGGTGAGGGCGCGCAGGGCGCCGTCCACCAGTCCGTCCATCACCTTGTCGTGCCACTGCGCCGCGACGACGGCGACCCTGAGGTCGCTCACGTTCCGTACGGACAGCTCCGGTGCGCCCTTGCCGCTCACGTTCTTGTGTCTCCCAGCTCTTCGAGGGTGTGGTGTGGTGTGTTTCTACTGGTTGCCGCAGGGGGACGCGGTGGCCGTGTCCAGCCAGGGCAGGTCGTGCCCCATCCGGTCCCGCTTGGTGCGCAGATAGCGGAGGTTGTGCTCGCCGGCCTGCACGGGCATGGGTTCCCGCGCGGTGACGCGTACGCCGTGGCGTTCGAGCGCCTCGGTCTTGTCGGGGTTGTTGGTCAGCAGCCGGACGCTGCGTACGCCGAGGTCGGCGAGGATGCGGGCGCCGGCGCCGTAGTCCCGGGCGTCGGCGGGCAGGCCCAGTTCGAGGTTGGCGTCGAGGGTGTCGCGGCCGCGCTCCTGGAGCTCGTAGGCGCGCAGCTTGGACATCAGGCCGATGCCGCGCCCCTCGTGGCCGCGCAGATAGACCACCACCCCCCGGCCCTCGCGCTGGATCAGTTCCAGGGAGGTCTGAAGCTGCGGGCCGCAGTCGCAGCGCAGGGAGTGGAAGACGTCGCCGGTGAGGCATTCGGAGTGGACGCGGACGAGGACGTCCTCGCCGTCGCCGATCTCGCCGTGCACGAGGGCGATGTGCTCGACGCCGTCGGCGGTGGAGCGGTAGCCGTGCGCGGTGAACCGGCCGTGGGCGGTGGGGAGGCGGACCTCGGCCTCGTGGCGGACGGCCGGCTCGGCGGGTGCGGCGTGCTCGGTGGAGCGGCGGTAGGCGATCAGGTCCTCGATGGAGATGATCGTCAGGCCGTGCTTGCGGGCGAACGGCACGAGTTCGGGCAGCCGCAGCATGCGGCCGTCCTCCCCGGCGATCTCCACGATCGCGCCGGCCGGGCGCAGCCCCGCGAGCCGGGCCAGGTCGACGGCGGCCTCGGTGTGGCCGTCGCGGGTGAGGACGCCGCCGGGGCGGGCGCGCAGCGGGAAGACGTGGCCGGGCCGGACGAGGTCGGCGGGCTCGGCGGTGCCGCCCGCGAGCAGCCGCAGCGTGGCGGCGCGGTCGGCGGCGGAGATACCCGTGGTCACGCCGTGCGCGGCGGTGGCGTCCACGGAGACGGTGAACGCGGTCTTCATGGACTCGGTGTTGTCGTCGACCATCTGCGGCAGCCGCAGCCGGTCCAGTTCCGCGCCCTCCATGGGGGCGCAGATCAGGCCGCGGCACTCGCTCATCATGAAGGCGATGTGTGCGGCCGTGACCTTCTCGGCGGCCATGACGAGGTCGCCCTCGTTCTCGCGGTCCTCGTCGTCGACGACGACGATCGGACGGCCGGCCGCGATGTCGGCGATCGCCTGTTCGACGGGGTCGAGCACGAGGTCGTCGTCGAGGAGGTGGTCGGTGCTGTGCAGGACGGGCGCCGTGGTCATGCCGTGGCTCCTTCCAGGACGGGCCGCGGGCCCCGGCGGGAGCGCAGCCACCAGTCGCGCAGGCCCCACAGGACGAGCGCGCCGTAGAGGACGTAGACGAAACCGGAGAAGGCGAAGCCGTTCGCGAAGTTCAGCGGCACGCCGACGGCGTCGACGAGCAGCCAGGCCAGCCAGAACTCGACCATGCCGCGGGCCTGGGCGTACATCGCGACGACGGTGCCGACGAAGATGTACGCGTCCGGCCAGGGGTCCCAGGACAGCGACGGGTACGCCTTGAACAGGGCGGCGACGGCGATCGTCCCGGCGGCGGCGACCGCGAGCAGCACCGCGCGCTCGCGCCAGGTGGCGAACCGGACGGCGATGTGGCCGTCCTCGGTGCCGCCCCTGCCGCGGTTCCACTGCCACCAGCCGTAGCCGGCGACGACCATGACGACGATCTGCTTGCCGGCGCTGCCGGAGAGGTGGGCGGTGGCGAACGCGGCGAAGAGGATGAGGCCGGAGAGGAACTGGGTGGGCCAGCTCCAGATGGACCGGTGCCAGCCGAACGCCAGACCGATGAGGCCGATGACGTTGCCGATCATGTCCGACCACTTGATCTGCTGGTCGAAGAGGGTGAACGCCTGTGAGTTCAGCCAGTTCACCGCGTCGCCTCCCGGTCCGCGCCGAGCAGCCGCTCGACGTACTTGGCGACGATGTCGACCTCGAGGTTGACCGGGTCGCCGGGCTGCTTGCGGCCCAGCGTGGTCAGGGCGAGGGTGGTGGGGATCAGGCTGACGGTGAAGTGGGCGGGGCCGGCCTCGACGACGGTGAGGCTGATGCCGTCGACGGTGATGGAGCCCTTCTCGACGACGTAGCGCGCGAGGTCGGCGGGGAGGGAGACCTTGACGACCTCCCAGTTCTCGGAGGGCGTGCGCTCCAGGACCTCGCCCGTGCCGTCGACGTGGCCCTGCACGATGTGCCCGCCGAGGCGGGCGCCGACCGCGGTGGGGCGTTCGAGGTTGACGCGCGAGCCGACGGCGAGGGCGCCGAGGCTGGAGCGGTCCAGGGTCTCCGCCATGACGTCGGCGGTGAACTCGTCGCCCTCGTGGTCGACGACGGTGAGACAGACGCCGTTGACGGCGATGGAGTCGCCGTGCCGCGCCCCCTCCGTGACGACGGGGCCACGGAGCCGGAAGCGGGCGGCGTCGCCGAGGTTCTCGACGGCGGTGACCTCGCCCAGCTCTTCGACGATTCCGGTGAACACTTCCCGGGTCCTCCTGCCTCTTCGGGCACGGACTCCGGGGGCTGTCGAGAGCGACAGACTCGTACGGGAGGCAACACCGGGGGCGACGCCGAGCGGACGCGTCCCGGGACGCATGGTGCGGGGCCCCGCGAGGTGTCTCGCGAGTCCGCACGGTCACGTGTCCACGTGGACGAACCGGTACGGCGGCGCGCACGAATGCCCGCCCGCCGCGCACTGCCTCCCATCCGGACTTTAACCGTCGGTCCAGGAATTTCACCTGGTCAACCGGCCGCTGGAAGCGACCGGGTCGCGGACTGTAACCGCCGGTTCGGACTTTCACCGACCCCGGAGTGCGCTGCTTCTGGTACAGGCACAGTGTGCCACGCGGTGGGGGGTCAGTGACTGTGCGGTGCCTCACAGAAGGGGCTGCGCTCTTGAGGGGCGCGGGGAACTGCGCGAAACGAGGCGAAGCCTCGTGCGGGGTTACAGGGGCGGAGCCCCTGAAGGACGGGAAGGGCAGGGGCGACGGGGGCGAGAAAACCCCCGTCAGACGAGCCGCGCCGCGAACACCGACTCCTGCGCCGCGTCCCGCGCCGTCAGCAGCGCCCCCCGCAGTACCGCCGCACCCCCCAGCTCCCCCACCCGCACCTCCGTCGGCAACGGCGACATCCCCGCCAGCCGCTCCGCCACCCGCCCCGCCAGCTCCTCCCCACCGGCCTGCCCGACCTCGCCGCCCAGCACCACGCACCCGGGATCCAGTACCGCCACCACGGACGCCACCCCCACGGCCAGCCGCTCCGCGAGCACGTCGAGGAAGTCCGACGCCCCGCCGTCGATGCCCGCCCGCACGAGCGCCGCCGCATACGCCCCGGGCTCCCCCGCGGGCGCCGTCACCCCGTACCGCCCCGCGAGCCGCACCACCGCCTCCGCGCCCGCCAGCGCGTGGAAACCCCCCGCGCAGTCCGTCGCCGACGGCAGACCCCCCGTGCCCGGCACCGGCAGGAAGCCGATCTCCCCGGTCCCGCCGGAGGCACCCCGCCGCAGCACGCCGTCGAGCATCACGGCGGCCCCGGTACCGTGCCCGAGCCACAGCAGGACGAACGTGTCGCGGTCGCGCGCGGCCCCGTCGCGACGCTCGGCCAGGGCCGCGAGGTTCGTCTCGTTCTCGACGAGCACCCGCGCGGGGAGCCGCTCCTGCAGCGCGGCCACCAGCCGCCGGTGCCACTCGGGCAGCCCGGAGGAGTCGCGCAGCACCCCCGTGGCGGGGTCGATGAGCCCGGGCGCGCCGATCCCGACGGTGTGCAGCCGGTCCGCGCCCGCCTCCTTGGCCGTGCGCTCCACCAGCGCCACCGCCTGCTCCACCGCCGGCCCGGTCCCCGTACCGTCGCCGATCGGCACGGACGCCTCGGCGAGCACCGAGCCGAGCAGATCGGCCACGACGACCGCGACCCCCTCGGTGCGCACGTCGAGCGCGGCCAGGTGCGCGCGCCCCGCGACGATCCCGTACAGCCGCGCGTTCGGCCCGCGCCGCTGCTCCCCGGACTCCCCCACCACCTCGATCAGCCCGGCGACGGCAAGACGTTCGACGAGGTCGGCCACCGTGGGCCGGGACAGTCCGGTGAGCTGCTTCAACTGCCCCGCCGTCAGCGGACCGTGCTCCTGCAGCAGCCGCAGGGCGAGCCGGTCGTTGATGGCCCGGGCGGTACGCGGGGATGCGGGCATGCCGGGATCCTTCCAGACGGGACGGCCCGGGCGGCCGGGGGCACCCTCACGCGGCGCCCCCGGCCGCCCGGCCATGAAACGGCTATCTATCAGGCAGGGTTCCTGATAGTTTACGGCGGTCACCGCACAGGGACGGCTCCGGGGAGGGAAGACAACGATGGCGGACGTGGTCGGAACGGGCGACAGGGTCCACGACAGGCGCACGGTGAAACGCGCCCGGTACGCCGTGGGCGCCGTGTTCGCCGTGCACGGCGCGGTGACGGGCTCGTTCGCGACCCGGGTGCCCTGGATCCAGGACCACGCCTCGGTCAGCGCGGGCCAGCTCGGCCTGGCGCTGGCCTTCCCGGCGCTCGGCGCGGCGGTGGCGATGCCGCTCGCGGGCCGGATCACCCACCGCTTCGGCTCCCGTACGGCGCTGCGCGGACTGCTCGCGCTGTGGACGCTCTCCCTGATCCTGCCGTCGCTCTCGCCGAACGTGTACGCGCTGTGCCCGGCCCTGTTCGTCTACGGCGCCGCCGCGGGCATGTCGGACGTGGCGATGAACGCGCTGGGCGTCGAGGTGGAGAACCGTCTCGACAAGTCGATCATGTCGGGACTGCACGGCATGTGGAGCGCCGGCGCCCTGCTCGGCTCGGCCGGCGGCACGCTCGCCGCCCACCTGGGCAGCGACGCGCGAGTGCACCACGCCCTGGCCGCGGCCGTCCTGACCGTCCTTGGCCTGGTGGCCTGTCAGTGGGTGCTGGACCTGCGGCCCACCGAGGACGAGGAGCCGCCGCCGCGGTTCTCGCTGCCGCCCCGGTCGGCGCTGCTCATCGGCGCGGTCGGCTTCTGCGCGGTGTTCGCGGAGGGCGCGAGCCTGGACTGGTCGGCGGTGTACCTGCGGGACCGGCTGGAGACGTCGGCGGGGCTCGCGGCGGCCTGCACCACGGGCTTCACGCTCACGATGGCGGTCGCGCGGATCGCGGGCGACGCGGTGGTGGACCGGTTCGGCGCCGCCCGTACCGTACGTACCGGCGGTGTGCTGGCGACGCTCGGCGGGCTGATGGTCGTCCTGGCCGGGCACCCGGCGGTCGCCATGACCGGCTTCGCCCTGATGGGTCTCGGCATCGCCGTGGTCGTCCCGCTGTGCTTCGCGGCGGCCGGGCGCAGCGGGCCGAACCCGAGCCAGGCCATCGCGGGCGTGGCGACCATCACCTACACCTCGGGCCTGGTCGCCCCCGGCGCGATCGGCACGCTGGCCGAGGCGACCAGTCTGATGGTGTCGTTCGGCCTGGTGACGGTGCTGGCGTGCGGCCTCGCGGTGTTCGCCGGGGTACTGCGGGCCGGGGACCGCGACCGGCAGCGGATCAGCGGTGGTCCGGGTGCAGCAGTTCCCGACCCACGGCCCTGAACCGCTCGCTCCACGGCGCGGGCCGCAGCGTCGCCGCATCGAGCCGCACCAGCACCCGGCTGCCGCGGGCGTACGTGACGGCCCCGTCCGCCGAGCAGAACCGGAATCCGTACGTCAGCCCGGTGGTCCCGAGCCGCTCCAGCCACAGGTGCACGGCGTAGGCGCCGGGCCGGCTCACCGGCGCCTCGTATCCGATCCGCAGCTCCCGCACGGCGTTGCAGAAGTCACCGGCGGCCTCCCAGTCCCCCTCGTACCCGCCGAACCCGTACCCCTGCCACAGCTCGGCCCAGGCCCGCTCGACCATGACCGGATACCGGGCGTTGTGCAGCAGCCCGAGCGCGTCGAGATCGTCGAAGTGAACGGTGGCGGGGATCAGCCGCCCGTACGACAGTGCGGGCGCGGCCGGGGCTTCGGCGGTCACGGGGCGACTCCTGAGAAGCGGATGGGGACGTTCCAGGCCGGCCCACCGAACCCGGTCAGCCCGCCCCACCCATCCTAAGCACCCGCTCAGCACCCTTCTGAGAAGGGGCTCTCCACACCACCTCCCCGGACCCGATGGCGGAAAAGCGGCGTCGAGCCCCGACAATGGGTCGGACAGCGCCGTACGTACAAGAAAGCGAACCCTCACCATGGACCTCGGCGTCCGCTGGAAACTGCACGGAGACGGACGCGTACCGGCGCCCGGGGCGGTCGTACGCCCCGACGAGCGCCTGTCGTGGCCCCGGACGATCGGACTCGGCGCCCAGCACGTGGTGGCGATGTTCGGCGCGAGCTTCGTCGCCCCCGTTCTCATGGGTCTCGACCCGAACCTCGCCATCATGATGTCCGGCGTCGCCACGGTGATCTTCCTTCTTGCCACCCGCGGCCGGGTGCCCAGCTATCTGGGCTGTTCGCTCTCCTTCGTGGGCGTGGCCGCGGTGATCCGGGCACAGGGCGGCACCAGCGCCACCGTGACCGGTGCGGTGCTCGTGGTGGGGGTGGTGCTCTTCCTGGTGGGCGTGGCCGTGCAGCGGTTCGGGGCGCGGATCATCCACGCCGCGATGCCGCCGGTCGTCACCGGCGCGGTCGTCATGCTGATCGGCTTCAACCTGGCGCCGGTGACCGCGTCCACGTACTGGCCGCAGGACCAGTGGACGGCGCTGCTGGTGATGCTGTTCACCGGGCTCGCCGTGGTGTGCCTGCGCGGTTTCTGGTCCCGGGTGGCGATCTTCCTCGGGCTGGTCTTCGGGTACGTGTTCTCCTGGGCGCTCGACCGGGTGTTCGGCAGGATCCACTCGGTGGACGGCAGCGGGAAGGTCACCGACCACTGGCGGCTGGACCTGTCCGGGGTCGGCCACGCGGACTGGATCGGGCTGCCGTCCTTCCACGGGCCGTCGTTCCAGTGGTCGGCGATCCTGGTCGCGCTGCCCGTCGTCATCGCGCTGGTCGCCGAGAACGCGGGCCATGTGAAGGCGGTCGGCGAGATGACCGGCGACCCGCTCGACGACAGGCTCGGCACCGCGATCTCCGCGGACGGCGTGGCCTCCGTCCTGTCCACCGCGGTCGGCGGCCCGCCCAACACGACGTACTCCGAGAACATCGGTGTGATGGCCGCGACCCGCGTCTACTCGACCGCCGCCTACTGGGCCGCCGCCGGCTTCGCGCTGCTGTTCGGCGTCTGCCCGAAGTTCGGCGCGGTGGTGGCCGCGGTTCCCGGCGGGGTGCTCGGCGGGATCACCGTCATCCTGTACGGCATGATCGGGCTGCTCGGCGCGCAGATCTGGAGCAACTCCCGGGTGGACCTGCGCAATCCGCTCAACCTGGTGCCGGCCGCCGCGGGCATCATCATCGGTGTCGGCAACGTGTCGCTGAAGTTCAGCGACAACTTCTCGCTCAGCGGCATCGCGCTGGGCACGGTCGTCGTCATCACCGGTTACCACGCGCTGCGGCTGTTCGCCCCCGAGCACCTCAAGCGGCAGGAGCCGCTGCTCGATTCGGGCACGTCGGCGTACGACGAGGAACACCGGACGCGCGCGGACTGACGTCCCTGCCGCTCGCCGCCCGGGTCCGCCGCCGTCCCCCGCTCGGCCCACCCCCCGCGTCCCCCGTTCCGGGGAATGCCCTCGTCCTCGGGCGCCCTGGCGGTGGGGGCCTGGGACGCTGCGGGCATGGTGCGGTTGGAGCAGTCCGTGGTCGGTGTGGGTGGCGTCGTGGTCCGGATGCGCGCGCTCGGCGCGGGCTGGCCGGAGCGGGACGGGGTGGCGGTGTTCAACCGCGTCTATCTCGCGGTCACCGAGGAGCTCGGCCGGCGCATCGACGCCGGGGAGTTCCCGGACCGCCGCAGTGCGAGCACGCTCGACGTCCGCTTCGCCGAGCGGTATCTCACGGTGGCCGAGCGGGGGCCGGTGCCCGCGTGCTGGCGGCCGTTGTTCCAGTTCCGCCGCCATCCGGGCGTGCGGCCCCTCCAGTTCGCGCTCGCCGGGATCAACGCGCACGTCGGGCACGACCTCGCCCTGGCCGTCGTGGACGCCTGCCGGGAGCTCGGCTGCGCACCCGAGGAGTTGGAGGACGAGTTCGAGCGCGTGGGCGACGTCCTCGTCGCGCTGGAGGAGCGCATCCGCGAGGAGCTGATGCCGGGTCCCGACCTGCTGCAGATCGCCGACCCGCTGACCCATCTGCTGGCTTCCTGGAGCCTGGAGCGGGCGCGGGAGGCCGGCTGGTCCGCCGCCCGCACGCTGTGGGCGCTGCGCGGACTGCCGGAGCTGGCCGAGGAGTTCGCGGACCGGCTGGACGCGGTGGTGGGCCTGGCGAGCCGCATGCTGCTCACTCCGCTGGACCGGTAAGAACGGGGCTTCCTCCACCGTTCAGTCCTCCGGCAGCTCCACCGGCGCGATCTCGTCGTAGACGTCGCCCGGGCCGGGGTTGGTCGCGTCACTCGCGCCGCCCAGGTGGTGCATGACGCCCCAGACCGCGTTGAGCGCGGTCTGCACGGCGCCCTCGGCCCAGCCCGCCGTCCAGGAGATGTCGTCGCCTGCCAGGAAGATCCCGCGTTTGTCGGCGGGCAGCCGGTCCTGCATGAAGTGGGTGAACAGGCGCCGCTGGTAGCGGTAGTGGCCGGGCAGGTTGGCCTTGAACGCGCCCATGAAGTAGGGCTCGTTCTCCCAGGAGACGGTCACCGGGCTGCCGATGACGTGCTTCCTGATGTCGACGCCCGGATAGATCTCACCGAGGGACTTCAGCATCACCTCCATCCGCTCCTGCGCGGACAGCGGCAGCCACTTCAGGCTGTCGTCGCACCAGGTGTAGGAGAGGCAGATGACGGCGGGCCGGTCCGGGCCGTCGTCCAGGAGGTAGGTGCCCCGCGTCATGCGGTCGGTAAGCGTCATCGACATGACGTCCCGGCCGGTGCGCTCGTCCTTGTCCAGCCAGAACGGCCGGTCGACGGGCACGAACAGCTTGCTGGACTCCATGTAGTGGGTGCGCTCGATGGCCGTCCAGTGGTCGATCGGGAAGAGCGCGTCGTCGCAGGCGATCTTCGAGAGCAGCATCCAGGACTGCGCGGTGAAGACCGCCGCCCTGTAGGTGCGGATGTCGCCGTGCGCGTCCGTCACCGTGATGCGGTTGCCCGCCGTGCGGTGCAGCCGGGTCACGGCGGGGCGCGGCTCGCCGTCCGGGTGCAGCGACTTCAGCGAGGTGCCGTACGGCCAGTGGACGATCTTCTCCGGTTCGCGCTCCCAGAGCCTGAGCGGCAGCTGCTGGGAGCCGCCGACGATGCCGCGGTGGTGGTCGTCGGCCTCGGTGTAGACGACGCGGAGGATCTCCAGGATGGAGTTGGGGAAGTCGGTGTCCCAGCCGCCGGTGCCGAAGCCGACCTGGCCGAAGATCTCGCGGTGCCGGAAGGACTTGAACGCGTCGGAGTCGCAGAGGAAACCGTAGAAGGTCTGGTTGTCGAGCTTCTCGACCAGCCTCGCCCAGATCTCCCGGATCCGCGGCACGTCCCGTGTCCGCAGGGCCCGGTTCATGTCGGAGAAGTCGGCGCCCTCCTCCAGGCACCGGGCCCACGCGTCGGCCACGTCACGGTAGACCTGCGGCAGGTCGGCCAGGGTCTCGGCGTAGTGCGACTCGCCCTTGAGGTCGACGACGGTCGACGGGGTGGCCTCCGCGAGGGGGTTGGGGAACGGCCGGGTCTCGAGGCCCACCAGGTCGATGTAGTGCTGGAGCGCCGTGGAGGACGGCGGGAAGCGCATCGCGCCCATCTCGGCGGTCAGCGAAGGGTCGCAGCCCTCGAAGCCCACCGTCCGCAGCCGGCCGCCGATCCGGTCGGCCTCGTACACCACCGGCTTCAGGCCCATCTTCATCAGCTCGTAGGCCGCGACGATGCCGGACAGTCCGCCCCCGATGACCGCGATCTCCGTGCCGTGCTCGGTGGCCGGGACCTGGCCGAGGCCCGCCGGGTGGGCGAGGAAGTCGTCGTAGGCGTAAGGGAAGTCCGGGCCGAACATGGTGATCGGCGGCTGCTGCCCGTCGGCGTGCTCGATCGCGTTGGGCACGGTGGACGTCATGGGGTACGGACTCCTTGCGCGGGTGGTACGGGGAGGGCGGTGGGTGTCAGACGAGGGAGCCGTAGAGCCCCGGGCGGCGGTCCGCCAGATACGGGTTGGCCTCGCGGGAGGCGGCGAGGAAGCCGGGGTCCGCGTCGGCGAGGAGCAGTTCCTCGGCCCGTCCGGCCCGGACGCGGGCGACGCCGTCGGGCCCGGCCAGCGTGGAGAGCCCGACGAACTCGAACTCGCCCTCCAGGCCGACCCGGTTGACGTACGCCACGTACAGCTGGTTCTCGAACGCGCGGACGGGCACGAGGGACTCGGCGACGAACTCGAAGGGGTGCGGCTGCGCCGTCGGCACCAGCAGCAGATCGGTGCCGGCCAGGGCGTGGGCGCGGACGTTCTCCGGGAACTCCACGTCGTAGCAGATCATCAGGCCGACGGTCAGGCCGTCCAGCTCGGCCTGGACGACCTGCCGCTCACCCGGGGTGAAGTGGGCGCGCTCGAAGGGGCCGTAGAGGTGGGTCTTGCGGTAGTTCGCGAGCCGGGTGCCGTCGGCGGCGACGAGCTGGACGGAGTTGAAGACGGCAGCGTCGGACGTCCGTTCGGGGTAGCCGTAGGCGACGGCGAGGCCGTGGCGGGCGGCGGTCTCCGCGATCGCGTCGGCGGCCTCGCCGTCGGCGGGCTCGGCGAGCCGGGCGAGGCCGTCGCCGATCGCGTACCCGGTGAGGAACAGCTCCGGTGTGACGAGCAGCCCGGCCCCGTGGGCGGCGGCCCGGCCGGCGGCCTCGTCGAGCACCTTCAGGTTCTCGACGACGGAGCCGGGGCGGCCGGAGCTCTGGAGCAGGGCGGTGCGCATGCGGGGTCCTCACCGGGAACGGAGGGGGTCGGGGATCGCTTAGACGGTACGGTCGGGCGGCTCGGGCGGACAAGGCGGAGCCGTTGCGTGCGGGTGCGCGCTTCGTTGCGTCTGGCGGGCTACCTACGGCGATTCGTTGCGCGCCTTCCGTGGGCGGCCCACCGTCGCCAGCAGGGCCGCCGTGAGCAGGTACGGAGCCGCGCCCCAGGCGAACGCGGTGGCGTGGCCGGCGGCCGTGGCGAGCGCCCCGTACCCCGCGTACACGGCGACCGTGGTCAGCTCGCTGCCGAAGCCCGCCACCGAGGTGAGCGTCGCCCGGCCGGTGTCCTCGATGCGCCGTTGGAGCCGTGCGTCGGCGAGCACGACCGCCAACTGGAGGCCGCCGAAGGCCAGGGCGACCAGCGCCAGACCGGCCCGACTGCCGGACGCGGCGCCCACGCCCAGCGCGCACGCGGCGCCCGCCAGCAGCGCGGCGAGTCCGCGGCTGCCGAGCCGGGAGCCGGGTTTGGCCAGCAGGCCGCCCGCGGTGGCGCCGGCCCAGATCAGCAGCAGGTACCAGGGCACGGTCGGTGCGGCGACGCCGGTGGCGCGCACGAGCAGCGGTGTGTACTCGTCGAGGGCACCGAAGACGGCGGTCACGGCCGGGACCAGCAGCAGCGCCCCGCGTACGGAACGGTCGGCGCGGGCCTCGTCGAGCCCGGCCCGCAGGGTCGCGGTCCAGCGGTCGGCGCCGGCGGCCGGGGTGCGGTGCTCGGGGAAGCGGGTCGCCGTGCCCGCCGCGAGCAGGCAGGTCAGGACGCTCGCCGTGCCGACGGCGAGGTAGCCGCCCCGGGCGAACACCGGTCCGGCGAGGGCCATCGCGGCCATGACGGCCACCAGTCCGCAGGCACGCGCGCGGCCCATGAGCCCGGCGTACCGGCCGGCCGCGTCGAGCCGCTCCAGCTCGTCGTACACCAGTGCCGCCAGGGTGCCGGAGCCGAGCGCTCCCCCGGCGCCCCACAGCACGAAGCCGACGGCGAAGGAGGCGTACGAGGGGACGAGCACCCACAGGGCGAAGCCGGCGGCGGTGAGCAGCGGGGCGAGCGCGAGCAGCCGGCGCCGGGAGGTGGCGTCGGCCCAGGCGCCGGAGGGGACCTCCAGTACGACGCCGGTGAGGGACCACAGCGCGAAGAGCGAGGAGATCTGCCGGACGGAGAGCCCGGTGTCGCTGAACAGCAGCGCGTACACCGGATAGAGCAGCACGAACTCGTCGAGGAACGCGTAGCCGTAGAGGGTGCGCGTGAGCCGCCGGAGGCCGGTGGCGGGGGTGGAGACGGGCGCGGGCGAAGGGCGCATCGAGCCTTCCCGAGGTCGGTTGTCGGACGCCGGACGTGAGGACGTACGGCATCCGAGGCGGACCTCGGGAGGCACGGGAAGCGCGGGCGCGACGGGCGCGGGCAGGGGATCAATGTCGCCAGGTCATGCCGTGAGGGTAGACCGGCGGGGCGGGCGGTGTCCCCTCGATATGCGAGGGCCTACGTCGGCGCTCCCGACGAGAAGCGGCGCAGCAGGGGGGAGAGCACCAGGACGGACTTCGTGCGTTCCACGAAGGGCTCGCCCGCGATCCGTTCCAGGACGCGTTCGAAGTGGCGCATGTCCGAGGCGAAGACCTGCACGACCGCGTCCGCGTCGCCGGTGACGGTGGACGCCGCCACGACCTCCTGGTAGCGCTCCAGACCTCGCCGGATGGTCTCCGGCGAGGTGTTGCGCCGGCAGAAGATCTCGACGAACCCCTCGGTCTCCCAGCCGAGCGCCACCGGGTCCACGCGGACGGTGAAACCGGTGATGGCGCCGGTGGAGCGCAGCCTGTCGACGCGCCGCTTGACGGCGGGCGCCGACAGGCCGACCAGCTGCCCGATGTCCGCGTAGGAGCGCCGCGCGTCCTCGGCGAGGGCGTGCACGATGCGTTCGTCGAGATCGTTCAGCACGGGTGGTGGATCACTTCTGCTCAGTGGGGCGTCGGCAGGGGGTCGGCTCAGCTCCAGCTGGCGTGCAGGGGCTTGCCCTCGGCGTATCCGGCCGCGCTCTGGATGCCCACGATGGCCTTCTCGGCGAACTCCTCCAGGGAGCCGGCCCCCGCGTAGGTGCAGGAGGAGCGGACGCCCGCGATGATCGCGTCGATGAGGTCCTCGACGCCCGGGCGGGCCGGGTCCAGGAACATCCGCGAGGTGGAGATGCCCTCCTCGAACAGCGCCTTGCGGGCGCGGTCGTACGCCGACTCCTCCGAGGTGCGGTTGCGCACGGCACGCGCGGAGGCCATGCCGAACGACTCCTTGTACGGGCGTCCGTTGGCGTCGTGCTGGAGGTCGCCGGGCGACTCGTACGTGCCCGCGAACCAGGAGCCGATCATCACGTTGGAGGCGCCGGCCGCGAGTGCCATGGCCACGTCGCGCGGGTGGCGCACACCGCCGTCGGCCCACACGTGCTTGCCGTACTTGCGGGCCTCGGCCGCGCACTCCAGGACGGCGGAGAACTGCGGCCGGCCGACGCCGGTCATCATCCGGGTGGTGCACATGGCGCCGGGGCCGACGCCGACCTTGATGATGTCCGCGCCCGCGTCGATCAGGTCCTTGACGCCCTCGGCGGAGACGATGTTCCCGGCCACGATCGGCACCTGGGGGTCGAGGTCGCGGACCAGCCTGAGCGCGCTGATCATCGACTCCTGGTGGCCGTGCGCGGTGTCGATGACGAGGGTGTCGACGCCCGCGTCGAGGAGCTGCTTCGCCTTGCCCGCGACGTCGCCGTTGATGCCGACGGCGGCGGCGACGCGCAGCCTGCCGCGGTCGTCGGTGGCGGGCGTGTAGAGCGTGGCGCGCAGGGCGCCGGTGCGGGTGAGGATGCCGGCGAGGCGGCCGTCGGCGTCGACGGCGGGGGCGTAGCGGCGGTTGGCGCCGTCGAGCCGGTTGAAGGCCTCGCGGGGGTCTATGTCCGCGTCCAGGAGGAGCAGGTCCTTGGACATGACCACTTCGAGCTGGGTGAAGCGGTCGACGCCGGTCAGGTCCTGGTCGGTGACGACGCCCACGGGACGCCGGTTCGCGTCGACGACGACGCCGGCGTTGTGGGCCCGCTTGGGCAGCAGGGCGAGGGCGTCGGCGACGGTCTGGTGCGGGGCGAGGACGATCGGGGTGTCGAGCACGTGGTGGCGGCTCTTGACCCAGGTGAGGACGTCGGTGACGACGTCGATGGGGATGTCCTGCGGGATGACGACCAGGCCGCCGCGGCGGGCCACGGTCTCGGCCATGCGGCGGCCGGCGATCGCGGTCATGTTGGCGACGACGAGGGGGATGGTCGTGCCGCTGCCGTCGGGGGAGCTGAGGTCGACGGACTGGCGGGAGCCGACGGTGCTGTGGCGGGGGACCATGAAGACGTCGTCGTACGTCAGGTCATAGGGCGGCTTGATGTCGTGGAGGAAACGCACGTACTTGATTCTTACACGGGCGATGGCCGGAAGGGATGCGGAGGATCGTCCAGGGCGGGCGGGGGTGCGGTTGGAGGAACGTCCAGGGGATTGGCGGGCGCATTTTCTCGCCCCCGCCGCCCCTTTCCTCCCCCAAGCTCTCGGCTTCGCTCGAGCAGGGGGGACCCCCATCGGCCCCGGGGGCCGCGCCCCCGGACCCCAAAAGATCGCGCAGTTCCCCGCGCCCCTTCAGACCCCGTCGGGATCCGCCCGGCTGAGCGCAGCCCGCGGGGACGGCCCCGCCGTCATCAGCGCGTCGGCCGCCGACGTGTCCGTGACAAGGCTCGTCACGAGCCCCGACCGCAGCACCGCGTCGATCGCCGCCGCCTTCCGCTGGCCGCCCGCGATGGCGACCACCTCGGGGACCCGCCGCAGCTGGTCCGCCGTGACCGTGATGCACCGCTCCCCCAGGTCCCGCCCCACCCGGCGCCCCTCGGCGTCGAACAGATGCGCGGACATCTCGGCGGCGACCCCGAGAGTGGCGTAGTGGGAGCGCTCCTCCTCGCTGAGCATGTCGTGCACCGTGGAGATGCCCGCCTCCCAGGAGCCGATGGAGACGCAGGCGACGGTCACCTTGTCGAAGTACTCGAACGCCCGCGCGATCCCGGTCTGGTGCCGCAACGCCGCCGCGGTCGCCGCGTCCGGGAGCAGCATCGGCGCGTAGATGGGGTGCGCGTCGCCCCCGGAGACCTGCGCGGCCCGCCGTACGGCCTCCACCGAGCCGCGCTCGGCGGTCCCGGCGTCGTACACGCCCGTGAGCTGTACGACCGTGCACGGCGGCAACCGGTCGAGGGCGGCCGCCATGTGGATGGTGGAGCGCCCCCAGGCGAGCCCGAGGACATCACCCTCGGTCACCAGTTCGCCCAGCAGATCCGCGGCGACCTCGCCGAGGTTCTCCGGGTCGGGCGACTCGTCCACGTCGGCCGGCGACTCGACCACGACGGCGTGCCGCAGGCCGTAGCGGGCCCGCAGCGCGTCGGAGCGCTCGGCGTCCAACTCGGCGGGGACGCGGATCTCGATGCGTACGAGATCCCGTTCGAGGGCGGTCTCCAGGACCCGGGCCACCTTGAAGCGGCTGACGCCGAACTCCTCGGCGATCTGGATCTTCGATTTGCCCTCGAGGTAGAAGCGGCGTGCCATGGCCGCCGCCTGCACCAGCTCAGCGGGTCCCATCCGCATCGCCGACCGGCCCGCCGACATACCCGACACGGCCATCTCCTCACTGCTGTGCTGCTGTTCACATTCTCGATTCGCCGTTCATCCTTGCAGATCCGTGGATCTCGATCAGCCCGGACGGTCGGCGTTCAGCTCGCGTTGGCTCAGTGGTCGCATGCCCAGGAAGCGCCCGCCGTCACGTTCTCGGCCTGGGTGCGCAGGGCGCGGACCGCCGCGGCCGGGTCGTCGGCGCCGTAGACCGCGCTGCCGGCGACGAAGACGTCCGCGCCCGCCTCCGCGCAGCGCTCGATCGTGGCGGCCGAGACGCCGCCGTCGACCTGGAGCCACAGGTCGAGGCCGTGCTTGCCGATCAGCTCCCGGGTGCGGCGGATCTTGGGCAGCATGATGTCGAGGAAGGCCTGGCCACCGAAGCCGGGCTCGACCGTCATGATCAGCAGCATGTCGAGCTCGGGCAGCAGGTCCTCGTACGGCTCGATCGGCGTCGCGGGCTTCAGGGCCATGGAGGCGCGGGCGCCCTTGGCGCGGATCTCGCGGGCGAGCCGCACGGGGGCCGCGGCCGCCTCCGCGTGGAAGGTGACGGAGGAGGCGCCCGCCTCGACGTACTGGGGCGCCCAGCGGTCGGGGGCCTCGATCATCAGATGGCAGTCCAACGGGGTGTCCGTCGCCCGGGCCAGCGACTCCACCACCGGCACGCCGAGCGTGAGGTTGGGGACGAAGTGGTTGTCCATGACGTCGACGTGGAGCCAGTCGGCCCCCTCGACCGCCCGCGCCTCGTCGGCGAGACGCGCGAAGTCGGCGGACAGGATGCTGGGGTTGATCTGCACGGCCATGCCTCAAGCCTCCCATGCCGAAGCCGCGGGCTTCGCCCTGCGGGGCGCCTCAGGGCTCGGGGGTGCGTGTGATGCGGCGACTGCGGGTGGTCCTGGGCTGCTCGCGCCCCCGCTAGGGGCGCGGGGAACTGCGCGACAAGCCCCCACTCACCCGCACCCGCCCCACAACCTCACCCACCCGAGCTCTGAAGCGCCGGGGTCCAAGGGGCGGAGCCCCTTGAAGGGACGATGGGGGTCCCCCCTGCTCGAGCGAAGCCGAGAGCTTGGGGGAGGGTAGGGGCGGCGGGGGCGAAAACCCTCTGGACGCGCCCCTCAGGAAACCCGGCGCACCAGCGCCAGATACATCGCGTCCGTACCGTGCACGTGCGGCCACAACTGCACGTCCGGCCCGTCCCCCAGCGCGGGCACTCCCACCAACAACGGCCGCGCGTCCAGCAACTCCGCCCCCGGATGCCGCTTCAGCACATCCCCCACCACCGCCCGCGTCTCGGCGAGATGCGGCGAACACGTCGCGTACCCCACCACACCCCCCACCCGCACCGACCGCAACGCCATCTCCAGCAACCCCCGCTGCAACGGCGCGAACCCGTCCAGATCCTCCGGCCGGCGCCGCCACCGCGCCTCCGGCCGCCTGCGCAGCGCCCCCAGTCCGGTGCACGGCACATCCACCAGCACCCGGTCGAACGTCCCGGGCCGCCACGCCGGCCGGGTCCCGTCGGCGGTGACCACCTGGTACGGCCCGGGGTTGCCGTGCAACGCGTTGGCGACCAGCCCCGCCCGGTGCGGCTGCTTCTCCGCCGCGACCAGCGCGGCCCCCCGCTCCGCGGCGAGCGCGGCGAGCAGCGCCGCCTTGCCGCCGGGCCCGGCGCACCCGTCGAGCCACAGCGCGTCGCGCCCCTCCACGGGGGCGTTGGCGAGGGCGAGCGCGACGAGCTGACTGCCCTCGTCCTGCACCCCCGCGCGCCCCTCGCGCACGGCCTCGACGGCCCCGGGCTCGCCGCCCTCGGTGAGCCGGACGGCGTACGGCGACCAGCGCCCCGGCTCGGCGGCCGGCTCACGCAGCAGTTCCTCGGCGGTGGCCCGGCCGGGACGGGCGACGAGGGTGACCTCGGGGCGTTCGTTGTCGGCCTCGAGCAGCTCCTCGATGCCGGCCCGGCCGCCGCCGAGGGAGTCCCACAGCGCGGAGACGATCCAGCGGGGGTGCGAGTGCACGACGGCGAGATGGTCCTCGGGGTCCTCGTCGTACGGCGGCGCGACCTGCTCCAGCCAGCCGTCGAGGTCGTGCCGGGCGACCTTGCGCAGCACGGCGTTGACGAACTTGGCCCGCCCGTCGCCGAGCACGACGCGGGCCAGCTCGACGGAGGCGGAGACGGCGGCGTGCGTGGGGATGCGGGTGCCGAGGAGTTGGTGGGCGCCGAGGCTGAGCACGTCGAGCACCGGCGGGTCCACCTCGCGCAGCGGCCGGTCGACGCAGGCGGCGAGGACGGCGTCGTACGTGCCCTGCCGGCGCAGTGTGCCGTAGACCAGCTCGGTGGCCAGCGCGGCGTCCCGGCCGTCGAAGCCGTCCTTCTCGCGGGCCTTGCGCAGCAGCGGGGGCAGGACGAGGTTGGCGTACGCGTCCCGTTCGTCCACCGCGCGCAGCGCCTCGAAGGCGAGGATGCGGACGGGGTCCTTCTGGGGCCGGCGGTAGGGCTTGCCGGGCTTACGGGGACGGCGGGGCTGATCGCTCACGAAAAAGGTGCTCCGGGTCGCAGAACGGGCTGTCCGCCCAGCCTACGCGGTGTGCGCCGGGCACCCGGCGGCGAGCGTACGGGCCGCGTCCAGGCCCTCCGGCCGTGGCCGGGCGCACCGACCGTGCTCGGGCGGCGCCGGCGGGCGCACCTGCCCAGCCGTCGCGACGCGCCGCCCCCCGCCGTCAGCCGCCGAGCCGCTCCTCCTCGGCGATCCGCACGCCACGCGCCCAGTCGGCCGCGCGCATCGGCTTCTTGCCCTGCGCCTGCACCCACAGCAGCTCGACGGCGTACGAGCCCGTGCCGACGTGGACGCTGTTCTTGCCGACGGCGAGGGCGCCCGGGGCGAGGTCGGTGCGCTCGGGAGCGAGGGTGAGCTGGATGAGCTTGAGCCGCTCGCCGCGGAAGGTCGTCCAGGCACCGGGGGCGGGGGTGCAGCCGCGGACGACACGGTCGACGCGGAGGGCGGGGGCGGACCAGTCGACGCGCGCGTCCTCCACGGTGATCTTCGGAGCGAGGGTGACGCCCTCGGCGGGCTGCGGTACGGCCTTGAGGGTGCCGTCCTCGATGCCGTCCATGGTGGCGGCCAGCAGTCCGGAGCCGGCGAAGGCGAGCCGGGTGAGCAGGTCGCCGCTGGTGTCGGTGGGGCGGATCTCCTCGGTGACGGTGCCGTAGACCGGACCCGAGTCGAGCCCCTCCTCGATCAGGAAGGTGGAGGCGCCGGTGATCTCGTCGCCCGCCATGAGGGAGTGCTGCACGGGGGCGGCACCGCGCCAGGCGGGCAGCAGCGAGAAGTGCAGGTTGACCCAGCCGTGGGCCGGGACGTCGAGGGCGACGCGGGGCAGCAGGGCGCCGTAGGCGACGACGGGGCAGCAGTCGGGGGCGATCTCGCGCAGCCGGGCCAGGAAGTCCTCGTCGCGGGGCCGGCGCGGCTTGAGCACCTCGATGCCGGCCTCCTCGGCCCGCTCGGCGACGGGGCTGGCGATCAGCCGACGGCCCCGTCCGGCCGGGGCGTCGGGGCGGGTGACGACCGCGGCGACCTCGTGCCGCCCGGAGGCGATCAGGGCGTCCAGGGCGGGGACGGCGACCTCGGGGGTGCCTGCGAAGACGAGCTTCATACGGGTGTGTCGGCCTCTCGGGCAGAGTTGCGTACCGGCGGCGAAGTCGTCCCAGTCTATGGCCCGGTACCGACAGCGCCGGGCGTGGCCCGGTACCGGGCCGGGCCGGGGGGGTGCGGGCGGGTCCGGCGGGCGTACGGGAATGCTTCCGCGCCCCCACACCGTGACCAGTCACGCAAAAACGCGTTGGTCAAGAAGGAGTTGACCCCGACGGATCGGCCCGCCCGGTCCAGACCCTGCTGCACCGTCTCTTCCGCTACTCATCTCTTCCTCCACTCATTCCCTCATCTCCTCATCGCCGGTTCGAGAGGCTTGTTCATGGCCGACCACGCAACCCACGACGCCCAGGCCCGGGCCAGCCTGCACTTGCTGGTGCGGGACATCGAGCGGGTCCGCCGGCAGGTGGACGCGCTGCGCACGCTCACCGCCCAGCTCGGCAACGTCTACCGTCCGCGCCGCTCCGGCCCCTCCGCGGGCTTCGTCGTCTACGGGCGGGCCCCCGCCCCGACCGTCCGCCTCGCGCAGGAACTGCGGGACAGCGTCGAGACCCTGGTCACGGCGGCCGTGGACTTCGACCGCTCCCTGGGCTTCTCGTGGGACGCGGTGGGCTCCGCGCTCGGGGTCACGAAACAGGCGGTGCACCGGCGCTACGGTGCGCGCAGGGCGGCGGCGCAGGCCGCCGCCGAGGCGGAGCGCACGGCGGAGCCGGCGGGGTCGCCCCGGCCGGTCAACGTCGGCTCCGGGCTGCCCACGGTGCCGGCGGCGCGGGCGATGCCGACGCAGCCGAAGGCGGGCAGTCCGTCGCTCCGCGACGACCCCCGGCCTCCGGCGTTCCCCACCCCCCGCAACGGCTGACGCCACGCGGAGCCCCGGGCGCGGTGTCGCCCGGGGCTCTGCCCCGGGGCCCGGTGCGTTGTCGCCGGGTGTCCGCCCTGGCCCCTGGTGCGTTGTCGCAGCCGGGGCTCCGTCCCGGGACGGAGTGGGCAATGGATACGGGGCCGTCAGCCGATGTCCGGTGGATCGATCCGGATGCGCACCTCCGCGCCCGCGCCCCGAGCCATCCGGGCCGCCTGTGCCGTCTTCAGGGCCGCCGCGAGGTCCGCTCCGCTGCCCGGTGGGACGCGGACCAGCGCGCGTTCCGCCGCCGTCGGCGGGACGGCGCCGGCCGGGGCGGTGACCGGGACCGGGCCCAGTGTCTCCGCGTCCCCGGGCAGCTCGACCACCTCCAGGAACTCCGTCACCGCGCCCACCGGTCCCGTCACCGCCGCCATGCGGAACACCGGCGGGAATCCCAGCTCGCGCCGCTCCCCGAGCTCCCGCACCGCGTGCCCGGCCGGATCCCACCGCACCAGCGCCTGCACGGGCCGCAGCGTGGGCTCGGCGACGACCACCACCGTGCCCCCGGCCGGCTGCGGCCGGACCAGCGCGGCCGCGCCGATCCACCGCCGCAGCGCCTCCTCGCCGGCCCGCAGGTCCGGCCGGCCGAGCATCGCCCAGCCGTCGAGCAGCAGCGCGGCCGCGTACCCGCCCTCGGCGACCGGCTCGGCCCCTGGCGTGCTCACCACCAGCGCGGGTGTCCCCGGCACCGTGTCCAGTACGTGCTCGCGCCCCGACGTGCGCACCGGCACCGCCGGGAACGCCCGCCCCAGTTCCTCCGCCGTCCGGCGCGCGCCCACGATCTGCGCCCGCAGCCGGAACCCGCCGCACTCGGGGCAGTGCCAGGCCGGCTCCTCGGTGCCGCACCACACGCACCGCAGCTCGCCGGCGTCCCGTGCCTCCAGCGGCCCGGCGCAGCGCCCGCAGCGGGCGGGTTCCCGGCACTGGGCGCAGGCCAGCCGGGGTACGTACCCGCGTCGCGGCACCTGGATCAGCACGGGCCCGTGCCGCAGCCCCTCGCGAAGCGTCTGCCAGGCGAGCGTGGGGAGCCGGGCGGCCCGGGCGGCCTCGTCACGGGCCAGGTCCTGGTCCCCGACGGTCCGCACCAGCGGCGCGGCGGCGCGCACCTGTTCGCGGTCGGCGACCAGCGGCGCGGCCCAGCCGCTCTCCACCAGCTGCGCGGCCTCCACCGTGCAGCTCCAGCCGCCGAGCAGGAACGCGCACCGGTCGCGGGTGGCGCGCAGCTCCAGCACCTCCCGGACGTGCGGGAAGGGCGCGTGGTCGTCGCTGTGCCCGGAGTCGCCGTCGTCCCAGACGACGACCAGGCCGAGGTCGCGTACCGGTGCGAACATCGCGGCGCGGGTCCCGACGACGGCCCGCACCGCTCCCCGGCGTACGGCGAGCCACTCGCGGTAGCGCCGTTCCTGTCCCGCGTCGGCGGTCAGCACCACGTGCTGTCCCTCGCCCAGCAGGGCGGTGAGCGCGGCGTCGACCCGGCCCGCGGGCCGCCCGGACGGGACGACGACGAGTGCGCCCCGGCCCGAGGCGAGCGTCGCCGCCACGGCCCGGGCGATCTCCTCGGCCCACTCGGGTCCTGGCAGCGCCGTCCACACCGCCCGTGGCGCACCGCCGGTGGCCAGGGCGCGCAGAAAGCCCTCGCCCCGTCCGTAACGCCGCCAGCTGCCGGGCTCGGGCGGCGCCGGCACGGCCGGTGGCGGGTCCGACGCGCGGGCCTCGGCGCGGGCGTGCCGGGGCGGCACCGCCAGCTGCAGCACGTCGGCGAGGCTGCCCGCGTACCGGTCGGCGACGGCGCGGGCGAGCCCCAGCAGCTCGGGGTCGAGCACGGGTTCCGGCGACACGACCTGGGCGAGGGCGGCCAGCGGCCCGGCGTAGTCGGACTCGGCGACCCGCTCGATCAGGAACCCGTCGATGAGGCTCCCGCCCTCGCGCCGCCCCTCCCGCACCGTGCGCCCCCCGGCGCCGAACCGCACGCGCACCCGCACCCCGGGCTGCGCGGCTTCGTCCAGCTCCTCGGGCACGGCGTAGTCGAAGTACCGGTCGAGGTGCAGCACACCCTTGTCGACGAGCACCCGGGCCACCGGCAGCTCCTTGGCCAGCGCCGCACCGCGCCAGGTACGCGGCTTGGCCCGGGGCACCTTGGCCTTGCGCACACTCTCGCGAATCAACGCGAGCTGCTCCGGCGGCACACCCTCACCCCCGGCCCCCACCGTCCCGTCCTCGCTGCTCACACCAGCATTCTTACCAAAGGCCACTGACAACGGACGGGGTGTCCGCATGCCGCGGGCCCGGCCCCCGGGGAGGGGCCGGGCTCGCGGAAACGGCTGGAAGCGCTCGGGTCAGAGACCCGCAGCCTCGCGCAGCGCGTCCACCCGGTCCGTGCGTTCCCAGGTGAAGTCGGCGAGTTCGCGGCCGAAGTGGCCGTACGCCGCCGTCTGGGCGTAGATCGGGCGGAGCAGGTCGAGGTCGCGGATGATGGCGGCCGGGCGGAGGTCGAAGACCTCGCCGATGGCGGCCTCGATCTTCTCCGCGTCGACCTTGGCGGTGCCGAAGGTCTCCACGAAGAGGCCCACCGGCTCGGCCTTGCCGATCGCGTAGGCGACCTGGACCTCGCAGCGGGAGGCCAGGCCCGCGGCGACCACGTTCTTGGCGACCCAGCGCATCGCGTAGGCGGCCGAGCGGTCGACCTTGGACGGGTCCTTGCCGGAGAAGGCGCCGCCGCCGTGGCGGGCCATGCCGCCGTAGGTGTCGATGATGATCTTGCGGCCGGTGAGGCCGGCGTCGCCCATCGGGCCGCCGATCTCGAAGCGGCCGGTCGGGTTGACCAGCAGGCGGTAGCCCTCGGTCTCCAGCTTGATGCCGTCGTCCAGCAGGGCCTTCAGCTCCGGCTCGACGACGAACTCGCGGATGTCGGGGGCGAGCAGCGACTCCAGGTCGATGTCGCTTGCGTGCTGGGAGGAGACGACGACGGTGTCCAGGCGGACCGCCTTGTCGCCGTCGTACTCGATGGTGACCTGCGTCTTGCCGTCCGGGCGCAGGTAGGGGATGGTGCCGTTCTTGCGGACCTCGGACAGGCGCTTGGACAGCCGGTGCGCCAGGAAGATCGGCAGCGGCATCAGCGTGGGCGTCTCGTCCGAGGCGTAGCCGAACATCAGGCCCTGGTCGCCGGCGCCCTGCCGGTCCAGCTCGTCGTCGTCGCCCTCGACCCGGTTCTCGTAGGCGGCGTCCACACCCTGGGCGATGTCGGGGGACTGCGCGCCGATGGAGACGGAGACACCGCAGGAGGCGCCGTCGAAGCCCTTCTTGGACGAGTCGTAGCCGATCCCGAGGATCGTGTTGCGCACCAGCGTCGCGATGTCCGCGTACGCCTTGGTCGTGACCTCGCCGGCCACGTGCACCAGGCCGGTGGTGATCAGCGTCTCCACGGCGACCCGGGAGGTCGGGTCCTCCTTCAGGAGCGCATCGAGAATGGTGTCACTGATCTGGTCAGCGATCTTGTCCGGGTGACCCTCGGTGACTGACTCCGAGGTGAACAGGCGACGGGACACAACGCTCCCTGGGGTTGCAGCGGCTGCTGGCTGATCATTGGTGGACGGGCCGGGAGCTGCGCCCGGCAACGTCCGGTGACAGTTTATCGGTCATGCCCGGCCACGGGCCCACCCGTCTCGCCTCTCGGGCCCACTGTGACCTGCGGCACGGGCATTCTGCCCAATGCCGGGCCCGCTTTCCAGGGGCCCGGACACGGTGCGCGAGCGGAGTGGGCGGGTCCGCCGGACGGCCGGCGCGTTCAGGTGAGGCGCGTGGCCACGAGGTCCCAGACGGTGTCGGCCAGGGCCTCCTTCGGCCCGTGCGGCACGGGGGTTTCACTGCCGTCGGCGCCCAGGACCACCGCCTCGTTCTCCTCGGCGCCGAAGGTGCGGTGCTCCCCCACCTCGTTGACGACGAGCAGGTCGCAGCCCTTGCGCGCCAGCTTGGCGCGGCCGTTGGCGAGGACGTCGTCCGTCTCGGCGGCGAAGCCCACGATCACCTGCCCGGGCCGCGCCCGGTCGGCCGATATCTCCGCGAGAACGTCCGGATTGCGCACCAGCGCGACCGGTTCGGGCTCCTGGCCGTCCTTCTTCTTGATCTTGCCGGCGGCGTAGGTGGCGGGGCGGAAGTCGGCGACCGCGGCGGCCATGACGACGGCGTCGGCGTCGGCGGCCGCCTTGAGCACGGCCTCGCGCAGCTGGACCGCCGTGCCCACCGGGACGACGTCGACGCCCGCGGGGTCGGGCAGCGCGGCGTTGGCGGCGATCAGCGTGACCCGGGCGCCCCGCGCGGCGGCGGTGCGGGCCAGGGCGTAGCCCTGCTTGCCGGAGGAGCGGTTGCCGAGGAAGCGGACCGGGTCGAGCGGTTCCCGGGTGCCGCCGGCGCTGACCACGATGTGCCGCCCCGCCAGGTCGGGTTCGGCCGCCCCCCGGGCCAGGACGCGGCGGCACACCTCGAAGATCTCGGCCGGGTCGGGCAGCCGGCCCTTGCCGGTGTCGACGCCGGTGAGCCGGCCGACGGCGGGCTCGATCACGACGGCGCCCCGGCGGCGCAGCGTCGCCACGTTCTCCCGGGTGGCGGGGTGCTCCCACATCTCGGTGTGCATCGCGGGGGCGAAGACGACCGGGCAGCGGGCGGTGAGCAGGGTGTTGGTCAGCAGGTCGTCGGCGAGGCCGTGGGCCGCCCTGGCCAGCGTGTCGGCGGTGGCCGGGGCGACCACGACGAGGTCGGCGGCCTGGCCGATGCGCACGTGCGGCACCTCGTGGACGTCGTCCCAGACCTCGGTGGAGACCGGGTTGCCGGAGAGCGCGGACCAGGTGGCGGCGCCGACGAAGTGCAGCGCGGAGGCGGTGGGGACGACACGGACGTCATGGCCGGACTCGGTCAGCCGGCGCAGCAGCTCGCACGCCTTGTAGGCGGCGATACCGCCACTGACCCCCAGGACGACCTTGGGCTTGCTCACCGGGTTCACCGGGCCTCCCCGTTCTCGACACCCGTACGCCTCGGCTCGTCGGCGTACGGGTTCCATGACACACCACAGGCCCGGCAGTCGCGCTGCCGGGCCTGTGGAAAAACCAGCTGCAGTCTGAAAATCCGACCACGAAATCTGGCCGCCGTGACCGCACTTACTGCGCCGGGCCCTCGACGGCCTCGGAGGTCAGCAGACCGGCGTTGATCTCGCGCAGGGCGATCGAGAGCGGCTTCTCGTGGACGTGGGTGTCGACGAGCGGACCGACGTACTCGAGGAGGCCCTCGCCGAGCTGCGAGTAGTACGCGTTGATCTGGCGGGCCCGCTTGGCCGCGTAGATCACGAGGCTGTACTTCGAGTCGGTGGCCTCGAGGAGCTCGTCGATCGGCGGGTTGATGATGCCCTCGGGCGCGGTGATGGAAGAGGACACGCTCTACCTTCCGAAAAGGGGGATGGGATCGAAGAAAACGATCACACTACGTCCATCAAGGCTAGCAGCTCGCGCGCCACGTCCTCGACGGAGGTGTTGACAAGGGTCACGTCGAACTCCGACTCGGCCGCGAGTTCGATCTTCGCGGCCTCCAGCCGGCGCTCGATCACCTCGGGCGGCTCCGTGCCGCGACCGGTGAGCCGGCGCACCAGCTCCTCCCAGGTGGGCGGGGCCAGGAACACCAGCTGGGCCTCCGGCATGGACTCGCGGACCAGCCGGGCGCCCTGGAGGTCGATCTCGAGGAGGACGGGTTCGCCGGCCTCCAGCCGCTCCGCCACGGCGGCGCGCGGCGTGCCGTAGCGGTTGCCGGCGAACTCGGCCCACTCCAGGAGCTCGCCGTTGGCGATCAGCTTGTCCATCTCCTCGTCGGTGACGAAGAAGTAGTGGACCCCGTGCTTCTCCCCGGGGCGGGGCGTCCGGGTCGTCGCCGACACCGAGAGCCAGACCTCGGGGTGCTCCTTGCGCATATGAGCGACGACCGTGCTCTTGCCGACCCCGGAGGGGCCGGAGAGCACGGTCAGCCGCGGACGTGCGTCCGGGGGTACGGGGGTCGTCCCCCGGGGTGTTACAGCCATGCGGCGATTATTCCAGCAATCCCGGGGTGCCCCGGACTCAGCCGGCCTGGCTCCCGAACTCGCGCTCCAGGGAGGCGATCTGGTTGGAGCCGAGGCCGCGGACCCGGCGGCTCTCGGAGATGCCGAGCCGCTCCATGATCTGCTTGGCGCGGACCTTGCCCACGCCCGGCAGGGACTCCAGGAGTGCGGAGACCTTCATCTTGCCGATGACGTCGTTCTTCTGGCCCTGCTGGATGACCTCGTGAAGGGAGGCGCCGGAGTGCTTGAGTCGATTCTTCACCTCGGCCCGCTCCCGGCGAGCCGCGGCGGCCTTTTCGAGCGCGGCTGCGCGCTGTTCGGGGGTAAGGGGCGGAAGAGCCACGCCTACGTCACCTCGGATGTCGAACTGTCGGATACGGACCGGTGAGGAACCTAGTCGTCCCACACCAGGTGAGCCACGAGCAACACGCTTGCCCGTTCACTCTCGACGGAGACTAGCGGTCAAGTCCGCGAGAGTCAGCGAGAACAGCGGAAAAGTCCTGGTCAGCCTCTGTCGAGCCCGACATTTACGGCATACCGGCCCGGATTTGAGCCTGTATTCAGGCTCAAGTGCTGTCAAGAGGCCGCCACAACCGCCCTGACCTCCTCCGCGAAGCGGTCCGAGGCCGTCCGCAGCGCCCCGGCGTCGGGCCCGTGCCGGAGCACGCCCCGGCTGACGTTGGGCACCACGTCGCGCAGCGCCGCGCCGAAGACGCGCGGGAGATCGGCCGGCGTGGCGCCCTGGGCGCCGATGCCGGGCGCCAGGAGTGGGCCGTTGATCGCCAGGTCGTACGACGACAGGTCGCCGAGCGTCGCGCCGACGACCGCGCCGAAGGAGCCCAGCGGCTCCTCCCCCGCGTTTTCGGCGGCCAGGTGCGCCAGGACCGTGGCGCCCACGTTCCGGCCCCCGCCGTCCCCGGCGCGCACCGCGTGCTGCACCTCGCCGCCCTCCGGGTTGGAGGTGAGCGCGAGGACGAAGAGCCCGGCGCCGCTCTCCCGGGCCAGCTCCACGGCCGGTCGCAGCGACCCGTAGCCCAGGTACGGCGAGACGGTGAGCGCGTCCGAGTACAGGGGCGCGTCCTTGTGCAGGAACGCCTCGGCGTAGGCGGCCATGGTGGAGCCGATGTCGCCGCGCTTGGCGTCCATGACGACGAGGGCGCCGGCCGCCCGCGCCTCCTGGACCGACTTCTCCAGGACGGCGATGCCGCGCGAGCCGAAACGCTCGAAGAACGCGCTCTGCGGCTTCAGGACGGCGACCCGGTCGGCCACGGCCTCGACGACCGTGCGGCTGAACCGCTCCAGGCCGGTCACGTCGTCGTTCAGGCCCCAGTCGGCCAGCAGGGAGGCGTGCGGGTCGATGCCGACGCACAGCGGGCCGCGCTCGTCCATGGCACGGCGCAGCCGTGCGCCGAAGGGTTCCATCACCGTCATGCGTGCTTCCTCACGTCGGCGCCGACCGCGTCGGCGAGGGTGGCGTACGGGCTGGTGCGCAGGCGGGCGGCGAGGCCCTTGTGGATCGCGCGGCCCCAGAAGGGGCCCTGGTAGATGAAGGCGCTGTAGCCCTGGACCAGGGTGGCGCCGGCCAGGATGCGCTGCCAGACGTCCTCGGCGTCCTCGACGCCGCCGACGCCGACCAGGGTGACGCGGTCGCCCACGCGCGCGTGCAGGCGGCGCAGCACCTGAAGGGAGCGTTCCTTGAGCGGGGCGCCGGAAAGCCCGCCGGTCTCCTTCACCACCGAGGCGTCGGCGCGCAGTCCGAGGCCCTCGCGGGCGATGGTGGTGTTGGTGGCGATGATCCCGTCCAGGCCGAGTTCCACGGCGAGGTCGGCGACGGCGTCCACGTCCTCGTCGGCCAGGTCGGGCGCGATCTTGACCAGCAGGGGCACCCGGCGTCCGGTCACCGCGCGGTCGGCGGCCTCCCGGACGGCGGTCAGCAGCGGGCGCAGCGCCTCGGTGGCCTGGAGGTCGCGCAGGCCGGGGGTGTTGGGCGAGGAGACGTTGACGACGAGGTAGTCCGCGTGCGGGGCGAGCCGCTCGGCGGACTTCACGTAGTCGGCGGCGGCCTCTCCCTCCGGGACGACCTTGGTCTTGCCGATGTTGACGCCGAGCACCGTACGGAAGACGGGGGTGCGGGCGGCCAGGCGGGCGGCGACGGCGGCGGAGCCGTCGTTGTTGAAGCCCATGCGGTTGATCAGCGCCCGGTCCGGCACCAGGCGGAACAGCCGCTTTTTCGGGTTGCCGGGCTGCGGTTCGCCGGTGACGGTGCCGATCTCGACGTGGTCGAAGCCGAGCATCGCCAGTCCGTCGACGGCGACGGCGTTCTTGTCGAAGCCGGCGGCGAGCCCGAAGGGACTGTGCAGGCGCAGCCCCAGCGCCTCGGTGCGCAGTTCCTTGTGGCGGGGGGCGAGGGCCGCCGCGACGAACGTGCGCAGCACGGGGACGCGGGCGACGAGGCGGATCCAGCGCACCGCCAGGTGGTGCGCGCGTTCCGGGTCCATGCGGGAGAAGACGAGCCGGAAGAAGAGCGGGTACATGTGGGTGTCGTGTCCTCATGAGGAGGGGGACACCGTTTCCGGTGTCCCCCTCGTCCGTCAGTCGCGGGCCGCGGTCAGGAATTCGGCGTGTTCCTGCAAGGAGCGCACCCCTAC
Source organism: Streptomyces sp. NBC_00670 (assembly GCF_036226765.1). Classification (NCBI taxonomy): domain Bacteria; kingdom Bacillati; phylum Actinomycetota; class Actinomycetes; order Kitasatosporales; family Streptomycetaceae; genus Streptomyces; species Streptomyces sp. NBC_00670. The sequence goes on from NZ_CP109017.1 coordinate 1,293,530, forward strand.
GCCGCCGGCGTGGAGGGCGTCGATGCCCTGGACGGCGGCGGCCAGCGCCTGGACCGTCGTCAGGCAGGGCACGGAGCGGGACACGGCCGCCGTGCGGATCTCGTAGCCGTCGAGGCGGCCGCCGGTGCCGTACGGGGTGTTGACGATGAGGTCGACCTCGCCGTCGTGGATGTACTGGACGATGGTCTTCTCGCCGTTCGGGCCGGGGCCCTCGGACTGCTTGCGCACGACGGTGGCGTCGATGCCGTTGCGCCGCAGCACCTCGGCGGTGCCGGAGGTGGCGAGCAGTTCGAAGCCGTGGGCGACCAGTTCGCGGGCCGGGAAGATCATGGAGCGCTTGTCGCGGTTGGCGACCGAGATGAACGCGCGGCCCTTGGTGGGCAGCGGGCCGTAGGCGCCGGCCTGCGACTTGGCGTACGCCGTGCCGAAGACGGAGTCGATGCCCATGACCTCGCCGGTGGAACGCATCTCGGGGCCGAGCACGGTGTCGACGCCGCGACCGGAGGTGTCCCGGAAGCGGCTCCAGGGCAGTACGGCCTCCTTGACGGAGATCGGCGCGTCCAGCGGCAGGGTGCCGCCGTCGCCGTTCCTCGGCAGGAGCCCCTCGGCGCGCAGTTCGGCGACGGTGGCGCCGAGCGAGATGCGGGCGGCGGCCTTGGCCAGCGGCACCGCGGTCGCCTTGGAGGTGAAGGGCACCGTGCGGGAGGCGCGCGGGTTGGCCTCCAGGACGTAGAGGATGTCGCCGGAGAGCGCGAACTGGATGTTGATCAGTCCGCGGACGCCGACCCCGCGTGCGATGGCCTCGGTGGAGGCGCGCAGCCGCTTGATGTCGTAGCCGCCGAGGGTGATCGGGGGCAGGGCGCAGGCGGAGTCGCCGGAGTGGATGCCGGCCTCCTCGATGTGCTCCATGACGCCGCCGAGGTAGAGCTCGGTGCCGTCGTAGAGGGCGTCGACGTCGATCTCTATGGCGTCGTCGAGGAAGCGGTCGACCAGGACCGGCCGGGAGGGGCTGATCTCGGTGGACTCGGCGATGTACGCCGCCAGCCGGGTCTCGTCGTAGACGATCTCCATGCCGCGTCCGCCGAGCACGTAGGAGGGCCGCACCAGCACCGGGTAGCCGATCTCGTCGGCGATGGACTTGGCCTCGGCGAAGGTGGTGGCGGTGCCGTGCTTGGGGGCGGGCAGTCCGGCCTCGGCGAGCACGCGGCCGAAGGCGCCGCGGTCCTCGGCGGCGTGGATGGCCTCCGGGGAGGTGCCGACGACGGGCACGCCGTTGTCCTTGAGGGCCTGCGAGAGGCCGAGCGGGGTCTGGCCGCCGAGCTGGACCAGGACGCCCGCGACGGGGCCGGCCTGCTGCTCGGCGTGGACGATCTCCAGGACGTCCTCCAGGGTGAGCGGCTCGAAGTAGAGCCGGTCGGAGGTGTCGTAGTCGGTGGAGACGGTCTCCGGGTTGCAGTTGACCATCACGGTCTCGTAGCCGGCGTCGCTCAGCGCGAAGGAGGCGTGGACGCAGGAGTAGTCGAACTCGATGCCCTGGCCGATGCGGTTCGGACCCGAGCCCAGGATGATCACCGCGGGCTTCTCGCGCGGGGCGACCTCGCTCTCCTCGTCGTAGGAGGAGTAGAAGTACGGCGTCCGGGCGGCGAACTCGGCGGCGCAGGTGTCGACCGTCTTGTAGACGGGGCGTACGCCCAGCGCGTGCCGCACCTCGCGCACCACGTCCTCGCGCAGGCCGCGGATCTCGCCGATCTGCTGGTCGGAGAAGCCGTGCCGCTTGGCCTCGGCGAGCAGACCGGCGTCCAGGCGCTCGACGGAGGCGAGCTCGTCGGCGATCTCCTTGAGGAGGTAGAGCTGGTCGACGAACCAGGGGTCGATCTTGGTGGCCTCGAAGACCTCCTCGGGGGTGGCGCCCGCGCGGATGGCGCCCATGACGGCGTTGATCCGGCCGTCGGTGGGGCGCACGGCCTCTTCGAGGAGCGCCGCCTTGTCGCCGGGGTCGCCGACGAAGGTGAACTGGCTGCCCTTCTTCTCCAGGGAGCGCAGCGCCTTCTGGAAGGCCTCGGTGAAGTTCCGGCCGATCGCCATGGCCTCGCCGACCGACTTCATGGTGGTGGTCAGCGTGGAGTCGGCGGAGGGGAACTTCTCGAAGGCGAACCGCGGGGCCTTGACGACGACGTAGTCGAGCGTGGGTTCGAAGGAGGCCGGGGTCTGCTCGGTGATGTCGTTGGGGATCTCGTCGAGGGTGTAGCCGACGGCGAGCTTGGCGGCGATCTTGGCAATGGGGAAACCGGTCGCCTTGGAGGCGAGCGCCGAGGACCGCGACACCCGGGGGTTCATCTCGATGACGATGACCCGGCCGTCTTCCGGGTTGACCGCGAACTGGATGTTGCAGCCGCCGGTGTCGACGCCGACCTCGCGGATGATCGCGATGCCCATGTCGCGCAGGATCTGGTACTCGCGGTCGGTGAGCGTCATCGCCGGGGCGACGGTGATGGAGTCACCGGTGTGCACGCCCATGGGGTCGAAGTTCTCGATGGAGCAGACGACCACGACGTTGTCGTTCCGGTCGCGCATCAGCTCCAGCTCGTACTCCTTCCAGCCGAGGATGGACTCCTCCAGGAGCACCTCGGTGGTCGGCGAGAGGGTGAGGCCGGTGCCGGCGATGCGGCGCAACTCCTCCTCGTCGTGGGCGAAGCCGGAGCCGGCGCCGCCCATGGTGAAGGAGGGACGGACGACGACGGGGTAGCCGCCGAGGGTGTCGACGCCCTGGAGGACGTCGTCCATGGTGTGGCAGATGACCGAGCGGGCGGACTCGCCGTGCCCGATCTTCTTGCGGACCTCCTCGACGACCAGCTTGAACTGGTCGCGGTCCTCGCCCTTGTGGATGGCCGCCACGTTGGCGCCGATCAGCTCGACGCCGTACTTCTCCAGGACGCCGTTCTCGTGCAGGGAGATCGCCGTGTTCAGGGCCGTCTGACCGCCCAGGGTGGGCAGCAGCGCGTCGGGGTTCTCCTTGGCGATGATCTTCTCGACGAACTCCGGGGTGATCGGCTCGACGTAGGTGGCGTCGGCGATCTCCGGGTCGGTCATGATCGTCGCCGGGTTGGAGTTGACCAGGATCACCCGCAGGCCCTCGGCCTTGAGGACGCGGCACGCCTGGGTGCCGGAGTAGTCGAACTCGGCGGCCTGGCCGATGACGATCGGGCCGGAGCCGATGACCAGGACGGACTGGATATCGGTGCGCTTAGGCACGCTGGCCCTCCATCAAAGACGTGAAACGGTCGAACAGGTAGGCGGCGTCGTGCGGTCCGGCCGCCGCCTCGGGGTGGTACTGGACGCTGAAGGCCGGCTTGTCGAGGAGCTGGAGGCCCTCCACCACGTTGTCGTTGAGGCAGACGTGGGAGACCTCGGCGCGGCCGAAGGGGGTCTCGGAGACCTTGTCGGTGGGGGCGTCGACGGCGAAGCCGTGGTTGTGCGCGGTGACCTCGACCTTGCCGGTCGTACGGTCCTGCACGGGCTGGTTGATGCCGCGGTGGCCGTACTTCAGCTTGTAGGTGCCGAAGCCGAGGGCGCGGCCGAGGAGCTGGTTGCCGAAACAGATGCCGAACAGCGGCGTGCCGCGCTCCAGGACGCCCCGCATGAGCGAGACGGGGTGGTCGGCGGTGGCCGGGTCGCCCGGGCCGTTGGAGAAGAACACGCCGTCCGGGGCGACCGCGTAGACCTCGTCGAGCGTGGCGGTGGCGGGCAGGACGTGCACCTCGATGCCGCGCTCGGCCATGCGGTGGGGGGTCATGCCCTTGATGCCGAGGTCGATCGCGGCGACGGTGAACTTCTTCTCACCCTGCGCCGGGACGACGTACGCCTCCGGGGTGGTGACCTCCTCGTAGAGGCTGGCGCCCTTCATCTGGGGGGCCTCCTGGACCCGGGCCAGCAGGGTGACGTCGTCCCGCACGGCGTCGCCGCTGAAGATGCCGACGCGCATGGCGCCGCGCTCGCGCAGATGGCGGGTGAGGGCGCGGGTGTCGATGCCGGAGATGCCGACGACGCCCTGGCCGGCCAGCTCCTCGTCGAGGGTGCGCCGGTTGCGCCAGCTGGAGGGCACGCGCGCGGGGTCCCGCACGACGTAGCCGGCGACCCAGATCTGCCGGGACTCGGGGTCCTCGTCGTTGACGCCGGTGTTGCCGACGTGCGGGGCGGTCATCACGACGACCTGGCGGCGGTACGAGGGGTCGGTCAGGGTCTCCTGGTAGCCGGTCATGCCGGTGGAGAACACCGCTTCGCCGAAGGTCTCCCCCACGGCCCCGTAGGCACGGCCGCGGAAGATACGGCCGTCCTCCAGGACGAGTACGGCGGGAACCTTGGCTCCCCTTGTGGAGGTGGTCATCGTGCGCCTTCCGTTTCCGTCTTGTTGATCATGTGGTTCAGGGCCTCGACCCACTCCAGGTGCTCGGCCGCGTGGTCGGAGCGGAAC